>NZ_SOHF01000025.1:0-292082 GCF_004404045.1 Cryobacterium sp. Hh11 | reverse complement strand
ACCACGAAGACAGAGGAATGATGGGAGTTATCACCGCAAACTGACAGTAGCCGCAACCATCAATTCAGGAAAATGAATCAGGAGAAACCAATGAACTACGCACACACCATCACCGTCTCACTGCCCTACGAAGAAGCCGTCTCCAGGGTGCGGGAAGAACTCGCCAACCAAGGATTCGGCGTTCTTACCGAAATCGACGTCCACGCGACCTTCGAAACGAAACTCGGCGTGGAAAGTGCGCAGGCACTGGGCGACTACCTGATCCTGGGTGCCTGTAACCCCGCCCTCGCCGAACAGGCACTCACTGCAGAGCCCGACATGGGCTTGCTGCTTCCGTGTAACGTCGTCATTCGACGAAGCCCGTCAGCGGCTACCACCACGGTTCAAGCTATCAACCCACAAACCATGGTCCAGCTGAGCAATTCCCCGGGGATACAGAACCTTGCAGATCAAGCCGATCAGCGTCTGCTCGCCGCGCTAGCCGCTCTCCACGGAGAAAACAGCAGCAAGTAATACGCGGTCTAGCCCGCTGGAGCACGGCCAGAATTTTGTGGCCGTGTCAGGCGGTAGCCGCGCCGGTAGTCCGATTGGCGATCTGGCAGGCTTCTCTAAAAGATGGGCCGGGTGCCGTTAGCGTCCGAGTAACCGGGACCAGAATGATCCGGTCGATTTTTCTTTCACGTGCCCGGCGCATTGCTGGTTGCGAGGCACGCCGCGCATGACCTGATCAACGTGCTGACCGCAGCCCGCCCACGTTGTCTTTTGGCACACTTTGCACGTTACGGCACGACACATAAGGATCTCCATTCAATTCGGTGAACTAATCATAAAATAATACACCAGGGGGTATTCTGGCCGGGTGGTGACAGTACGGGCCGCCTGTGAGTCTGCTGCGAAGCGGTTTCGCGGGGGCGCAAGGTTTAGCGGGTGGCGATAGTGGCGCGCACGTCGTCCATGTTGAGTTTCTCGACGCCGGCAATGAGCTCTTCCAGGCTGGCCGCGTTCAGGGCGCCTGCTTGGGAAAAGACGAGTACGGAGTCCCGAAACGCCATCAGCGTGGGGATGGAACGGATGCCCGCGGCTGCGGCCAATCCCCGTTCCTCTTCGGTGTCGACTTTTCCAAAGGTGATTGCGGGGTGTTTTTCAGACGCCGCGCTGAATGTCGGGGCGAAACTGCGACACGGGCCGCACCACTCGGCCCAAAAATCAACCAACACGATGGGACTCTGGGCAATAGTCGCGTCAAAGGTAGTCTCGGTGAGATCCGTAATAGACATAAAAACAGTGTATACCCACTAGGGTATTTTGCATACCTCGTGGGGTATGCGCCAACTTGGCAGGTATCCAGCGCGGAAACGGCCGACAAAGAGTTGATCACACACACCTGGCCGACGTATTCGGAGATCGCGTCCCACCGGAACACCTCTCGCCGGGAGCGGAACATGGCCAGAATGCAGGTGCGCCCCTGGGTGAGGTTGTCGACGGATGCCTCGGTGCGCGAGGTAACGGATCGAGCGTTGGCGAGGTCGCGGAAGGTTCAATCGGCGACGACAGCATGGTGACAAGTCTTGCAGCTTCAGGCGAGTGTAGGCGCCCTCGCGCTGTGGATCCCACATGCAGGGTTTTCTGGCACAGGACCTGGATATTTATAGTTTTGGGCTCCCATTTTCGCACGTTTCCCACCAGATTCGCAGCAATTTGAACCCCTGAATCCCCGGTAAGCACCGGGACTCAGGGGTTTTCCCGTGCCTCGAAATCGCGCAACCTGTGAAAAGGTGCAGCCTGGTTGAGACGCTTGGCGATCGAGGGCTGACCGGGCGATCGTGCAGCTAACCTATGCTGAACCACATGGCAACCGCAGACGCCACCCTGCTCTGCATCATCCTGGTATTTCTCGCCATCTTCCAGCTGCTGCTGATCGCAGGCCTGCCGCTCGGGCGGTTCGCCTGGGGCGGCCGGCACGAGGTGCTCCCGACGCACTTGCGCATCGGCACACCCGATGAAGTCCAGACAGCAGACGAGGACCGGACTACCGTGAAGTCATGCCAATCGGCGGATTCCGCGGCGTTGCCTTCAGCCTGGTCCCGGGGCTGAACACCGCCCTGCACTACCAGCGCGCGTGGCTGATGCCTGATCTGCGCGCCGGCATCGTGCTCAGCTTCCTGCTGATCCCGGCCGGTATGGGCTACGCGGAGGCCTCCGGGCTGCCCGCGCACACCGGCCTGTACGCGACGATCGTGCCGCTGCTGGTCTACGCCGTCTTCGGCCCATCGCGCATCCTCGTGCTCGGTCCCGACTCGGCGCTCGCCCCGATCATCGCAGCGTCGATCCTGCCGTTGGCGCTCGGCAATACCGAGCGAGCGATTGCCCTCGCCGGACTCCTCGGCCTGATGGTCGGCGTCATCCTGCTCGTTGCCGGAGTGCTGCGACTCGGCTTCGTCACCGACCTGCTCTCCAAGCCGACCCGGGCCGGCTACCTCAACGCCGTTGCTTTGCTCGTGATCATTTCGCAGATTCCCAAGCTGCTCGGGTTCTCCATCGACGTTCCCGGCCCGATTCAGGGGATGGGCGCAATCATGCAGGGCGCTGCGGCGGGGAGCATCGTCGTCGCCGCGATGCTGCTTGGCCTCGCCTCCCTCGCCGTCATCGTCGGGTTGCGTTACCTGCTCGGCGGGCGCATCCCCGGCGTGCTGATCGCGGTCGTCGCGTCCATCGTGGTCACGGCGATCTTCTCGCTGCAGAACGTGCTGCCGATTGTCGGCGCAATGCCGCAGGGGCTCCCCGCACCGGCGCTCGGCGGCCTCGTCTGGGGCGACGTGGTTTCGCTGATCGGACCGGCGCTGGGCATAGCGCTCATCGCCTTCGCTGACACCGGGGTGCTCTCCCGCACGCTCGCGGCGCGCCGCGGCGACAGTGTGAACGGCAGCCAGGAGATGGCCGGACTCGGACTCGCCAATATCGGGGGCGGGTTCTTCGGCGGCTTTCCGATCTCCGCCTCCACCTCGCGCACGCCCGTCGCCGCGCAGGCAGGGGCGCGATCCCAGCTGACGAACGTCGTTGGTGCGCTGATCATTGTCGTCTTCATGCTCGTTGCCCCCGGCGTAACCGGGTACCTCCCGTCGGCCACACTCAGCGCCGTGGTCATTGTGGCCGCCGCCAGCCTGGTCGATGTTTCGGGCGTCTCGCGATTGTGGCGGATCGACAAAACGGATGCCCTGCTTTCGATCGCCGCGTTCCTCGGCGTCTTTCTGGTGGGCGTTTTGCACGGCATTCTGGTGGCGATCGGGCTGTCTCTGGTGGCGTTCGTGATCCGCGCGTGGCGTCCGTATCGGGCGGAGCTCGGGCGCATTCCGGGTGTGCGCGGGTATCATGACCGTTCCCGGCATCCGGATGCCGATCGCGTTCCCGGCATCGTCATTGTGCGTTTCGACGCCCCGCTGTTCTTTGCCAACGGGGGCATCTTTGATGACTACGTGCGCTCGGTGGTGCGGCGGGCGGAGCGGGAATCGGAGGCCGATGGCACGCCGATTCACACCGTCATCCTTGCCGCCGAGCCGATCACCGATATCGACACGACCGCCATTGACGAACTGCTCGAGCTTGACGAGTACCTCGCGTCTCGGGGGGTGACGCTCGTGCTCGCCGAGATGAAGGGGCCGGTGAAGGACCGGCTACAGGCCTTCGGACTGGGCGACCGGTTTCCACCCGAGCGGCTCGCGCCGACGGTGGGCGCCGCGGTTGATGCTGCGAGTGGGGAGCTTCGCGACGATATCGGCGGAGCGATTTGAGGTGGTCGCGGTGGCCTCCGAATCGGGGCGCTGCGACCTCACCAACGAAGTAGACCGCTACGTTTAGTCCCTTCGCTAGGCTCAAACTCGCGCTCGATAGCTGGCCCGTCCGACGCGCGCGTGGCTCTCGCTGCAAAGCAACTACGATCTCCCTGCGAGACCCGGCCATTTCCGTTGGTCGAACTTGCCGAGACCGCCATGAACCAGCGCGAGCAGGCCTGCGAGACCCGCCCGCTTCCGGTGGTCGAGCTTGCCGAGACCGCCATGGACCGGCCCGAGCCGGTCTCGACAACGCGCGGTCTGCCCGAATGCGTATTCGCACAGAAATCCAAACATATCTGAGAAACCCTCGACTCTGGCGCATGGTTTTGGTACACTTCTTCTATGAGCCAGAGCGGCGATACTCCCCAGCCGGGCCGTGTCGATCCATTCTTCGCGGCTCACGGCTACCCGCCTTCCACACCCGAAGAGCGTGCCGAGTTCGAGGTGTTCTGGGCGCAGTGTCAGGCCGATTGGCGGTGTGAAATTGCCGAGGGGTTCGGAGAATTTGCCCCGTATGAGGTCACCGACCCGGTCGTTCTGGAAGCGGTCAACCCGGCATCAGTGAGCCCGGTACCGGTGAGCCTGGCGGTTGGCCGCCCGGAGTTGATTGATTGCCCGACCATTCCGGTCGACCTCGATCTGACCGAGGTGTTCGGTGCGGTGCCGCCCGAGAACCTCTTCGATGAGGACCTCCGCGAAGAGTTCCTCTATACGAACTACCTCGCGGACAATTTTCTCCCGGTCGATTTCATCCCGGACGGATGCACCACTGACGGATGCACCACTGACGGATGCACCGCTGGCGAGCGTCACACTGACCGTGCCGAGGGTGACCCGGCTGACGCTGACCCGGCTGAGGCTGACCCGGACCAACCCGGTCTGGCCCCTGGTGGTCCGGCGGACGTGCTGAGTCCGTTTCAGCGGCACCAGGCGCAGTTCGTCGACCGGGTGATTTACCTCGAGAAGGTGATCGCTTGGGCGCAGGCGAGTAAGGCTGAGGTCTTGACTGAGGCGTGGGATTACACCACCAACAGTGCTGAGACCGGTCGTCCGCAGGCCGGTCCGCAGCATGAGCATGACTGGGATGCGACCTTCGCCGCTCAGCAGGGCCTGGTCGCCGAAATGGCCTGTGCGCTCCGCATCCCCGCCGGCACTGCCTCTGGCCTGTTGCGGGAGAGCCGGGTGCTGGTCGAGTCCCGCCCGCAGACCCTGACCGCGCTTCGCACCGGGGAAATCTCTCTGCGGCATGTCCAGCGGCTGCTCGAACAGCTCGATTCCGTCCCGCAGCCCGCCCGGGCCGAGTTGGAGGCGGTGCTGCTGCCGCACGCGAAACGCCTCACTCCGGCGCAGTTCGATGGCAGGGCCCGCAAGCTGCGGGAGCGGTTCCACCCCGACAGCATCACCGTTCGCCGCACCCGGTGCCTGGCCGATCGCCGGGTGCAGTTCTTCCCCGACAAGGACGGCATGGCCACCCTCTGGCTGCGGGCGGCCGGCGACGACCTGCAGAGTATCTATACCCGGGTCACCGATGCTGCGATCAGTCTGCAGGGCCCGGATGAGCCCCGCACCCTCAGCCAGTTGCGCGCCGACGTCGCCATTGACCTGCTCCAGCAGGGCGTCACCGGCAGCGGCCTCGGCGCCGGCCTCACCGCCAACGTCAACATCACCGTCCCCGTCCTCACCCTGATGGGTCAGAGTGAGGAACCCGGCGAGCTCGAAGGGTACGGCCCGATCGATCCGGAGACGGCCCGCCGGCTGGCTGGGACGGCGACGAGTTTCCTGCGCGTCCTCACTCACCCGCACACCGGCATCGTCCTCGACGTCAGCTCCACCCCGTTCCGCGTGCCAGCGGCGCTGAAGAAATACCTCCGACTACGCGATGGAACCTGCCGCTTCCCCGGCTGCAACCGCTCCGCCGGCCACTCCGACCTCGACCACACCATAGATAAACAATTCGGCGGCCCCACCACCGCCACCAACCTCCACTTCCTCTCGCCCGCCCACCACAACCTGAAGCACTTCTCCGATTGGAAAGCCATCGCCGACCCCGACGGCACCGTCCACTGGACCAGCCCCGCCGGCAAACACTACGCCACCGACCCCGCCACCCGCATCCGTCCGCACCTGCAGCAAACCGAAACGCCACCACCAGCACCATCCCCACCAGACGAACCCCTGAGTGACCCCTGGAACACCGCGCGGAACATCACCGACCCCAACCCCCAACCGTTTTAGGGTCCTGAGCAAGTTCAAATATCCTGTCGGTATGACGACACCGCCCAACCATGACGCGAGTTCCGAGAACGTGACCGACTTCGCTGACTTCAAGGCGCGGTTTGACGCCTCGCTGGCCGGCTCGGGTTCGCCCGACCACTCAGCCCTTGCGTTCGTGGATGCACCGCTCAAGCCGCTTCCACTGCTGACACCACCTGAGACTCCGGTTCTGTTCCGCCTCCGCGTCGACCTCGCCGATTCACACCCGCCGATCTGGCGGCGACTCACGTTGCCGTCGAACCTGACCCTCGACGTTCTGCACGACGTGCTGCAGACCGCGTTCGGCTGGACCAACAGCCACTTGCACAGGTTCGCGCTCGCCACAGACCGCCACAGTCACGAGACGCAGGGGATCCTCACCCCTTACGACGTTGAGGAGGGCGACGAGGGCGTGCTGGAAAGCGAGCTGCGTCTCGATCAGCTCTTGGCGAAGAAGAATGACTGGCTCCACTACACCTATGATTTCGGTGACGACTGGGACCACACAATCAAACTTGAAGACTTCCTGCCGCAGCAGGCGTTGACGGATGCCGCCGTGCGCTGTGTCGACGGTCGCCGCCGGGGGCCGGTCGAAGACGTGGGCGGTATTTACGGATGGGAACACCTTCTTGCCGTGGCTGCGGGAACGACGCCACCTGACTACCCGGAGCAACGGGAGATCGCCTTCGAGATGGGCTTGCACCGGTTCGTCGACGAGATCGATCTCGCCGAAATCAACCGGGGTCTGGAACGGCTAGCGGGGTCGGACGCCGCACTCGGCTGGCTGCGCCGCCACAATTCCTCGGGCGGCACGCCTTCCAAGCTGGACATCCTCTTCGCGGGAGTGAGTCCGGACGCGCAGCGTCACCTCGCTGGCTACCTCGCGTCCGCAGACGTGGTGGAGCCGACGCCGATCGATGAGGCCGAGGCCGCGACGGCCACCGCGGTGATCCGGACATTCCTGGGGAACGTGGGCGGCGGAATCCGTTTGACCAGTGCCGGGTATCTCCCTCCCGCGCGCGTCCGGGCGCTGATGGAAGAGCTCGACACGGAGAAGATCTGGCGGGGCGAGGCCAACCGGGAGTCGCAAACCTACCCGCTGCTGTTTCTGCGGGAGACGGCTGCGCAGCTCGGCTTGGTGCGCAAATTCCGGGGCGACCTGCTGCTGACCAAGCGGGGTGCGCAGCTGCGCGATGCTCCGGTGGAGCTGTGGCAATACCTCGCGGCCCGCCTTCCGCTCGAGCGCAGTGATGACGGCCGGGACAGCGCATTGCTCCTCCTGATGCTCGTGGCCGCCGGTGAAGCCGGCTCTTGGGATCGCCTCCGCGAGTCGCTCGATCTGCTCACCTCAATGGTGGGCTGGACTTTTGGCGGGCGAGGGCGCTACGGCAACGACTCCGCGCTGAGCGACGCGTCAGACACCCGACGGGTGCTCGGCTGGGCGGGAACGGGCAGCCTGCTTCCGCCGAGAGGGTCGGTCTCGCACGGACTCGAAACGGATGCCGCACGGCAGCTTGCGCGTGCCGCGCTCACCCGCTGGACGTGAGCCTGAGATTCTCGCGAATCGACCTGCTCAACACCGTCTGGAACGACCCAGCCCGGCCAGGAGGAGCGTTGCAAGGCTGAGGGCGACACTCATGCCTAACCGGATTCCCATGCGTTCACCGCACTCCTCGTACTCCACCGCACGCATCGCCCCTTCGTTCAGGGTGAATGACGGCCCCACCCATCGGGTTGCGGCTTATGTCAGCACCGAGGGCATCGACCAGATGGACGGCAGGACTCACACAATCCGCGCACGGCACGGACCAGTTCCTTCGATAAAATGAAAGTCACCTGCACGAGGAAGTGGTGGCGCAATCATTTGGAACCTGTCCCGGCGTCGTGCTGACGCTCACGCGAACGTCAGAGAACCCGACGTGAACGCTGAGCTGCCCGACCTCGAACGCACCGTCGATGAGGGCCTGCTGATCGCGGTGTCGGCCGTGCGCATGGCGGTGAAGAACGACATCATCGTTGGCGCGCTCCGCGAGCACGACGACTACGATGCCGCGCGGTACGCCGACGATGCCCGCAGTGAGCTGCGCCACCTGGCCCGGCAAAACGAGGAGTACGCACGGCGGGTCAGCCGGATGAGCAAGGACCTCGCGTCAATGAAATGGCGGCTGAGCCTGACCGACGACCAACGACACGACCTCAAGCAGTTCGCCCTGCGCTTGCGGGTGCACGAGCGGCTGGCTCTGGGCCTCGACGCCGTGGCCGATGATGACGACCAGGTGGGACGCATCGTTGCGAGTGCTCAACGGTCCGCGAGTGAAGAGGTCAGCTCGGCCGTCTCATCGAAGCTCATCGAACTGGCCGTCGATCAACGTGAACCCGACTACGCCGAGCATCGTAACGAGCGCCTGGAAGCGTTTGTGCTGATCAACCTGGCCATTTTGAAGGCCAAGCACGAGGCCGAAACCGGGGAAGAATTCAACGAATACTGAACAACTGGCCGAGCACTTCGTCGAATGCCGGTGAGCTCAGTGTGACGAACAGCCCAACGTTGACGACGACCGTGAGCCAGAACGCGCGGCGAAAACGCGTCTTCTGCGTCTTGTGCCGAACAATTTGCTGTGCCATGATTGCGCCCGGCCAACCGCCGACCAATCCCCAGAGCAGAAGCGTTCGCTCCGATACCCGCCGGCGTGCGGTGCGGGCCCGGCGTTTGTCCACGAGGTAGAGCACGAAGCAGACCAGGCTCGCCGCCAGATAGATGCCGGCCACCCACAGCGGCAGCGACCAGTACCAGCCGACGCCCAGACAGACCACCACGAAGCCGGCAATCGCGAGATAGCTGCCGCGGCCCCGGTGAGAGCGGGCGGCAACCATGATCCCATGTTACCTACCCGGTTTCCGGAACTATCGAGTTTCCGAATTGACGGCTACCGATATTCCGGGTTCGGCTCAAACCCGAAGCGTTCGCCGCGGTCCCAGTCCTGGCGCAGGTTGCCGTACGCCGGGATGCCGCCGTTCTGCTTCAGGATCGAGGCGAGGTGCATGAGGTTCCAGCTCATGAACGTTGTGTTGCGGTTGGTGAAGTCGTTCTGCGGACCGCCAGACCCCTCGTCGAGGTAACTCAGGCCTGGACCGATTTCGCCGATCCAGCCGGAATCGGCGGCGGGCGGAATCGAATAGCCAATGTGCTGCAGGCTGTAGAGCAGGTTCGACGTGCAGTGTTTCACACCGTCTTCGTTGCCGGTGATGATCGCGCCGCCGACCTTGCCATAGAAGATGTACTGGCCCTTCTCGTTGAATTCGCCCGAGTGGGCGTAGAGCCGCTCCACGATGCGTTTGGTCACCGAGCCGTTGTCGCCGAGCCAGATCGGCCCGGCCAGCACGAGGATGTCGGCGGCCTGCACCGCTTCGAACAGGGACGGCCAGGCATCCCTTGGCCAGCCGTGTTCGGTCATGTCCGGGTAAACGCCGGTGGCAATGTCATGGTCGATGGCGCGAATCAGGTCGACCTGCACGCCCTGCTCCCGCATGATTCGAGCGCTGAGATCGACGATGCCCTGGGTGTTGCTCACCTCGGGACTGCGTTTCAGGGTGCAATTGATGAAGACGGCGCGCAGGTCGGAGTAGTCAAAGGCTGCCGCATCGGCGCGGCTGGTTTCGTTCACCCGTTTAGTAAACCACTCGACCGGGGCCGACAATAGGGGTTGATTTTGCCGCCGATGGCGCGCCACACCCGGGCGGCGGCGCAGAGAGCTCCCGATAGCTGGTATAGTTTTCAAGTTGTCTCCGGTCGTTAAAGTTCGCGGGATTGACATGCGCTCGTAGCTCAACGGATAGAGCATCTGACTACGGATCAGAAGGTTGGGGGTTCGAATCCCTTCGGGCGCACAGATAAACCCCGTCTCATCAGGCTTTTAGCCTGTTGGGCGGGGTTTTCTCGTTGGGCAAGGTTCCGCTATTGTCCCGCTTTGAACAACGGAGCCAGCGCGTCACGACCCATTTCACGGACTCTGGCCGGGCAATTTAGGTCCGTTTGGTGAGGGCGTCACTGGTGTGCTCGAGCAATTCTGCCACCGTTTCTGATTGCGCGGCGGCGGAAGATGTCAACCTTTAGGAGTCAGTTTCTTGAGCCGGTCATTTCCTTCCTAGACAGAAATGTTTAGAACAGGTGCTTCCAAAACTCGCACAGGTAACTGGCAACTCGACGCTTCATGCGAAAAGGGCCACACCGTGTTCAAAGACCAAATGCACCCGCAAGGTCCCGACAAGTGCCCTTCTGCGGTCACGATGTCTACTAACGGCTGAGGCAGTCGCCCGCCTCTGCATGGATATTCGTATCGCTTCAGGCGCGCAGCATCAGTCCCGTTCGACCGTGCGTCGAGCGGGACTTTTCTTTTCAGGGTCGCCGGACGCCGTCTGCGCCGGACCCGAGCGGCTGGACCGGTAGCTCAAAGCCCATTTTCGGTAAGATCGCGCTATGACCCGGCCTCGCTTTCTTTTCGCTGATCAGCTCGGTCCGCACTACGACGACGGTGGGCCCATTGTGCTGGTCGAGGCGACTGCCGTGCTGGGGCGACGCACGTATCACCGGGCTAAAGCCCACCTCATCCTGAGCGCACTTCGCCACCGCGCGCGGGAGTTGGGTGATCGCGCAGAGTTTCTGCGAGCCGAGCACTACCGGGACGTGCTCAAGGGCCGTGACCTCGAGGTGATCAACCCCACCTCGTGGGGCGCACGCGCGCTGGTCGCAGAATTGGGCGCATCCGTTCTGCCGAGTCGAGGCTTCGTGACGAGCGAGCAGGACTTCGCAGGCTGGGCCGACGGCCGGCCCGCATCCCGGCTCGTGATGGAACAGTTCTACCGCCACGTGCGCACAACCACCGGCACACTCATGCGTGGCCCTGAGCCGGAGGGCGGGCGCTTCAACTTCGATCACGACAATCGACAGCCGCCCCCGAAGCGTGCGGCCAGTCTCGGCCTGCCCGAACCGTGGGCCCCGGTCGAAGACGACATCGACGAGGAGGTGCGCCGAGACCTTGACCGTCTCGTCGCCGAGGGCCGAGTGCACCTGATCGGAGCGGATGGCCCGCGCCGATTTGCGGCCACCCGCGCGGAAGCGCTTGCCGCGCTGGATGATTTCGTCGAAACGCGACTGTCGGACTTCGGGCCCTTCGAGGATGCCTCGCTGATCGGGGACAGCACGATGGCCCACTCGCGGTTGAGTGTCCCGCTCAACCTGGGCCTCCTGCATCCGCAAGAAGTCATCGACGCGGTCGTCCCGGCGTACCACTCCGGTCAGGTTCCGCTGCCCAGCGCCGAAGCCGTGGTGCGCCAAATCATGGGCTGGCGGGACTGGGTCTGGCACCTGTACTGGCACCTCGGCGAGAACTACGTCGCGGAGAGCAACTTTCTTGGAGCCCATGAGCCGCTTCCGCCGGCGTTTCTGGAATTGAACGGTGCAGCCGTCGAAGCGCGGTGCCTGAGTCACGTGCTCGATGAGGTTTCCCGCACCGGGTATGCGCATCATATCCAGCGCCTCATGATTCTGGGCAACTGGTCATTGCAGCGAGGCTACGAACCGTCGGCACTGTCGGATTGGTTTATCAATGCCTTCGTCGACGGAACACCGTGGGTCATGCCGGCCAACGTTGTCGGCATGTCGCAGCACGCCGACGGCGGCATTGTCGCGACGAAGCCCTACGCCGCCGGTGGCGCCTATATCTCGAAGATGACTGATTTCTGCGGGGGCTGTCGGTTCAATCCGAAAATTCGGCTGGGTCCGGAGGCCTGCCCGTTCACGGCCGGATATTGGGCATTCCTGGATCGCGTGGAGCCGCGCATCCGCGGTAATCACCGCATGGCCCAGCCGCTCGCCGGCCTGAGGCGTCTTGTGGACCGCGACGAGGTTGTGGCTCAGGAGCGCACGCGTACGGACTGGTAGGGCCTATCCGGCGAAGGCGGTGCTCGGCAGGTCGCGCTCGCCGGAGATGATCGCGTCGACGACGCGTCGGGCGACATCCGCTGGCTGATAGCCGGTAGGTAGTGGCGGAGCTGACCCCTGGATCGGTCGGGTGGCCAGTCCCGTTTCGGTATGGCCGGGTCGTGCATCAAGAAAGCGGATGCCGTCCCGTCGCATCTCCCGGCCCGCCGCTTGCGCGAAGGCCGCGAGGGCTGCCTTCGAGGCCGAGTATGCCGCCATGTTCGCGGTTGGGCGCTCGCTCACAATGCCGCTGAGCGTGACAAAGAACGGATCACGATGCCCGCCGGATGATTCGGTCAGAGCGGGAAGGGCTGCCCGGAGCAGGCGCATCGGTGCCGTCGCGTTCACCGCCATCAGGGTATCTATTGTTTCGTCAGCGACATCCGCTAAGGGGCCGAACGCTACGACTCCGGCGGCGTTGATGATTCCGTCGAGGCGGCCGTGTGCGGCTAGGGCGGCGGACACGAGCTGTGCGGCCGTGCTCGGATCACTCAGGTCGCCAGTGACCGTCGCTCCAAAGATGCCGAGTTCGGCGAGACGCTCAGCGCTGCGCCCGTGCAGGGTGAGCAGAGCGCCCTCTTCGCTCAGAAGCTGGGCAATTTCGCGGCCCAAGCCACCGGTAGCGCCGACGATGAGAACGGATGAACCGGAGAGGGAAGCCATGGCTTCATGATAAGGAGATGCTGAGTGCTTGCGCAAGATTAGGGTTTCCGTCCCCCAGCTGGGATAGCATCGACCGAAGCGAGCATTGCTCAACTGATCTGCGTTCGTTTTGTTCCCAGGGATCGGTACGTGGTTACACCCGATTTTCTCACCGGGCAATGTTCGGGCGCACGGTGAGGAAGGCATTCCTGCGAGGGACTGCCTCGGTGGGACGAGGGGTAGGGCCCTCGTTCCATCGCCCGACCTTTCGATGGCCGGCGTGGGTCAAGCGTCGAGTGTTGGGTCCTCGTCACGCTCGCCAGGGCAGTCGACGCGCAGCTTGTCGCACAGCGCGGCGAGCTGCAGCAGTTCGGCCTGAGTCAGGGACTCGCCAATGCGCTCGGTGATCGCGCCCATGTGTAGAACAGCGACCCGTCGAAACAGGGCCAGGCCCGCCTCGGTGAGCTCGATGATCGCGCCGCGCCCGTCGCTCGGGTCGCTGAGCTTGTGCAGATACCCGCGCGACACGAGCCGATCAACGAGGCGACTCACGCTCGGCTGAGTCAACAGCACGTGCTGATTGAGATCACGCAAGCGGATGCGCCGCTCCGGCTGCCGAGACAGGTTGAACATCACGTCGTACTCGTTGAGCGAAATCTCCTTGGACGGAAAATTCGCGGCCAGGCTGCGCATGATGGCCACCTGGGCACGAAACAGCGATTCCCACGCGCCCACCGCGATTGTTCGATCCACCACCTGCGGCTCCTAACCTCGTTCTATCAAGGATAGAGACTCGGCGGGGCAGGCTGGGCCAGGGTCGGTGGCTGGGCCGGTAGCATCCGCTTTTTGAGAAAAACGGATGCCGTGCATGAAACTCGCAGGTGATTTTCTGGCCCAAAGGTGGCGCCCGTTACCTATTCGTTATATGTTTTAGGTGCGTCAACCGTTTGCTGTGGCGGACGACGTGAAATGTGATTGCAGGACACTCTTGGTGCAAGGGAAGAGGGTCAGTCGTAGCCTCTGCGACTGGCCCTCAGTCCTTTTAACCGGCAGCACGTGAGCGGCCGTTCAGAACAGGTCGGGGCTCGGCGTGGTCGACTGGCGGATGGCGACGTCCGCGTGGCGGTCGAAGCGGTAGCCGACACCGCGCACCGTGCGCACGATGTCTTCGTAGCGGCCGAGCTTGGAGCGCAGACGGCGAACGTGCACGTCGATGGTGCGTTCGTTCGGGGTGTCTTCCTCGTCGGCGGAGTTCCACAGCGACGAAATGATTTCGGCCCGGTCAATGGTGCGGCCCTCACGCAGCACGAGGTACTGCAGCAGCTCGAACTCCTTGTAGGTCAGTGCTGCCGTCTCGTTATCGAGAATGACGCGCTTGCGGGAGATGTCGACGACGACACCGCTGCGGGCTCGGTCGAGTTCTTCGGGCTCGGCGCGGTGGGCGGCGAGTGCGGCCGGATCCTGCAGGGCCAGGCGCACGACGTCAACGTCGCGGCCGCCGGCGCCCTGGGGCGCCAAAGCGACGGCGGCGTAGGTCTCGGACGAGGGGGCGATGTCGGCGGCGAGGGCCTTGAGCGCCTCGACGATGCGGTTCAGGCTTGTGCCGGCCGCGGCCGCCTTGGCTTCATCGATGCCGACGTAGAGCACGAAGCCGCGAGCCTCGGTGCCGCTGGGCACGGCGCGAATGCGGGGGGTGGCCACCGGTGGGGCCAGGGTCAGGTCGGGGCGGTTGAACGTGGGGCGAGTGGCGTGGATGTGTGCGAGAGACATGGGAGAGGTCCTTGACTGTTCGATCGACGGGAGCCCGACGGATGCGCGAAGCGCTTTTTCCGTGCCTGAGACTCGAGGTGTGGCCCGTGGGGCCGGAAGGCGAATGCATCTAAAAGCATTCGGGGCGTCAGCCTGAACTGTCAGGCAGTGAACGCGAGGGGGAAAGTCGCGGTTAGCGGCACATTCGGCAACAGCGGATGGCGGGGGTGCCGGCCATCATCATGGCGGCAGTCCCGGGGGCCTCGAGGGAGGTCAGGGGGCGTGCGCTGGTTGTCATAACTGTGAGTAAAGCGGAATGTGACGCCGCGTGTCAATTTGGCGTCGCGGCAAGTCGCCGAATGACGTGCAACACGTTCGCAGCGTGCTGCCCGTTTAGGCGATTCCGTGCAAAATCACGTCTTTGTGAAATATTGCATGATGAAACGCGGATCGATCAAAGATTATTGATGTGACTTAGGCCTAGCGTGTCGTCGGTCGCAGGACCTGCATGAGATCAGACGAGGCCGTACAGGCGGTCGCCCGCATCACCGAGGCCGGGCACGATGTAGCCCAGCTCGTTCAGCTTCTCGTCGACGGCGCCCAGCACGATCGTGACTTCGCGGCCGGCCAGTGCCGCCTCGACGGCGGCGAGGCCTTCCGGGGCCGCCAGAATGCAAATGGCCGTCACGTCGACCGCGCCGCGGTCGAATAAAAAGTTGATCGCGGCGATGAGCGAGCCGCCGGTGGCGAGCATCGGGTCGAGTACGAAACACTGCCGATCCGACAGATCGTCGGGCAGGCGTTCGGCGTAGGTCGTCGGCTGCAGCGTCTCTTCGTTGCGGGCCATTCCGAGAAAACCGACCTCGGCGGTCGGCAGCAGCTTGACCATACCTTCCAGCATTCCCAGGCCGGCGCGCAGAATCGGCACGACGAGCGGCTTCGGATCGCTGATCCGCACGCCCTGCGCGGCCGATACGGGGGTCTGCACGGTCACGGCTTCCACCCGCACGCCGCGCGTACCTTCATAAGCGAGCAGTGTCATGAGCTCCTCGACCAGTGATCGAAACAGCGGTGACGGCGTGTTCTTATCGCGGAGCACGGTGAGCTTGTGCGTGATGAGCGGGTGGTCGGCAACGTGGACTCGCATAGGCTCGATTCTACTAGAGGCAGACTGACGCGATGAGGTGAGACATGGGTGCACGAGACCAACACGATGAGTGGATGCTGCTGGCCCTGACCGAGGCGCGCGCCGCCCTGGCTTCCGACGACGTGCCAGTCGGCGCCATCATCGTCGACAGCGCGGGCCAGGTGATCGGCCGGGGCCGCAACGAGCGCGAACTGCACCAGGACCCCACCCTGCACGCCGAGGTCGTCGCCATTCGCCAGGCCGCCGCGCACACCGGGGACTGGCACCTGACCGAATGCACACTGATCGTCACGCTCGAGCCCTGCGTCATGTGCGCCGGCGCCATCCTCGCCGCCCGGCTGCCCACGGTCGTCTTCGGCGCCTGGGATGAAAAAGCGGGAGCGGCCGGATCGGTCTACGACGTGCTGCGCGACCGCCGACTCAACCACCGGGTCGAGGTCTTCGCTGGCGTCAACGAGGTCGAGTGCGGCACCATTCTGCGGGAATTCTTCGAGGATCCGGCGCGCAGAAGCCGGCGCTGAGTCCTACTCGAGTCCCTTGATCACGAAGCTGTCGGTCGGCGGGTCGGCCAGGTTCGGGTCGAAGTAGATATCCGGCTCGAGATAGATGGTGCGGGCCAACGGCACGGCGGCTCGAATGCGGGTCTCCACGGCGTTGATATCCGCGGCGACGTCGGTAAAGCGGTGGTCGCCGTCAAAGGCGAGTTTGGCGCCGACCAGAATCTCGTCCGGGCCGAGATAGAGGGTCTTGAGGTGAATGATGCGCCTGGTCTCCGGGCCGTCGAGAATGGCCGCCTCGATGGCATCTAGGTCTCTCCTGCTGGCGCCTTCGCCGACCAGCAGGCTCTTGGTCTCAACGCCGAGAATGATCGCGACCAGCACGAGCAGCGCGCCAATGGCGAGCGTGCCGATCGCATCCCAGATCGGCTCGTCGGTGATGATGGTCAGGCCGACACCCACGACGGCGAAGGTCAGCCCGGTGAGCGCCGCGACATCTTCGAGCAGTACGACGGGCAGCTCGGGCGCCTTCGCGTGACGCACGAACTGCACCCAGCTCTGCTTCCCTCGCACATGGTTCGATTCCCGAATCGCGGTGCGCAGCGAATAGCCCTCGAGGACCATGGCGATAGTGAGCACCAGAATCGGCAGCCAGGCATTTTCGAGCGGATGCGGGTGCTGCAGCTTGTCGAAACCCTCATAGAGCGAGAACACACCGCCGATCGAGAACAGGATGATCGACACCACGAAGGCGTAGACGTAGCGTTCGCGCCCATAGCCGAACGGATGCTCCAGATCGGCCCGCTTCTTCGCCTTGCGGCCGCCGAGCAGCAGGAGCAACTGGTTGCCGGCATCCGCTACCGAGTGCACCGCCTCCGCCAGCATCGAGGAGGAGCCGGAAAAAGCCCAGGCCACGAACTTGGTGATGGCAATGCCCAGATTGGCCGCGAAGGCCGCCACGATTGCCTTGTTTCCGCCCGATGCGCTCATGGGATCATCTTAGAACCGGCGCCAGCTGGCGGAGGCTGCGCTCAGGTGGGGCGTTTTGGGCACCTCGATGACGGAAAAAGTAGACTGGTCGGATGACTTCTTCCCCGAATGTGACTCTGCCCACGATCGCCTTCCTCGGCGCCGGCTCCATGGCTCGCGCCATTCTGGCCGGCCTGCTGAAGCCCGGCGTCACCGTTGAGGGCGGCATTCGCGTAACCAACCGCACCGCGGTGAAGGCCGCCGAGCTGGCCGACACCGAGGGTGTCACCGCCTACGCGACCGAAATCGACGCTGACGCGAACCTCAAAGCCATCGACGGCGCCCAGATCGTCATTATCGCCGTCAAGCCGTACATGGTCGCCGATCTGCTGGCGGAAATCGGCACGTCGCTCGCTCCCGGCACGCTCGTGCTGAGCGTCGCGGCCGGCGTCACCATCGACACCTTCGAATCGCTCCTGCCGAGCACCGTGCACGTCATCCGCACCATGCCGAACACGCCCGCCGTCGTCGGCATGGCCGTCACCGGCATCAGCGCCGGCACCCGATCGAGCGACGCTGACCTCGAACTCACCCGTGCCCTGTTCGCGACCGTCGGCGACGTTCTGGTCGTTCCCGAGAGCAAGCTCGACGCCCTCAGTACCATCAGCGGCTCCGGCCCCGCGTACGTGTTCTACCTGATCGAGCAGCTCACCGAAACGGCCATCGCCAAGGGGTTCACGCCCGAAGAAGCGGCCATCATGGTCAACGGAACCTTCCTCGGTGCGAGCTCGCTGCTCGCCGTTTCGGACAAGTCGCCGAGCGAACTGCGCCGCCTAGTCACGAGTCCGGCCGGCACCACCGAGCGCGCCGTCTGGGAGCTCGAAAAGGGTGGCCTCAAGGAACTCTTCGACACCGCAACGGATGCCGCCCTGGCGCGTGCGAAGGAACTCGCCGCTTCCTAGCGCCTACAGCCCCTCGGCGATGGCGGCCGTCGCCTGCAGCCAGGCTGAGCGGGTGCGGGGCGCCAGCGCGTCGACGTTGAGCGGTCCGCCGCCGACCAGCGAAGCGTCGTAGGGAACGTCGACGACGGTGCGGGTGAGCTGGCGAAAGTGGTCGTGCAGGCGCGCGGACAACTGCTCATCCGCGGTCTTCGACGGTGAAGCGAGTACGGTCACCGCCTGGGCGACCTTGTCGGCGTGCCCCTTCTGGCGCAGGCCGTCGAGCAGCGAGGCTGCACCGTAACCGGTGTCCTCGCGGATGGTCGAGACGATCACGAGCTGGTCGGCGGTCTCCACGGCCGCCTCCCAGTTGCTGGCCCGCATATTGTTGCCGGTGTCGATGACGAGCACCCGGTAGAAGCGGCTGAGCGTTGTATGCAGTTTGCGGAATGCGACATCGTCGATGCTCGCCGCTCCGGCCGGATCGAGGTCGGAGGCGAGTGCATCGAACTGGGCGTCGCCCTGCGACCGTACATAGTTGTCTAGGTCGCCCACCCGGGAGCGAGCATCACCGAAGCGATCCAGGTCGCGCAACAGATCGACGGCCGTATTGGTGTGCCGAGCGGCCTGGGCGCGTACGCCTAGGGTTCCCATGGTCTCGTTGTTGTCCCAGGCGAGGGTATAGCCGCCGCGATAGATGCCGAACGTTGCCGCAATGAGCAGCGTTGCGGTTGTTTTGTGCGCCCCGCCCTTGGGGTTGAGGACCACGATCGTGCGGGGGCCGTTCAGGCTGCGCTGCACGGCGCTGATGGCGCTGCGCTGCATCTGCTCGGTGGGACTCGGCGCGAGCGAGACCAGCCCGCCGGTGAGGCGGCGCATGGCGCCCTGCCAGCCGTGCTCGGCCGGACCGGTCGGTGCCGGCGGCCGCGAGCTCAGAAAATCGGCGAGGTTGGGCGGGACGGTGGTCGATGTCGCGGCGGTCGCGGCAGCGGCAGCGGCAGCGGGCGAGGTGACGAATGGCGAGGTGGCTGGACGTGATGTGACCGGCACCGATGTGACCGGCACCGATGTGACCGGCACCGATGTGACCGGCACCGATGTGACCGGCACCGATGCGACCGGCATTGATATGACCGGCGCTGACGCGACTGGCAGCGACGGTGTCCGCTCTGCTCCGCCGACGGATGCCCGCGGCTCCGCGGCAACAGCCAGAGGAGCGAGCAGGGATTCGAACAGGCTGACGGGTTCATCGTCGGGTTCATCGGCGGCGGCGGCTTCTGCGGCGGGCGGCTGCAGCAGCGCAGCAAACGGGGTGCGCGCATCCGCTTCGATCGGCACGGCAGGCCGCGGCGAACTGTTCTGCACGGGGAGCGGCACGGTGTGCGCCGGCTTGGGATGCCGCCCGACGACGACCGGTCCGGCGGACTCGACGCGTCCGTTCGGGTGCACCGTCAGCGGCCAGTCGCCCTGCTCGTCGCTGACCTGCAGCAGCACAGACTGTCCGCGGGTGCGGGCAGTCTCGACGACGAGACCGATGATCTCCTCGCGCACGCCGGCTTCATCGTTGCCGGTCACCGTGCGCGTTGCGCCGTTGATGGTGACCTCGCCCGTCGTATCGGTTTGCACTTCGGCGATGATGTCAGCGGTGGTGTCAGGCGCCGTGAATCCGGCCTCGGGCGCAACGGTATCGGGGAGCGCGGGAACGTTTCGTGACATGGGTGAGCCTTTCCGTCCTCGGACATGACGCCACAGGCAGCCTCGCCGAGCTGCGACGAGTTATGTCCGTAGTAGGAGAATAGCCGGTCGCCGTCCACGAATTGGAGGATTATTCACCGAATCCGGGTGCATTCCGCCAGAACGGATGCTGATCGGCTAAGATCCGAGCGCCGCGAACCGCTCGATGTCGGCTTCGGCGCCCGACACGATGATGAGGTCGTGGTTGGAGACCACCGTCTCAGCGGTGGCATAGGTGAACGGCTTTCCCGGACTCTTCACGCCGACCACCGTGACGTTGTACTTGCGACGCACGCCGGAGTCCACCAGCTTGAGGCCGCGGATCTGCTTCGGCGGGTACATTTTCACGAGGGCGAAGTCATCATCAAACTCGATGAAGTCGAGCATGCGACCCGACACGAGGTGGGCAACGCGTTCCCCGGCCTCGGCCTCGGGGTAGATCACGTGGTTAGCGCCGATGCGTTCGAGGATCTTGCCGTGTGACTTGGAAATGGCCTTGGCCCAGATCTGCGGGATCTTCAGGTCAACCAGGTTCGCCACGATGAGCACGCTCGCTTCGACCGAGGCACCGGTTGCGCAGACGGCGATGGAGAAGTCCTGGGCGCCGATTTGCTGCAGCGCCTCGAGGGAGCGGGCATCCGCTTGCACAGCGTGGGTGACTCGCTCCGACCATTTCTGCACCAGCGCCTCACTCGTGTCGACCACGAGCACTTCGCGGCCGAGACGGTCGAGCTGGCCGGCTGTGGCAGCACCGAAACGCCCGAGCCCGACGATGAGTACGGGAGCGTCGTGTTTGATGCGATCAACCAACGATGGGCCTCTCTTCCGGGTGTTTGAACAGTTGCCTGCTCTGGCTTGCGGCCACTGCTGCCGCGAGAGTCACTGTACCAACCCGGCCCATGAACATCGTGGCCGCCATCACGTACACGCCTTCCGGTAAACCACCATGCCGAAAATCAACAGGGCGATCGAACGGTTCGACGGCCAGCGAGCCTGGCCAAAGTTGCCTGACTGAACGGACTACCCAACGATCGGGCGTTCTTCCGGGAGCGAGTAGAGAACATTGCGTTGTTTGAGCGCAAGGGCAGCAGCCAGACCGATCGGGCCAATCCGGCCGGCCAGCATGAGGAGGCTAAGCACGTATTTTCCCGCCGGGTGCAGCTCTTCGCTGAGCCCAACAGACAGGCCGCAGGTAGCGAAAGCGGAGATAACTTCGAAGAGGATGCGATCCAGCGGCTCATCGCTGACCATCATGATGAGCCCGGTCGCCACGAGCACGAGCGTGGCGCCAAGGAATGTGACACTGATGGCGAGCCGCAGGGTGCCGTCGGGAATCGTCCGGCCGCCGATCATGACGCGCCTATCGCCACGAGCTTCCGCGACGATGGCGAGGAAGAGGACCGCGAGCGTGACCACTTTGATGCCTCCCGCCGTCGATGCGGATCCGCCACCGACAAACATCAATGCGTCCGTCACGAGGAGGGTGATCGGGTTCGATTCGCTCGTGTCCGTGATGGCGAATCCGCCGGAACGCATCATGGTCGAGGCGAATAAGGCGTGGAAGAGCTTGTCCGGGATGCTGAGGCGTTCGATTGACCGTTCATTTCCCCATTCCATGGCTCCCCAGGCAACCGCTCCGGCGATGAGCAGAAGGGTGGTCGTGCCGAGGGTTAGCTTGGTGTGCAGGGTCCAGCGCTTTCGATTCCACTTGTGTTGGATCAAGGTCAGGTACACGGGGAAGCCGAAACTTCCAACGAATACTCCGATCATGATCGGGGTCAGAATCCAGTAGTCGCCATCGAACTGGCCGAGGCCGCCCGCATGCGAGACGAAGCCGGCGTTGTTGAACGAGGAGATTCCGTAGAAGAGTCCGTGCCAGACGCCGTCCCACCAGTTCTCTTCGATCATCACGAACCGTGGGATCAGAACTGCCACGAGTGCCGCTTCGATCGCTAGCGTGGTCAGCACCACGGTGCGAAGTAGACTGCCGACCTCACCGAGCCTCGACGTGCCGAGGCTCTGCTGAACGAAGACCTTGTCTCCGAGACCCAGGTGCCGAGTAACCGCCCGCGCCAGGAGCAGGGCAATCGTGACAATGCCGAGCCCGCCAATCTGGATAGCGAGCAGAATCACCGCCTGTCCGAAGAAAGACCAGTGAGTTGCTGTGTCCAGCGTCGTCAGGCCCGTCACTGTCACGGCCGAGACGGCGGTGAAGATGGCATCGGGCAGAGGCGTTCGGTTCCCATCTGCCGCAGCGATCGGAAGAGACAAGACGATAGCGAAGAAGAGAGCGGCCGCGACGAAGATGAGTGCTGCTGCCCGGGAGGGCGAACGTTTCACGAACTCGCGGATCAGGGACCGAGGCTCCCGCGTTTGACTTGGTTCGGAGTGGGCGTGGTGCATGGGGATTCTCCGCTCGACGATGAGGGTCGCTGACCAAACTCGCCGACACTCTAATGACTCAATTAAACCGCAGGTATCGATCCGGCCCGCCATTGGTCCGAGAGTCGTGACCTTGGCGCGCCGCTGCCATCGATATCGATCAGGGCACGCTCATTAAGACCGTGTGTGAAAAATCACGCCCTCACACGGTCCCGGATGCGCACCAAAATAGAGAGTGGGCGGGGGATGGGCGGCCCTGTCCCGGTTCTCGACAACACCTGGAACCCCCGATTGACCTGCGACCTGTGCAAGTTTGACATGGTACTACGCAGCGGTGGTTTTTACCCAGTACGAATGACTACCCTGAGGGTATGGCAGACATCTTCACCGTGGTGGCAGACTCGGCGCGACGCGACATTTTGCGCATCCTCTTGGAGCGGGCTGATCCCGCCGGCGAGCCCGGGAGCGCGGGGCGCAGCGAACTGAGCGTGTCCGACATCGTCGGTCATCTCGGGCTGAGCCAGCCGACTGTCTCCAAGCACCTCAAGGTGCTGCGTGAAGCCGGTCTGGTCACCGTGCGCGAAGACGGGCAACACCGCTTCTACCGACTGGAATATTCGCCGCTCGAGGAGATCGAGGATTGGCTGATCCCGTTCCTCAGCGTCGACTTCGATCAGGCCGTCAAGACCGCCGATCTGGAGGGTGAGGGGTTGAAAGACGAGCAGCGCGCCTTCGCCTCGGCCATCGGCAAGGCATTCGCCGACGCCTCGCAGATGTCCCAGGTGGTCAAGGATGCGACCGCGAAGAAGTGGCGCAGAAACGGTTGAAATCGGGCGTTTCGCGTTCCCGCGACCGGCCCGATCCGACGGTTGAGTAGTTGGAGAGCGTTTTGTCCGATAGAATGGTGTTTTCGTGTCAGTCGCGGGCCCCGCGACTAAACCAATACTTGTGAGGTCCGTGTGGGTTCTGTAATTAAGAAGCGACGCAAGCGTATGGCGAAGAAGAAGCATCGCAAGCTGCTTCGCAAGACTCGCCACCAGCGTCGTAATAAGAAGTAGAACGACTCCTCGTCGTTCTGTGAGCAAAGCGCTAGCCCTTCGGGACTGGCGCTTTTTGCTTGCCTGAGAGACGGCTGGGCGGAGTGGTGTTCCTGCGCGTTGCACCGGTAGCATAGCGTCGGTGTGCCATTACCCCGAATGGGGGTGGCGGTGCCATGGTGCGCGGCATCACTATTGATGGAATACGTGGGCGTTAGCGTCCGAGAGGCTACACCCGTGAACCACGCTCCCTCGGCGCTCTTGCGTCGATGTACTGCTGCCATAATCATCCCGCTGCTGGTGCTTGCTGGGATTGTACTGCCTACCAGCACTTTCACGGCACAAGCGGCTAGCCCGGCCGCCATGCTCGCAGCGAGCGCGCAAGGCGCTGCCATGGCTGCGGATCCTGCTGATCCCCGCCAATCAGTGATCGTGCAGGCGGCGTCATCCGCTGCCGGAGTCGCCCTCGCCGAGGCTCAGAGCCGGGCGGGCGTCAGGATTGACAACCGCTACCGCGCGGCATTCGCTGGTTTCTCGGCCGAGCTCACCGCGGCCCAAATCGCGCACTTGCGCAGCAGCCCCCTGGTCGAGCGGGTCGAGCTGGATACCGCAACTCACATCGACACGTTGCAGCCGGATGCCCCATGGGGACTAGACCGCATCGACCAGCATTCTTCCGCTCTTTCTGGCACCTACGACTATGGAACGTCAGGGGCTGGCGTGACGGTCTATGTGATCGACTCGGGAATCCGGCTTACCCACACCGAGTTCGGTGGTCGGGCGACGAGCGGCTATGACTTCGTCGATGATGACAGCGACGCCAGCGATTGCAACGGCCACGGCACGCATGTCAGCGGCACCATTGGCGGTACGACCTACGGTATTGCGAAGTCTGTGAGCATGGTCGCCCTCCGCGTCTTCGACTGCGGCGGGAGCGGCTACGTCTCGGACCTGATCGCTGCCGTTGACTGGGTCGTTACCTACCGGTCAGGCCCCTCGGTCATTAACATCAGCGGCGGCGGCGAGTCCAATGCTCTGCTGGACGAGGCAGTGGAAAACGCCTCGGCAGCCGGCGTGCCGGTCGTCGTCGCTGCGGGCAACAGGTCGCAGGACTCGTGCGGTACCGCCTCTCCGGCCGAGACGCCCGCGGCGATCACCGTCGGCGCAACCGACGCGGGCGACTACCGGGCGAGCTACTCCAATTTCGGGGAGTGCGTCGACCTGTTTGCCCCCGGTAGCGGGGTTCGCTCCAGCTTCATCGGGTCGGATACTGACAATACGCTGATGAGCGGTACATCCATGGCAGCGCCCCATGTTACCGGTGCCGTAGCGCGGTACCTACAGGTCAACGCGTCGTCAACTCCCGCACAAATCGACGACTTTCTTTCCGCACAGGCAACGCAGGGGGTGGTCTTCGACGCTCGGTCAACGAGCAACTATCTGCTCTACGTCTCGCCGGGGAACAGCGACGTCTCGCTGGGGAACAGCGACGTCACCCCGCCGACCGTGACTAGCCGGGTGCCGGTCGTCAATGCACGGTCGATCAGCCAGACGGCGAACATCTCGGCGACGTTTAGCGAACCGGTCATCAATGTGACGGCGAGCTCGTTCTCACTGCGCTCCAAAACGGCAACGGTAGCTGCGGCCGTGACCTACGCCTCGGGGACAAACGTCGCCACACTCAACCCGTCGTCGACCCTCGCAGCGGACACGCTCTATACCGTGACCGTGACCGGTGTGCGTGACATTGCCGGCAACGTGATCGCCGGCACGAGCTGGTCGTTTCAGTCGGGTCCGGCACCCACGATCATCGCGGCGGTCCCCAGAACGGATGCCCGCGCAATCAGCCGGACCGCCAACGTCACGGTCACCTTCAGCGAGCCGGTGACGAAGGTTTCGACGACCACGATCACGATGAAGACGGGAACGACGCTCGTGCCAGCGGCCGTCACGTATGACGCGACAACCCGCACGGCGACGCTCAACCCCACAGCCACCCTCGGCGCCGACAGACTCTTCTCGGTCAACGTGGCTGGCCTGCTGGACGCCGTCGGCAACCCGTTAGTGCCCACCTCCTGGTCGTTCACGTCGGGGCCGGTACCCACTATTACCAGTGTCAGCCCGGCATCGGGGGCGACATCCGTTCGCCGTGCCGCCAACGCGACGGCGACCTTCAGCGAAGCGATCATCGGAGTGAGTGCGTCAACGGTGAAATTGACGAATGCTTCGACCGGCACGGTGATTACGGCGGTGAGGAGCTTCAATTCGACGACGAAAGTTCTCACGATCAATCCCTCCGTGACGCTCGCGTCCAACACGCTGTACCGGGTGACGATTACGGGCGGTACCAGTGCGGTGCGGGATGCGGCCGGCAATCCCCTTGCAACGAAAACCTGGACGTTCCGAACCGGCAGCTCCATCTAGCAGAGCATGGTCTAGTCGAGTAACCGCGGCCTCGTAGGCTAGACCCATGCCCACCGCACACCTCACCCTGATCGGCAAGCCCGGTTGTCACCTCTGTGACGACGCACGCGACGTGGTCGGCAGGGTTGTGGCCAAGCTCGCCGATGACGCATCGGCCCTCAGCATCACGCTCGAGGAACGTTCCATTCTCGATGACGCCGAGTTGCACGAGCGCTACCTGGAGGACATCCCGGTGCTCCTCATTAACGGCCAGGTGCACAATTACTGGCGCATCGATCCGGTGCGCCTGCGCACCGCCCTACTGGAGGTCTCATGACCATTCGTCACATCGTCTGCTGGAAACTCAGCGCTCTCACCCCGCGCAAGAAGGCCGACGACGCGGCCCAGATCGCTGCTGGCCTGAACGCCCTCGTCGGGGTTGTGCCCGAGATTCGCGCGTTGACGGTGGGGCCGGATGTTGCCGGTAACGAAAACTGGGACGTCGCCCTGATCGCCGACTTCGACGACCTCGAGGCCCTCGACCGCTACCAGAAGCACCCGGAGCACAAGAAGGCTGGCGCGTTCATCCGTACCGTCGTCGCCGACCGCCTGGCGGTCGACCTCGAGGTCTAGTTGATCCTTACGGCTCGAGGCGGGTCGGGCCGCGGAACAGGTAGGTGACCTCGCGAATCGATGCCTGGTGCAGCATGAGCATCAGTACGCGCGCGAGGCCCATGCCGAACCCTCCGTGCGAGGGCACGCCGTAGCGGAAGAAGTCCAGGTAGCCCTCAATCTCCTTCGGGTCGAGGCCCTTCTCGATCGCCTGCGCTTCGAGTACCTCGATGCGGTGCTCGCGCTGGGCTCCGGTCGAGATCTCGGTGCCGTTGAAGATGAGGTCGTAGCTCTTGGTAATCGACGCGTCGCCCTCGTGACGCATGTGATAAAACGGGCGAATGCTCGAGGCGTAGTCG
Organism: Cryobacterium sp. Hh11; assembly: GCF_004404045.1. Taxonomy (NCBI): domain Bacteria; kingdom Bacillati; phylum Actinomycetota; class Actinomycetes; order Micrococcales; family Microbacteriaceae; genus Cryobacterium; species Cryobacterium sp. Hh11. The sequence continues at coordinate 265,550 of NZ_SOHF01000025.1, read as the reverse complement.
GTGAGGAACACGAATTCGTGTCCGTACTTCTCGGCCACGTAGGCGGCGATCTGGCGCTCGCCCTCCGGGTCCATGTCGTCGTCGTCGCGGGGAACCTCGTAGCCGCGGCTCTTCACGATCTCCTTGGCCTCGGCCAGCGGGATGCGCGGGAACGGCGTGCTCGGAACGGTCACCTCGACGTCGAACAGGGCTTTGACCTCGTCGCCGTGCCGGGCCTTGACGGCGGTGAAGCCGGCGACCATGAGGTCTTCGTGCAGCTGCATGACGTCGTCGTGGCTGTTGATCCAGCTGATCTCGGAGTCAACACTGGTGAACTCGGTGGCGTGGCGGCTCGTGAACGAGGGGTCGGCGCGGAATGCCGGGCCGACCTCGAAGATCTTGCCGAAGCCGGCCGACTGCGCCATCTGCTTGAAGAACTGCGGGCTCTGCGCGAGGTATGCCTTCGTCTCGAAGTAGCCCACCTCGAACAGTTCGGCGCGGCTCTCGCTCGCGCTGGCCATGAGCTTGGGGGTGTGCAGCTCGATGAAGTCGTGCTCTATCCAGTACGTGCGCAGCGCGTGCTCGAACGTGGTCTGAATGCGGAAGATGAGGTTCTGCTTCGGGTTGCGCAGGTCGAGGAAGCGCCAGTCCATGCGCTTGTCGAGGCTCGAGTCGGCCGCGATCGGCGTCTCGGGGATGGCGGCCGACACGACGGTGAGGGTGGCCAGCTTGATTTCGATGCCGCCGAGCTTGACCCGCTCGTCGTGCTTGAGCGCACCGGTCACCGTCACGAAGGTGCCCTGGGCGAGACCCGAGATACTGGTCGCCGGCTCGTCGGCGACGACCTGGCCATCGGCATCAGTTGTGCGGGGATTGACCAGCTGCACGGCGCCGGATTCGTCGCGCAGTACGACGAATTGCACTTTTTTCTGGTCTCGAACGGTATCGACCCAACCGGACACCGATACGGGGCCGTCGTCGAGAGCGGACAGGTTCTTGATTAATACGCGCGAAGTCACTATTCGAGCTTAGCCGGAGCCGCCCAAGGTCCCCGCCGAGGGGAGCCCGGTGTACAGGTATTGAAGTTGTTGCCGATCTTGGATGACCTCGCCCGGAGCATCAGCATCGTTCACGTCTGAGCGCTCTCACGGCGGTTTCAAGGCTGGGGCCTCCGTAGACTGGTCGGGTGGTAGCCAGTCAAGTGCATCTCGTGCGTCACGGTGAGGTCTTTAACCCCGAACGCGTGCTCTACGGACGGCTGCCGAACTACCGGTTGTCCGAGCAGGGTGTGCTCATGGCCGCCACCGCCGCCGCCGAACTGATCGAGCGCGGCCGCCCGGTCGTGCGCGTGATCGCCTCGCCGCTGCAGCGTGCGCAGGAATCGGCCGCACCGATCGCCGCCGCCTTTGGGCTGCCGGTCGACAGCGAGGAACGCATTATCGAACCGACCAACGCATTCGAAGGCAAGCGGATGCGCGGTCCAGACGGCGCGCTGCGCGACCCCCGCAACTGGCCGGCTCTGGTCAACCCGCTCCGGCCGAGCTGGGGCGAACCGTTTCGGGCTGTCTCGAAGCGGATGCTCGCGGCGATCGATGACGCCTGGAACTCGGTCGACGAGGGCGACGTTGTGCTGGTCAGCCACCAGCTGCCGATCTGGATGGTGCACCGCTCCCTCGCCCATGAACGACTCGCCCACGACCCGCGCAACCGGCGGTGCGATCTGTCGAGCATCACGACGCTGTCCTGGCGCGGCGACCACTTCGCTGAAACCGGTTATGCCAGCCCGGCCGCAGAACTTCTCGATCCGAGCAACGACGTGGGTGCCGTATGAGCCGCGTGAAGAGTCGCCGGGTCGCCCCGCTGTTGGCCGGTCTCGCCGCAGCCGCATTGTTGCTCGCCGGCTGCTCCTCTGACCCGCTCGCCGAGCAGTACCGCGAGGGCTCGAGCAAGGGCTTCATCGCCGGCGACGGCAGCGTCACCGAGATCCCCCTCGAAAGCCGCGGCGAGGCCATCGAGTTCTCCGGCGTGACCGAGACCGGTGAAACAGTCACCAGCGCCGACAAGCTTGGCGAGGTTCTGGTCGTCAATTTCTGGTACGCGAGCTGCGCGCCGTGCCGGGCCGAGGCATCCGATCTGCAAAGCATCAACGCGCAATTCGAGAATGAGGGCGCGAGTTTTCTCGGCGTCAACGTGCGTGACCAGGCGCCGAACGCGATCGCGTTCAACGAGACCTACAGCGTGACGTACCCCTCGGTGCTCGACGTCGACACCGGCGCCATGCAGCTCGCCTTCAGCGGCAGCATCCCGCCGAACGCGGTGCCCACCACACTCGTGCTCGACGCCGAAGGCCGGGTTGCCGCCCGCATTCTCGGCCAGGTCACCTCGCCCTCCATTCTGGAAACCCTGATTCGCGACACGATCGCGGAGACTGGCCCGATCATTGACAGCGGCACCGGCGAGTGAACAATCCCTTCGGAGAGATCGTCTTCAGCGGGCAGCTGCTCTTCGCTATTCCCATCGCGCTCCTGGCCGGGCTGGTGTCGTTCGCCTCCCCGTGCATTTTGCCGCTCGTACCCGGCTACCTCGCCTACATCGGCGGCTTCACCGACGGGCGCACCGGAACCTCCAAACGGGATCGGCGCGGCCGCAACCGGCTGCTGGCCGGGGTCGGCCTGTTCGTGCTCGGCTTCACCGTGGTGTTCGTGCTCACCGGCGTCGTTTTCGGCGCGGCCGGATTCTGGCTCAACTCCTACCGCGACCTGATCACCCGGATCGCCGGCGTCGTGGTCATTCTGCTCGGCCTGGTCTTCGTCGGCCAGTTCGGCGCGATGCAGCGGACCATCAAAACCAGTTGGCGCCCCAAGATGGGCCTGGCCGGAGCGCCCCTGCTCGGCGCGGTGTTCGCGGTCGGCTGGACGCCGTGCACCGGCCCGACCCTCACCGCCATCAACTCCCTCAGCCTTGGCACCGGCTCACCCTGGCAGGGCGGTCTGCTCGCGTTGTTCTATTCCCTCGGCCTCGGTATTCCGTTCCTGTTGATCGCCCTCGGCCTCAACTGGGCCACCGGATCGGTCGCATTCCTGAAACGGCATATACGTGCCATCAACCTGTTCGGCGGCGTTTTGCTCGTCGTTATCGGAGTCCTCATGGTGACCGGCATCTGGAACGCCTGGCTCCTCGACCTGCAAGGGGTGATTGGCAGCTTTGTCCCGGCCATCTGACCACTACGATTCCCGCCCGCAGACACCGGGGGTCGTGCAGCCCAAGCTCGGCCTGACCGGCTGGCTGCGCTGGTTCTGGCGTCAGCTCACGAGCATGCGCACCGCCCTGTTTCTGCTGCTGATGCTCGCCATCGCCGCCATTCCCGGATCGTTAGTGCCGCAGCGCAGCTCAGACCCGAACGGCGTCACCCAGTACTTTGCCGACAACCCCGACCTGGCACCGGTCCTCGACCAGCTGCAAGCCTTCGACGTGTACACCTCGGCCTGGTTCTCGGCGATCTACCTATTGCTGTTCATCTCGCTCATCGGCTGCGTCATTCCGCGCACCAAACACCATTTTCTGGCCCTGCGCGCGAAGCCGCCGACCACTCCGGCCCGGCTCTCCCGCCTGTCGGGTTTCATCGAGCATGACGCGCCGGCTGAAACGGATGCCTCCGCCGCCATCACCCACGCCCGCACCCTCCTGAAATCCAGCGGCTACCGCGTCGCCCGGTTCGAGGCTGAGGGGGAGTCATCGGTCTCGGCCGAACGTGGCTACCTGCGCGAGACCGGGAACCTGATCTTTCACGGCGCCCTGGTGGGCGTTCTGGTCACCGTCGGATTCGGCGGCGGCTACGGCTTCAGCGGCCAGCGCGTGCTGGTCGAAGGCCAGACTTTCGTGAACACCCTGCTCGCCTACGACTCCTTCAACCCTGGACGTTTCTTCGACGACGGAACCCTCGACCCCTACACCCTGAGCCTCGACGACTTCGCGGTGGCCTACGAGCAGCTCAACCTGCAGGCCTACGGCCAGCCGATCGACTTCACCGCCGACGTGACCGTCACCCCCAAGGGCGCTGAAGCCGAGCCCGGCGTGGTTAAGGTCAATGGGCCGCTGCGCACGAATGGCACGAGCATCTACCTGCTCGGCAACGGCTACGCACCGACCATTCAGGTCACGGCCCCCGACGGCACCGTGGTGTTCTCCGATTCGGTGCCGTTTCTGCCGCAGGACGCCAACCTCACCTCGCTCGGCATCGTCAAGGTGCCAGACGGTTTGGCCGAACAGCTCGGCATGATCGGTTTCTTCTATCCCACTCAGGACAAGGCCGAGTCCGGGGCGAACTTCTCCAGCTACCCCGACCTCGAGTATCCGCTGCTCACCCTGAACGTGTACACCGGCGACCTCGGTCTCGATGACGGCGTGCCGACATCCGTTTATGCCCTCGTCACCGACGATCTGACCCAGCAGAACGGCGGCACCACCGGTGTCGACTCGATCGAACTCAAGCCGGGCGAGTCCACCGAGCTGCCGAATGACCTCGGCACGGTCAGCTTCATCGACAACGACCCGGCCGCCTCGGCTGCCGGCGATCTCAAGCAGTCGGTTCCGCGCTTTGCCAGCTTCGACATTCACCACGATCCGACCCAGATCTGGCTGATCTCCTTCTCCGCACTCGTGCTGTTCGGCCTGTTCACCGGACTGCTCGTGCCGCGTCGCCGAGTCTGGGTGAAGGCGACCACGCGTGCCGATGGAACGGTTCACCTCGAATATGCCGGCCTCGCCCGTGGTGACGACCCAGCCCTCGGCAGCGCCGTCACGGCCCTGGCCGACCGACATCTGAAACTGCTCAAGTCCCGCCAACCCATCGTCGCCACCCCCGAAACGACTTAGGCTTAGATCGTGAATCTGACTGACCCCGCACTGCTCAACTCGTACTCGCTCTACGCGCTGTATTCGGCGATGGGCGTCTACGCCCTCGCTTTCATCGCCTTCGCGATCGACCTCGCCCGCCGCTCGAGCGCGGTCGGCGTGATCGAGGCGGCCGACCTGGTGGAAACGGATGCCGCTGCTTCGGCCGGCGCCGCAGCATCCGCTGGCGGTACCCGCACCCTTGAGCGACCGGCCCTGAAACGGCCGGTGCTGTCCCGTCTCAGCGCGCGGATGGACAACGATGCGGCCATGCCCTACGGCCGCTCGTCGAGCCTGCGGGTGGGCGTCTCGCTCACCGTGCTTGCCTGGGCACTGCACCTCGTGGCAACCGTTATGCGCGGTTTCGCCGCCGACCGGGTGCCGTGGGCGAACATGTACGAATTCGCGATGACCGGAACCCTGCTCATCATGACGGTGTTTCTGCTCGTGCTGGTGCGCTCGGACCTGCGTTTTCTCGGAACCTTCGTCACCGGCCTCGTGCTCGTGCTGCTCGGAATTGCCGCCCTGCAGTTTTACGTCGAGGTCGCCCCGCTGCCGCCGGCGCTGCAGTCGGCCTGGTTGGTGATCCACGTTTTCGTGGCGTCCCTCGGCACCGGAATGTTCGCGCTCGGCTTCGCCCTGTCGACCGTTCAGCTGTTGCAGTCGCGGCGGGAGAACCACGTGCTGGAGGGAGCTGCCGCGCCGCGGGGGGCGATCGCATCCGCTCTGCGCCTGCGTTTTCTGGCCACGCTGCCGTCGTCAGTGACACTGGAGAATCTGTCCTACCGCATCAATATCGTCGGCTTCATTTTGTGGACCTTCACCCTGATGGCCGGCTCGATCTGGGCCGAACAGGCCTGGGGCCGCTACTGGGGCTGGGACACCAAAGAGGTCTGGACTTTCATTATCTGGGTCATCTACGCCGGCTACATCCACGCCCGTGCGACCCGCGGCTGGCGCGGATCACGCTCGGCCTGGCTGTCGATCATCGGCTTCAGCGCCGTCATGTTCAACTTCGGCATCGTCAACGTGTTCTTCAAGGGCCTGCACGCCTACTCTGGCCTGTAGCCCGCAGTCACTCGAAAGCGGGTGAAAGGTTGCTTCAGCCCGTTTGAATCGGCCTTTCACCCGCTTTCGCGATTAGGTTGCGCGCTACTCGGCGGCGGCGAGGAGCGCGTGGGTGCGCGCGAGGCGCGCCAGCCACCAGTCGCGGCGCTCCGGACTGGCCGCGTGCTGCGTGAGCAGAGCACGGTCGGGGGTGACCCGGCGCAGCGGAATCGCGCCGTCGACCGGGAGTAGCGGGTGGGTCGTGACGTCCTCGGCCAGCAGCGAGGCCGTGCCCAGCCCGCAGTCGAAGTACAGGCCGGGAACGGATGCGGCCAGGTGGGCGCCCATGGACAGCCCGACCGAGGTGTCGAGGGCGCTGGAGACGACGACCGGAAGGCCGGTCTGGCCGATGATCGACAGGGCGGCGCGAATGCCGCCGAGTGGCTGCGCTTTGATCACCAGGATGTCGGCGGCGCCGGCCCTCGCCACGGCGAGTGGGTCGCTGCTCTTGCGCACGCTCTCGTCGGCGGCGATCGGCACGCTCAGGTAGGTCGTGCGCTGGCGAATCTCGGCCAGTTCCGGCACGGTCAGGCAGGGCTGCTCGACGTATTCGAGATCAAAGGCGCTCAGGGCGTGAATGGCATGCTCCGCCTCATCCACATTCCACAGTCCGTTCGCATCGATTCGGATGCGTCCCTCGGGGCCGAGCACGCGGCGCACCTCGGCGACCCGGGCGACATCGTCGGCCAGAGTCTGATCGGGGCTGGCCACCTTCACCTTGGCTGTGCGGCAGCCGGGAAAACGGGCGAGCACTTCGGCGACCTTGTCGGCGGAGACGGCGGGCACGGTGGCGTTGACCGGAATGCTTGTGCGCAGCGGGTGCGGCGAGTCCTGCCAGCCGAAATCAATCGCGGCCCGCAGCCAGTTGACTGCCTCAGCGTCGTCGTATTCGACGAAGGGAGAAAACTCCGTCCAGCCCTGCGGCCCCTCGAACAGCATTGCTTCCCGGCTGTCCAGACCTCGAAACCGGTCGAACAGTTTCAGGGAGACGACGTGCGCGGAACCGAGAAGCTCTTCCAAGGGGGGGACCGTGGCATCCAGTGAGGTCATCATGGATCCAGTCTGGCAGTCTCCGGCTGGGTAGTTGGTCAGAGCGAATCCTGATCGAGGTCATCGCCCTCATGATCGTGGTCGATGCCGTTCGGCCTGACATTGACCAGGGCGACCGCGATTCCGGGGGCGATGAGCAGATAGGCGTCTTCGAATCGGCCCTCCCCGCTGTTTACCCGCAACCAGTACGGCAGCCCGGCAGCGATGGCGCCGTCGATCTCTACCTGGATCGACTCGACCGAACGGCCGCCGAGGGAATAGGGCTTGCCGCCATAGACGATGTCGATGCGGTTCATGGTTCGTCCTTCGAGCTCAATGGCGCGAACGGGGAGCGGGGTTCTGGAACGATTTGCAGGCCGCCGGAGGAGTTGGCCGTGGCCATGAGCGCCTCGATCCACTCGCGGTTCAGGGTGGGAGAGCGGCTGCCGAAATACTTGTATGCGATTGGGATGCCGGGGTGCAGCCAGATGGTGGTCCGCCCGTTGCCCGCCTGCGGGTCATTGCGCCAGGTGAAATAGAACGATTCGCCGCGCCGAAGCTTGGCTCCGACTACGACCTGGATATGCGCCAGAACTCGGTCGTCGAAGTCCGCGGTGAGGGTCGAGTCGTAGGTCAGCTTTCCCATGTCTCGCTCCAGCTCGCGTGCATTCGGTTGATCCTGACCTCGCTAGTCGCGCAGGTAGTGCTCCAGCCGGGGCACGTGCAGAAGAGCCAGGGCGCGTTTCTCGATCTGCCGCACGCGTTCCCGGGTGACGCCCTCGATGTGGGCGATCTGGTCGAGGGTACGGGGCTCGTTGCCGTCGAGGCCGAACCGGGCCCGCAGAATGGAGCGTTCTCGGGGCGGCAGTGTTTCCAGAAAGAAGCGGATGTCCGCGGCACGCAGGGTCAGGGTGGCGTGTTCGTCGGGCTGGGGCAGGTCGTCGTCGATGATGAGTTCAGCCATGTCGCCGGCGCCATCGCCGACCGGGGTGTGCAGGGAGATCGGTTCGTTGTCGTACTGCAGCAGCCGCAGCACATCGCGCACTGGAAGCTGCGCGGCCTCACCGATCTCGCGTGCTGTCGGGTCGCGGTCGAGCACGCTCGTGAGATCACGACGGATCCGCTTGATCTTATTCAGCTTCTCGGCCGTGTGCACCGGGATGCGGATCATGCGCGATTTGTCGGCCATGCCGCGGTGGATGGCCTGGCGGATCCACCAGGTGGCGTAGGTGGAGAACTTGTAGCCGGTCATGAAGTCATACTTTTCGACCGCACGCACCAGGCCCATATTGCCGTCCTGAACGAGGTCCATGATGGGCACCCCGCGACCGGAATAGTGTTTGGCGATGCTGACGACCAAGCGCAGGTTGGCCTCGATGAACTGGTTCTTGGCGCGGCGCCCGTCTTGCCCGAGCCAGGCCAGGTCCCGCTGCTCCACCGAATCGCGCGGGAGGGCATCGCCGTCCCGCAGTAGTCGAGCCTCAGCGAACAGACCCACCTCGATGCGGCGCGCCAGATCAACCTCCTGCTCGGCGTTGAGCAGGGTCCCCTTGCCGATGCGGCGCAGGTAATCGCCGAAGGCATCCGTTGATGCGGCGCTGTAGCTGGCCGATGATGCGGCGCGGCGCGGCGCGGTATTCGCTGCCGGGCGTGGCAGCGAAGCGGTGTTGGTGTTTCTCTCAACAGTCGTCGTCATGAGCGCTTGCCCCCGCACTGGCTGCTGCTGTCTGTGATATTCATGGCCACCTCCCCGTGTATTCCAAGTCATTAGTACACCCCCGAAGGGGGGTGGCGATCAAGGGCTTGACATATTGTTTGGTACAGGTTACCTGAGGTTATTTCGTCTTTACAACCGTGGGTATTACGAGTTGGTGAAGCCGCAAGCTGCGCGTCTGCCCCCGTAGGCTGACAGCATGAGCGAACAGGTATCCGAAATCTTCGATGCGAGCCAATGGAAGGCCGTTGCCGGCTTTGAAGACCTCACCGATCTGACCTACCACCAGGATCTGAGCGGCCGAATCGCCCGCATCGCCTTTGACCGGCCCGAGGTGCGCAACGCCTTTCGCCCCCGCACGGTCGACGAGTTGTTCAGCGCACTGGAAGACGCTCGGCTGAACTCGAAAATCGGCGTCGTTCTGCTCACCGGCAATGGCCCGAGTGCCAAGGACGGCGGCTGGGCCTTCTGCTCCGGTGGCGATCAGCGCATCCGCGGCCGGGACGGCTACAAGTACGCCGAGGGCGAGACGGCAGCGGGCATCGACCGCGGACGCGCCGGACGCCTGCATATTCTGGAAGTGCAGCGTCTCATCCGTTTCATGCCCAAGGTCGTCATCGCGGTCATACCCGGCTGGGCGGCCGGCGGCGGGCACTCCCTGCACGTGGTCTGCGACCTGAGTATCGCCAGCGCCGAACACGGCAAATTCAAGCAGACGGATGCCGATGTCGGCTCCTTCGACGCCGGTTATGGCAGCGCCTACTTCGCCCGCCAGGTCGGCCAGAAAGCCGCCCGCGAGGTGTTCTTTCTGGCTCGCGAATACTCGGCCCAGCGTGCGCTCGAGATGGGCGCGATCAACGCCGTCGTGCCGCACGCCGAACTGGAAACCGTGGCACTGGACTGGGCTCGAGAGATTCTGACCAAGTCGCCCACCGCGATTCGCATGCTCAAGTTCGCCTTCAACGCCGTCGACGACGGGCTGGTCGGCCAGCAGGTGTTCGCCGGCGAGGCCACCCGCCTCGCTTATGGCACCGATGAAGCCGTCGAGGGCCGGGACTCCTTCCTGGAGAAGCGTGAACCGGACTGGTCGCCGTACCCGTGGCAGTACTGACGTGAGGCCGCTGCTCGCGGTCGCGCCGGAGCATCCGCTCGACTTTTTGGCCGTGCTGCGAAACGCGCTCGCCGGCAGCGGGCCGGCCGTGCTGCCGCTGTCGACCGATCGGGCGGCCGGAATGCCGGTCCTCGGCGACGTGCCGAAGCGGGTCGCCGTGGTGATCGAGACCTCCGGGTCGACGGGGGCGCCGAAACGGGCCATGCTCGCCACCAATGCGCTGCTGGCCGGTGCCGCGGCGTCGGCGGTCGCCCTCGGTGGACCGGGGCAGTGGCTGCTGGCCCTTCCGGTGCACTACATCGCCGGGGTGCAGGTGCTGGTGCGCTCGATCGCCGCCGAGACCACCCCGATCGTGCTACCGCCTGGCCACTTCGATCCGCAGAATTTTCTTCGTCTGGCCGAGACCATGACCGAGCCGCTGCGCTACACCGCGCTGGTTCCGGTGCAGTTGGCCCGGCTGCTCGACGCAGCGGATGACCCGGCCCTGCTGGCCGTGCTGCGGCGCTTCACCGCGATTTTGGTCGGCGGGCAGGCCATCCGACCCGAGCTCATTGCGCGGGCGGCCGAACTGGAGGTGCGGGTCGTGCGCACCTATGGATCGTCGGAGACGGCCGGTGGGTGCGTCTACGACGGGGTCCCGATCGGGGACACCCTCGTGCGTCTCGTCGACGGGCAGCTCGAGCTGTCGGGCGCGGTGCTCGCCGAGGGGTACCTCGACGATGCACCGCGCACCGCTGACCGGTTCATCGTGGAGCAGGGGGTGCGCTGGTATCGCACCGGCGACCTCGGCGAGGTCGATCCCCTGAGCGGTCGCGTCACGGTGCTCGGCCGGGCCGACAACGTGATCATCTCCGGCGGCGAGAAGGTGTCCCTCGACGCCGTCGAACGGATCGTGCGGTCCTGTGTGGGCTTCGAGACGGCGGTTGTGCTCGGTGGCGATGATGCCCAATGGGGCCAGGTGCCGGTTCTGGTGGTGGCCGGGCCGGAAGGCGCGGCGGCGGATCTGGCTGTCGTGGGGGCATCCGTTGTGGCGCTGCTGGGACGTGCCGCCAGGCCCGCGCGCGTCGTGCGAGTGGAGCAGATCCCGCTGCTGGCCTCGGGTAAGCCCGACCGGGTGGCGTTGGCCAGTATTGTGTTGGCCGGTCCTGTGTTGGCCAGTACCGTGTTGGCCGGTCCTGGGCCAACAAGTAGCATGGTGGCGTGGCACAAGGAGCTCGGCCGGTCAGGCCCAAACAACAAAGACTGAACCCTGCGGCGACGCTGGCGGGTGCCGCTTCCGGTGGCAAGACCAACGGCAAGTCAGGCCATCCAGCCTTCAAAAACGTGCCGCGCAAGGGGCCCGCCGCGGTCAAGCCGGCCACGGCCGCAGACTGGATCGCCGGTGCGCGCCTGCGCACCCTGCCGCTCGCCATCGCTCCTGTGCTGCTCGGCACCGGAGCCGCCATCGTCGCGGCCGGCCCCGGCGTCTACCACCCGGTGCGCGCGCTGCTCGCCCTCGCGGTGGCCCTGCTGCTGCAGATCGGCGTCAACTACGCCAACGACTATTCCGACGGCATTCGCGGCACCGACGCTTTTCGGGTCGGCCCGGCCCGGCTGACCGGCGGCGGCGTTGCCAACCCCCGTACCGTGCTGCGCGTCGCCCTGGTCTTCTTCGGCCTCGCCGCCGTGGCCGGCCTGACCCTCGTCATTCTGACCCAGTACTGGTGGCTGCTGCTCGTCGGCGTCGTCGCCCTGTTGGCGGCCTGGTTCTACACCGGTGGCAGAAAGCCCTATGGCTACCTCGGCCTCGGCGAACTGTTCGTGTTCGTCTTCTTCGGGCTCGTCGCCACCGCCGGCACCACCTACGTGCAGGTCGGCGACTTCACGACCGAGAGCGTGCTCGGCGGTGTGGCGATGGGACTGATCGCCTGTGCCGTGCTCATGGTCAACAACCTGCGGGACATTGTGCCCGACCAGGCCGCCGGCAAGCGCACCCTCGCGGTGCGCATCGGCCGCACGGCTTCCCGGGTCGTCTTCTGCGTCTTCCTGCTGCTGCCGTTCGTGATCGCCGGACTGTTCAGCCTGGTTTATCCGCTCGGGATCTTCACGTTCTTCGTGCTGCTGCTGGCGCTGCCGGCCTGCCTCATTACGGTCACCGCGACGTCGGCCAGGGAACTCATCCTTGCGCTGAAGCTGACCAGCCTCGCGGCGCTGGCCTACGGGCTGCTACTGGGACTTGCTTTCGCGTTCTGAGTTGGTGGTTTCTTCGGCATTCAGCGCCTGGTCCTCGACCTCAGAATCCGGGTTTACCGGCTCCTTGCCGGGGTGCCGCGCCCGGTACAGGTCACGCGCCACGCTCTCGCGGGACTTGCCGAGAAACAGGTAGGACAGGCACAGGCCGAGCATGGCAGCGATGACGGCCGCAGCCCAGGGCCAGAAACCGAGGGAGAGCAGGATCGCCAGCGGTACGGCAAACATCAGCACGCGCATCACGGAGTAGTACAGCCAGGGGGCCACGAATTTCATGAGCCAAGTTTAGAACGCCGCGCCTGAGCATCCGCACATGTCTCTCACGGCCAAGCGCCATACAATCAAGACATGCCCAAGCTCTTGATCGGACTAGGACTGGCCCTGGTCATTCTCACGGTCTACACCCTCGTAGACTGCGCCGTCTTCGACCGCAAACGCATTCGAGGTTTGCCGCGCTGGGTGTGGATTTTCGTCATCGTCCTGGTGCCGCTGATCGGCCCGCTGCTCTGGCTGCTGGTCGGCCACGGACGCTCCACCCCCACCACCCGGTCGTACCGATCGGTCGCTCCCGATGATGACCTCGATTTTCTGCGCGGCCTGAACGGCGGCGGCGTTGCCACAGCAACCGGCGAAAACCGGCCATTCAACGAGAAAGACCAGCAGGAGCGCATCCGTCGGATGGAGCAGGACCTCGCCGATCTCGACAAGAACGATCCGACACCGGGCAATGGTACCGGCGTAGACCCGAAGAAGAAGAAAAAGGAACCGGGCGAAGGCGAGCAGCCTGGCCGTCGGGATGCCTGAGCCGTTCAACGGTAGCCCGGCGACCGATTTTAGTTTCTCCCTTCTAAACGAATTTATACGTCTCGGGCTGCGCGACCTCGTGCTCTGTCCCGGTGCGCGTTCGCAGGCGCTCGCGCTGGCCGCGGCCGAGCTGGAACGGGCCGGCGGTATCCGCTTGCATGTGCGCACCGATGAACGCAGCGCCGGCTTTCTCGCGCTCGGCCTTGCGCTCGAGACCGGTCGGCCCGCCCTTGTCGTCGTGACGTCGGGCACGGCCGTGGCCAATTTGCACCCGGCCGTGCTCGAAGCGCACCACGCCGGGGTGCCGATGATCCTGCTGACGGCCGATCGTCCGGCCGAGCTGCGCGGCATCCGTTCGAACCAAACCACCGTGCAGCCCGGCATCTTCGGCGTCGCCACCCGACTGTGCCTTGACGTTCCGGCGCCGGTCGGCGAACCCGACGAGACCGGCATTGCCCAAGCGTTGGCCCGCCAGGCGACGGATGCCGCCACCGGCGAAGGCACCGCCGCACCCGGCCCGGTGCAACTGAATCTGGCGTTTCGGGAGCCGTTGTCGGCCGCGCTTCCTGCTGGATTGCCGAGGGTGACTCCGGCTGCCCCCGTTGCGCCTGCCGTCTCGACCGACGGCCCGACCATGCTGCTCGCCCCCGGACCACGCACGGTTGTCGTTGCCGGCGATGGCGCCGGTCCGGAGGCCGAAGAACTCGCCCACGCCGGGGGCTGGCCGCTGCTGGCCGAAGTGTCCAGCGGGGCTCGGTTCGGCCCGAACCTGATTGTGCACTATCGCGAGCTGCTTGGCGCCGTGGATCTGGGCGGCGAGGTCGAGCGCGTGATCGTGTTCGGCCACCCCACGCTCAGCCGAGAAATTCCCGCCCTCATTGAACGCCCCGGTGTGGAGACAATCGTGGTCGCCCCGACCGGACTCGAATGGTACAACCCCGGCCGCTCCGCGCGCGCCTTCACCCGCTCGATTGGACCGGATGCTTCGTGCGCTGCGGCCGCGCGCACCCCGGCCGGCCGGGCGTGGCTGGGGCGCTGGGTGATGACCAGCCGGGCCCTGGCTGAGGCGGCGGCCGATGAGGGCCGGGCCCCGATCGACAAACGCGGCATCACCCGCGCCGAACTGGCCGTGCTGCGGGCACCGCTGACCCGGGCGCTGCTCGTCGACGCGGTGTGGCGGGCGTCGTGGCCGCACGACCGGCTCGTACTCGGCGCCTCCCGGCTCATTCGGGAGGCGGACAAGCGCGTTCCCGGCAAGAAGATCACCGTGCTAGCGAACCGCGGACTGGCCGGAATCGACGGCACCATTGCGACGGCGCTCGGAGTGGCGCTGGCCAGCCAGGCCGAACCGGAACCGCGCTCGGTCGGAGTGACACGGGTGCTAATGGGCGACCTGACGTTTCTGCACGACGTTGGCTCGCTGCTGCTCGCTCCCGGTGAACCGCGGCCGCGGCTGCAGGTCATTGTCGGAGTCGACGGCGGCGGCAGCATCTTCGACGGCCTCGAGGTCGCGGCAACGGCTAGGGCCGAGGCGATGGAACGGGTGCTGTACACGCCGCGCAGCGTCGACCTTCAAGCCCTCGCTGCTGCCTATGGCTGGGAGTACGAGGTCGCAGCCACGCGGGCCGACCTGGAGCGCGCCCTCACCGGTGCCCCGACCGGTCCGGCCATCCTCGAGGTTCCGCTCGTTCGCTGAGTCTGCGTCGCGAGCGCGAGCGCGGGGGCTGAGGGGGTGCAAATCGCTCTTCCGGCGCGGGTCTAGGTCGATTTGCGACCCCTCGCGCGGTGGGCGCTGCGCCGCCACGCGGGTTCAACGAGTGTGCGGGACGTGCGCGGCCACACTCGCCGCGCGGGAGTGCTGGCATGGACGCAGCTCCCGCGCCGCGCGGGACCTCCGCCGGTGCGCGGGGGTTCGACGTTAGTTCCCGCGCAGCGGCGCAACTCCCGGGTAGCGAGTGTGGCACCGGTCGAGGGTTAGCTGAAGGCCTCCACGATCGGCCGAAACTTCATCTTCGTCTCGGCGAGCTCGCGATCGGGCTTGGACCGACACCGCTCGCACAATATGAGAAATGGTGAATTGAGGCCGGAAATTGAGTTATCCACAGGTTTGCCGTAGGCGGTATTGCAAACCGGCGGCTTGCTACTTTGTGAGGCACACGGATGCCGGGAGGCCAAGATGACCACAGACTCGCACCAGGACAACGCTCAGCCGGGCGGCTCTTCTGAAGAAGCGCTCCAACAGGATCCCCGACCAAATTCCAATCGGCCAGGCGGCATTGCCCTCGCAGCGCTCATCGTGGGGATCGGCGCCTTCGTCACCGGCTGGATTCCAGTTTTGGGTCTGATCCTGGGCATCAACGGGATCGTCCTCGGTGTCCTCGCCATGCGCAGACCGGCCGGTAAATCCTTCGGGCGAGCGGGCCTGATCGGTTCAGCGCTGGCCGGGGTCACCAACGTGCTGGTGACCATGGTGATCGTGATCTCGCTGGCGAGTTCGGGAATCGGCGCGGTGATCATGGCCGAGGGCCAACCCATTGTCACCCCTTGTTACTCCTTCACTGGGCCCCGCGACTACACCAATTCTTTTGGGAACACGCGGGCCTGCGTCACGGCGCTGGAACTGTTGGGCGAACGCGACGCGGACGGTGTCATCCACAAGACGGGGTTTGGCAGCGTCTTAGGTCGCGTAATGGTGACACCGGACGCGATGATGATCACCGACGCAGGGGTGAGGAACGGCAGCCTCGACGACGTGGTCGAGTTTGTGATCGAGACCTACTATCCCGAAGCCGGTGAGGTCACGAGCCCGAAAGAGGCCGTCAGCCTCGACGGCGTCGACGCCAACCTCACGCGCCTGAACGGCACCGCCGAAAACACCCGGACAAGGGCCTTCCTCACCGTCCTCGCGCCGAAGGCTTACCAATTCGCCGCCGATCCGGTGAAGTTCTTCGTGATCTCCTTCGTCATTCCCGAGGACAACGGTGAGGAAATCATTGCCGCCGCGATCGATTCCTGGCGCTGGAAATAGCCGCGAGCTAGCCGAAGGCCTCGACGATCGGGCGAAACTTCATCTTCGTCTCGGCCAACTCGCGGTCGGGGTCGGAGTCCAGCACGATGCCGCAGCCGGCGTAGGCGGTAATGCCGCCCTCGGGGGCGACCTGGGCGCAGCGCAGGGCGATCGCCCATTCACCGTCGCCGTCGGCGCCGACCCAGCCGACCGGCCCGGCGTAGCGGCCGCGGTCGAACGGTTCGAGCTCGCGAATGAGGCTCAGGGCTTCGAGGGTCGGCGTTCCGGCGACCGCGGCCGTCGGATGCAACGCAGCGATCAGGTCGAGCGAGGTTGACCCGTCGCTCAGCGTGCCCTCGAGGTCGGTCGCGAGATGCCACAGGTTCGGCAGCTTCACCGTGAACGGAATCTCACTGGTCGCGAGCACAGAGGTGTGCGGGCGCAGCGACTTGAGCACGCTCTGCACGGCGAACTCGTGCTCGTCGCCGTCCTTCGACGAGGTCGCCAGGGTCAGGGCCGCCTCGCGGTCGTCTTCGGCATCCGCTCCCCGCGAGATCGTGCCGGCCAGCACCCGGGCATTGACCGAGCCGTGGTCGGCGCGAATGAGGGTTTCCGGGCTCGACCCGATGAGGCCGTCGACGGCGTAGGTCCAGCAGTCCGGGTAGCCGAGCGCGAGCTTGCTGATGGCGCGGCGCAGGTCGGACTCGGCCGGCACCCGCCCGACCAGGTCGCGGGCGAGCACGACCTTGTTGACCTGTTGCGCGCGAATGCGTTCGATGCCGGAGCTGACCGCGGTGCGAAAGTCTGCGGGGGGTAACGCTCCCGGGAGCAGCGCGATGCGATACTCGTCGCCGAGCGGATGCAGCGCGAGCGGGTTCGCGCCGGCGCTCTGACCGGTCACGTGAATGCGCGTCACCCAGCACTGGCCGTCTTCGCGGCCGACGATGATTTCGGGCACGATCAGCACGCTGGTCTGCGCGGAGGACTCGTCGAAGGCGAACGCACCGAAGGCCAGCAGCCCGGTGCCGGTGCGGGCCAGCGGGTCGGTCACGGTGGCCAGCGCGACGACTTGTTTCCACGCCGCCGCAGCATCCGTCATGCGGGTCGGGCCGGAGAATTCGAGCCGCAGCGCGCAGCCGATGCCGGCCAGACCCTGGTTGCGACGCATCCAGAGCAGGGGCGTGCGGCCATCGAGCAGCAGGATCAGTTGGCGGATATCGGCTATCGGGGAGGTTTCGACCGTCAAGGCCTGCACATTCACTTCTGTAGCCTACGCCCGCGCCGCTGCTCCTATACGAACGCGTACCCCGGCAACCATGCAGTTTCGCCCCGCCCGCGCGACCTAGAATGATGGGGTGAATAGAGCAGACCTGAACAAACGGCCCGCGCAGGTGGCTGCCATGTTCGACGAGGTGGCCGCCCACTATGACCGCACAAATGCGTTGCTGTCGGTCGGCAACGCGTCGCTCTGGCGCCTCGCCACCACCAAGGCCGTCAACCCGCAGGCGGGGGAGCGCATTCTGGACATCGCTGCCGGCACCGGAACCTCCAGCGCAGCCCTCGCCCACAGTGGCGCCCACGTCGTCGCCGCCGACTTCTCGGCCGGCATGATCGAGGTCGGCAAGACCCGTCACGCGCACAACCCGAACATCGAATTCGTGCAGGCCGACGCCACGGCGCTTCCCTTCAAAGACAACGAATTCGACGCCGTCACCATCTCCTTCGGGCTGCGAAACGTGGTCGAACCGAAGAAGGCGCTCGCCGAGTTCTACCGGGTGACCAAGCCCGGCGGCCGCGTCGTCATCTGCGAGTTCTCGACCCCGCCGCTCACGCTCGTGCGTCAGAGCTATTTCGCCTACCTCAACCACGTGATGCCGCGGGTCGTGCGGCTCGCCTCGTCGAACGCCGAGGCCTACGACTACCTCGGCGAGTCCATCGAGGCCTGGCCGACCCAGCCGGTATTGAGCGGATGGCTGCGCTCGGCCGGCTACTCCAGCGTCGCCTACCGCAATCTCACGCTCGGCATCGTGGCGCTGCACCGTGGAACCAAATCCTGATCAACTCGATAGGCTGACTTACGTGAAATCCAGAGCCCCCGTGATCCGACGCAGCGCGTCGGTGACTAGCCAGGCGGGCCTCGGCGATCGTATCTTCTCGACTTCCGCCGATCGTGGCCTGGCCGCGAACATCGATTCCGGCATTGAACAGGTCGAAGCCGCCCTGCTCGCCGAACTGGTCTACGCCAACGAAATCGCCACGGTCACCAGCCGCTACCTGCTCAACGCGGGCGGCAAACGGGTGCGTCCCATGCTCGCGCTGCTCACCGCGCACCTGGGCGAGGGCATTCTGCCCGACGTGGTCACCGCGGCGACGGCCATCGAGCTGACCCACCTCGCCTCGCTCTACCACGACGACGTAATGGACGATGCCGACAAGCGTCGCGGCGTACCGAGCGCCCAAACGGTGTGGGGCAACTCCATCGCAATCCTCACCGGGGACCTGTTGTTTGCCCGTGCCAGTCAGCTGATGGCCCGGCTCGGTGAGCGCGCCATCAAGCTGCAGGCGACCACCTTCGAGCGCCTCGTGATGGGCCAGTTTCAGGAGACGGTCGGCCCGCGCGCCGGCGACGACCCGGTCGAGCATTACATTCAGGTGCTAGCCGGCAAAACCGGCTCGCTCATCGCGGCAGCCGCGCAGGGCGGGGTGGTGTTCTCCAACGCTCCGGCCGAGTTCGAGCAGCCCGTCGTCGACTTCGGCGAGAAGATCGGCGTGGCCTTTCAGCTCATCGACGATGTGCTCGACCTGTCGCCGCAGCCGCAGGAGACCGGCAAGGTGCCGGGAACGGACCTCCGGGCGGGAGTGGTGACGTTGCCGCTGCTTCGGTTGCGGGAACGCGCCGTGAGCGATGGGGCATCCGCTGATCTGCTGCAGCGACTCGAACGCGACGTCATGTCGGCCGGCGCTGAACAGGGTGAGGCTGCCGATGCGGCGATCACCGCGCTGCGCGAGCACGCCGTCACCGCCGAAACCCTTGCCGAGGCGCACGGCTGGGCCCGCGACGCGGTAGCTGCCCTCGCCCCGCTGCCGAAGGGCTCGGTTAAGAAAGCTCTCACCCGATTCGCCGAGACCATCGTCGAGCGCTCCAGCTAGAGCGTGTTGGGGCTTGCCCCGACTGCTCGCGCAGTAAGGAAACTTCCGTGACCAAATTGAGACTGGCTATCGTCGGCGCAGGCCCGGCCGGCATCTACGCCGCCGATATTCTGCTCAAGGCTGAGCGCAACTTTGAGGTCTCGATCGACCTGTTCGACCACCTTCCCGCGCCGTATGGGCTGGTGCGCTACGGCGTCGCGCCCGACCACCCGCGCATCAAGGGCATCATCACCGCCCTGCGCGGGGTGCTCGACAGCGGCGATATTCGCGTGTTCGGCAACGTGCGGTTCGGTGTCGATATCACCCTCGACGACCTCAAGAAGCACTACAACGCGGTCATCTTCGCGACCGGGGCCGTGCAGGACGCCGACCTCAACATTCCGGGTGCCTCGCTCGACGGCTCCTACGGCGCAGCCGACTTCGTCAGCTGGTTCGACGGTCACCCCGATGTGCCGCGCACCTGGCCGCTCGAGGCGCGCGAGATCGCCGTGATCGGCAACGGCAACGTGGCCCTCGACGTGTCCCGCATGCTGATCAAGCACGCCGAGGACCTGCTTCCGACCGAGATTCCCGGAAACGTGTACGACGGGCTCGCGGCGTCACCGGTGACCGACGTGCACGTGTTTGGGCGCCGCGGGCCGACATCCGTTAAATTCACGCCGCTTGAGCTGCGCGAGATCGGCGAGCTGAACGACGTCGACATGATCGTCTACGACGAGGACTTCGACTACGACGAAGCCGCCAAGGATGCCGTCGCGAGCAACAAGCAGGTTTTCGTGATCGACAAGACGCTGAACGCGTGGCGCGCCCGAGAGACCGGCACGGCCAGCCGCCGCCTGCACCTGCACTTCTTCGCCAAGCCGGTCGAGGTCGTCGATGACGGCACCGGCCGGGTGGCTGCGTTTCGCTGGGAACGCACCATAACGGATGCCGCCGGCGGCGTCGTCGGCACCGGTGAGATTCGCGAGATCCCGGTTCAGGCCGTGTACCGGGCGGTCGGCTACTTCGGGTCCGAGCTGGCCGACGTGCCGTTCGACAAGAAGCGCGGTGTGATTCCCAACCGCGAGGGTCAGGTGCTGCGGCGTGACCCCTCGGCCGGGACCGGCGGGCTGTTCAACCAGCAGATGTACGGCGTCTACGCGACCGGCTGGATCAAGCGCGGGCCGGTCGGCCTGATCGGCCATACCAAAAGCGACGCGATGGAAACCATCAAGCACCTGATCAATGACCTCGGGAACTGGTGGCGGCCCGAGTCGCCGTCGGAGGAGAGCATCGTGGCGCTGCTCTCCGATCGCGGCGTGCGCTACACCGGACTTGACGGCTGGCACAACCTGGACCAGCACGAGCTCGCGCTCGGTGAGGCGGCCGGCCGCATCCGCATAAAGGTCGTCGATCGCGACGAAATGGTCGCGGTCTCCCGCGCGGAGTAGCCCGCGCCGCCCCTCTCTTCTGACCGGGCCCGGGCCCGGAAACCGGGCCCATGATCCATCATGGGCCCGCTTCCATAAGGTGGGCCCGGCTACGGTCTTCCACGAGGGGGGTTCGCTAACGCCGGGTGGCACAGAATGCCCGGTGTCTCGCGCCGAGCAAGACTCCTATTCTGACCGGGCCCGGGCCCGGAAACCGGGCCCATGATCCATCATGGGCCCGCTTCCATAAGGTGGGCCCGGCGACCAAAATGGTGCGGGAGGTGCGGGAGGTGCGGGAGGTGCGGGCGTGCGGCTAGCGGAAGTTCGTGAACTGCAGGGCCACGTCGAGGTCCTTGCCCTTGAGTAGGGCCATGACCGCCTGCAGGTCGTCGCGGCTCTTCGAGCTGACCCGCAGTTCGTCGCCCTGAATCTGACTCTTGACGCCCTTGGGCCCCTCATCGCGAATGATCTTGCTGATCTTCTTCGCGTTCTCCTGGTCGATCCCGGCCTTCATCGAGGTCTCGATGCGGTACTCCTTGCCGGAGGCGAACGGCTCGCCGGCATCGAGGCTGCGCAGGGAGATGCCGCGCTTGATCAGCTTGGACTCGAACACCTCGAGGATCGCCTTGACGCGCTCCTCGGTGTTCGCCTTCATGAGCACCTTCTCGCCGCTCATCGCGATCGAGGCCCCCACGTTCTTGAAGTCGTAGCGCTGCGCGACTTCCTTGTGCGCCTGGTTGAGGGCGTTGTCGACCTCCATCGGGTCGACCTTGCTGACGATGTCGAACGTTGAATCTGCCATTCCCCCATGGTATCTGACCCGCGAGAGCGCACGAAGTGCGCGATTAAGCACTCCAAACGCGCTCTCGCGTTACTGATAGGCGTTTGATAGGCCACGGATGCCTCGGGCATAGACAGCGTCCTGAGGTTCGTTGTAGCGGCACAAGGAACAACGTGCCGAAGGTGAATATCTGAGGAGAACGATGAAGCTGCGCACACGCATCCGTCAAATGAAAGCCCGGTGGTGGGTGCTCAGCGGCGGCGTCATTGTGCTCGCCCTGATCGGCGGCGGGGCCTGGTGGTTCATTGCCGCCCAGCCGACCAGTGCCGAGGCCACCCCGGCCACCCAGACCGTTGCCGCGAGTCTCGAGACCATGCAACAGAGCGTCACGACGAGCGGCACCCTCACCCCGACCGTGCAGGAGGAGGTGTCCTTCGCGGCATCCGGAAACGTCACCGGGGTGAACGTGGCCGTCGGAACGGCGGAAACCGGAGCCGGCGCGACGACCACCGCCAGCAGCGCCGCCTTCACCATCGTGGGCACTGACTCCTGGACCGTCGACTTCACCGTCGGTGAAACGGATGCCGCCCTCATCGCGGCCGATAACCAGGTCGAATTGGCGCTCGATGACGGCACTGAGTTTTTCGGCACCGTCTCCGAGGTCTGCCTGCTGCCCTCAACGAGCACCGGTGTGGCCGCCTACCCGGCCGTCGTCCTGGTCACCGGATCCACTGAGGGCCTCTATGACGGCGTCGCGGTGACCGCGGACATCGTGTACGAAAGCGGCACCGACGTGCTGACGGTGGTCAGCGGCGCTGTGACCAGCGTGGATGGGGCATCCGTTGTGACCGTACTGGACGCTGACGGTAACGAGGCCGACGACACCGGAAGCTTTGCAGCTAGTGCTGTCGCACTCTCGGTGACCGGTGACGACGGCTGCGTGAGCGCCCTGGCCGGCACCGGCGGCCGACTGGGTGGCGACGCAAATGAGTACGCGCACCGCGACCAACACGAGCGCGGCGGCATCCGCTGTGGAGAACCAGCCATCCGCGAAGAAGCTGCGGGCAGCCCGGCAGAAGCACCGGCGGTTGCTCGCTGTGGGAACGGTCACGGCCGTGCTCGTCGCCTCCGGCGGCGGCGTCGCCTACGCCCTGACCCGTGCCGAGGGCGGCGACTGCCGAACGGTCGCAGCCGCGCTCGGTTCGGTCAGCGAATCGCTCGACCTGGTCGGGACCCTGGCCTCAGCCAGCCGCAGCGATGCATCGTTTTCGGTCGCCGGCACGGTGAGCAGCGTGGCCGTGAGCCTGCGGGATACGGTGACCGCCGGGCAGACCCTCGCCACCCTCGACGTTGCTAGCCTGAACGACGCGATCGCCGAGGCAGAGGCCAATGTCGCGAGCGCCCAGCTCACTCTCGAGAGTGACCTCGACTCGCAGACGGCGACGAGCACGACGAGCACAGTGACAACGGATGCTGTGGCCACCTCGACGACGTCTGCTGCGTCGGGTGCCGGCGCTACCTCGGGGGGCCTTTTCTGCTTCGACCTCTGCTTCGACCGGCGAGGTCTCGGCCGCTATGGCGGAAGCCGTCAGGGCGGTCGGCGCCGCGCAAGCCGCCCTGCTTGCCCAGTACGACGTGGCCGTGACCGCGCTCGCCGCGACCGACCCCGCCCTGTTGAACGGCGGCTCGGTCGCGGTCGCCGTTGCGGTGGCGAGCCTCGACGAGGTGTTTACCGTGCCGACTTCGGCCGTGCACTTGGCCGATGCGATTTACACGGTCGATCTGCTCGAGAATGGTGTTTCGATGAGTACCGAGGTGACGGTGGGTGCGGTCGGTTCCGAACTGACCGAGATCAGGTCGGGAATCGACATCGGTGACACGGTGATTCTGGCCGATCTGAATGCCGCCATCGCCAGCTCCGAGACCGAGACCGAGAGCGGACCGCCGGGTCTCGGTGGCGACACGTCGACCGAACCCCGCACGCCGCCGGCCGGTATGGTTGGGCCGCCCGCCGGGTAGCGGATGCGCCTCGTTGAGAAGCTGATTTCTCGGTGAGGCGTTTCGTCTTGTATTGTTAACCCCGCGTCTCCGGTCAAGTGATTACACCTGGTCGGGAGCGTCTGGCGAGTTACCCAAGCGGCCAAAGGGATCTGACTGTAAATCAGACGGCGTAGCCTTCGTGAGTTCGAACCTCGCACTCGCCACCAGCAGAACAGGCAGGCCCCAGGGCCTGCCTGTTCTCGTTAACACAGCTACCTGTAGCGTGAGGGCATGACGTATCCTGCCCCGACCGAGCTGCTGGACCTCGCACGCACCATCGCCCTCACCGCAGGCGCGCTCGCCCACCGGCGCCGCGCCGAGGGGGTCGAGATCGCCGCCTCCAAGTCATCGCCGGAGGACATCGTCACCGCGGCCGACCGCGAGGTCGAAGTGCACATTCGTGAATTGCTGGCCGACGCCCGGCCGAACGACGGGTTTTACGGTGAAGAGTCCGACGCGACCGGCGGTACGAGCGGGCTCACCTGGGTGGTCGACCCCATCGACGGCACCGTCAACTACCTCTACGGCATCCCGTTCTACGCCGTCAGCATCGCCGTGGTGCAGGGCGATCCCGATCCGGCCAGTTGGAACACCCTCGCCGGAGCGGTCGTCAACCCGGCCCTCGGCGAGGTGTTCACCGCCTCTGAAGGGTCGGGCGCCTGGCTCGGCGACCAGCGCCTGCACGTGAACCAGGACGTTCCGCTCTCCCTTGCCCTTGCGGGTACGGGCTTCGGCTACGAGGCTGCGCGTCGGGTGTGGCAGGCGAACGTCGTGGGCGGTCTCATCGGCCAGGTGCGGGACATCCGTCGCATCGGGTCGGCCGCACTCGACCTGTGTTCGGTCGCCTGCGGGCGGCTCGACCTCTATTTCGAACGCGGCCTCAACCCTTGGGATCACGCCGCCGGCGCCCTGATCGCCCGCGAGGCTGGTGCCCGGGTCGGCGCCCTGCAAGCGGATGCCGAGGGTCGCGACCTGCTCATCGCCGCTGCTCCCCGCCTTTACGGTCAGTTCGAACCCGTGCTGGCCGAGCTATTCGACCGTTTTCCGGCTCCCGCGCAGGAAGCTTGACTCTTTACCCACTTGCCCAAATCGGGGTGTGATCCGTCGCGTTCCTCTGCTATTCTCAGGTTTGCGCGCTATCCTTAATCAATTCGTTATATTGGCCAGTCGTTGTTTGGCGTTGTCCAGTACGAGCACCAGTTCCCGTCCGCCTCGCCGAAAGCTGCACTTTGTCACGTCACACTCCATCCTTGGATACCTCCGTGTCCGGCGAGAGTGACGACGCTGTCTTTCCCCCCGTGGAACCTGCGGCCCTGACCCGGCGTCAGCTGCGGGAGCGCGAGCGCGTGGCATTCGCCACCGCAGCGCCGGTCGACGAAAACGTCGCAGAGGTCGTGCGGCTTAGCCCTGCCGCCGATTTGATCGTCGCTGCGGACCTGACCGAACCCGACCTCGAATCACCCGTTGTGACCGAGACCGACCGCATCGTCGCGGCCGTCGCGGTCGCCGATGCCGAGCCCACCGACTACGAAAAGTTGCTGGTTCTCGGTGCCACCCAGTCGATTCCGACCGTAATTCCCCCGGCCGGCGCTCGGCCTCGCCGCCGCCAGCGCACCGAGCAGCCGGCGAGGGAGTCCTTCGCGCCAGCCCGCGATTTCGTTCCGGCCGGCACTCTGCCGCGTCGCGCGGCCCCGTCGCGCCCGCTCGGCAGCAGCATGCGCAAGCGCGCCGCCAAGGGTGCGTCGATCCTCGCGATGTCCTTCGTCGCCCTGATGGCCGTCGCCACGTCCCTTCCGGCTGAGGCGCTGCTCTCGGCGCAGGACGTGCAGGCCTCAGCTCTGCAAGCCCAGCGCGTTCTGCCGGCCGAAGACGCTCAGAGCATGGACCTGGCCGACGGCGACACTCTCACCGTCGAACGTGACGGGTATGAGTCAAGCTCGATCGCCGAGGTGGCCGCGGCCAGCGGCATCCGTTTGGAAGATACCTTTACCAACAACCCGAATGGCACCATTCAATGGCCGTTTGCCGTCGGCGTCCACATCGGCGACCAGATCGGCCCGCGCAACTGCGCCGGCTGCTCCTCCAACCACGGCGGCCAGGACTTCAACCCGGGGGTCGGCGCACCGATCCAGTCCATCGCCGACGGCGTGGTCAGCTACGCCGAAGACGGCGAAGCCAGCCTCGGCGTGCACATGATGATCGATCACATGATCAACGGCGAGCTCGTCACGAGCGTCTACGCGCATATGATCCACGGATCGATGTTGTTCAAGGAGGGCGACCTGGTCAAGGTCGGCCAGGTCATCGGCAAGACCGGCAGCACCGGAATGTCGACCGGCCCGCACCTGCACTTCGAGATTCGTCAGGGCGGCATTACGGGTACCAAGATCGACCCCCTCGAGTGGCTTTACGCCAACACGAACTAGCTATTCCGGTTCCGTGCGCCCGCGCATGAAGGATTCGAGCAGGCCCTTTGGCAGCGGAAACGGCGGCAGGCCGTCGAAGCTGAACAGGTCGGCGTCATCGGCAGCGGGCCCCCGCGGCACGACCTGGTCGTGCAGCAGCTCCATCTTCACGTCGAGGCGATTGGCGGCATCCGCTGCCTGCCGCAGGTCCTCGACGAGCGTGTCGGGCACGGCGCCATTGTACTTATAGAAGATCTTGTGCTCGAGGCTGGCCCAAAAGTCCATCGCAATCGTGCGAATTTGAATCTCGACCGTGACCGGCTGCACCCGATCCGACATGAACACTGGAATCGCCACGATCAGGTGCAGGCTCTGGTAGCCGTTCGCTTTCGGCTCCCGGATGTAGTCCTTCTCCTGCAGCACCGTGACATCCCGTTGCCCGGCGAGCAGGTCGCGAATGCGATAAGTGTCGGAGATGAAGCTGCAGGTGATGCGAATTCCCGCAATGTCCTGGATATTGTCACGAATACCGTCGAGCTCGAGCGGATGCCCCTTACGGATGGCCTTCTTGAGAATGCCCTCCGGCGACTTGAGCCGCGAGCTGACATGCTCGATCGGGCTGTAGTCGTGAATCGAGCTGAATTCTTCCTTCAAAATGTTGATCTTGGTCAGCATTTCGTCGGTCGCGAACTTGTAGGACATCATGAATCGGGTCAGTTCGAGCTTGAGCTCGCGCATGGCGGCGATGGTCCCCAGCGCGGTGTTTGCAGCATCGTCTGGCTGGTCGAGCGCGTCGGTCATGCTGTTACGGCGCGCAACCAGGCGGTCGCGTCACCGGGCAGGGTGCGGCCGACGAGGTCTTCGCTCGCGAGCAACACGTCGCCGGCGGGCAGTTGAACGGATGCCGCGCCCGTGTTCGCCACGATCGTCACGTCGCCGTTGCGGTAGGCCACGACGTCCGGCCCGAAGCCGTCGATCCATTCCACCGTGCCGGAGGCGAGGGAGTGCTCCCGGCGCAGGTTGAGCGCGTGCTTGTACAGCTCGAGGGTGGATCCGGCTACACCGTTTTGTTGGTCGCGGGCCAGTCCGGCCCACTCAGCCGGTTGTGGCAGCCAGCTCTTCGCGCCGGTGCTGAAGCCGAACGACGCGCTCGCACCTTCCCACGGAATCGGCACGCGGCATCCGTCTCGCCCGTACCGCTCACCGTTGGTGCGAAACCAGGTGGGGTCTTCGCGGGCGTGGTCGGGCAGGTCGACGGCCTCGGGCAGCCCGAGTTCCTCGCCCTGGTAGAGGTAGCTCGAGCCCGGCAGCGACAGCATCAAAGCGGATGCTGCCCGCGCGCGTTGCAGCCCCACCGCAGTGTCCGGCAGTCCAACGGTCTTGGGCCCAATGCCGTGCCCCTGCAGGTTTTCGCCGGTGAGGGCGAGCCGGGAAGCGTGCCGCACCACGTCGTGATTCGAGAGCACCCAGGTGCTCGGGGCTCCCACGTTGCCGAAGGCTTCGATCGACTCGTCGATGACGCTCCTGAGCTTTGCTGCGTTCCAAGGCGTCTCAAGGTAGGCGAAGTTGAAGGCCTGGTGCATCTCGTCCGGGCGCACCCACTTGGCCATCTGGCTCAGCGGGTCGACCCAGGCTTCGGCCGCGAGGACGCGGTCGCCGGGGTAGGCGGCGAGCACCTTGTGCCAGTCGCGGTAGATCTCGTGCACGCCGTCCTGCGCCCAGTAGGGCGCGGTCACGGGCGATTCGGCGCTGATGCCGGGCTCGAGGGTGGCCGGGGCGCCGCCCATGCTGCCGCCCTCGGCGGGTGGCGTGTAATCGGGGAGGCCGGGAGCCTTGATCATGCCGTGCGCGACGTCCACTCGAAAACCATCGACGCCGCGGTCGAGCCAGAAGCGCAGCACCGCGCGAAACTGTTCGCGCACCCATTCGCTGTCCCAGTCGAAGTCGGGCTGGCTGGTGTCGAACAGGTGCAGGTACCACTGGCCGGGGGTGCCGTCGGGGTCGGTCGTGCGGGTCCAGGCGAGGCCGCCGAAGACGGACTCCCAGTTGTTCGGCGGCAGGTCGCCGTTCTCGCCCTTGCCATCGCGAAAGGTGTAACGGGCGCGCTCTGCGCTGCCCGGGCCGGCGGCGAGGGCCGCCTGAAACCAGCCGTGGTCGCTCGAGGAGTGGTTCGGCACGATGTCGACGATGACGCGAATGCCCAGGTCGTGGGCGGTGCGCTGCAGCACCTCGAAGTCGTCCAGGGTGCCGAACAGCGGGTCGACGTCGCAGTAGTCGGAGACGTCGTAGCCGGCGTCGCGTTGCGGCGACGTATAGAAGGGAGAGAGCCAGATGGCGTCGATGCCAAGCTCTTTGAGTTGGGGCAGTCGCGAGCTGATGCCGGCGAGGTCGCCCATGCCGTCACCGTTTGCGTCGGCGAAGGACCGCGGATAGATCTGATAGATAACGGCCGTGCGCCACCATTCGGTGCCGGAAGTCAGTTTGGTGCCAGTCATATTTAAATGCTACGGCATCGGTAGTGGATGCTCGGTGTGGGCTAAGTGGTCTCGATCGCCTTGCTGGGGTGATAAAGTTTCTAGGTTGCCAAAAACGCGGCATTGCTACTGTTTTTTGGTTGCTCTGCCCCCTTAGCTCATTGGTAGAGCACTTCCTTGGTAAGGAAGAGGTAGTGGGTCCGATTCCCACAGGGGGCTCAGGCTTGGAAGCGAACAGCCGACAAGTCGCGGCGGGGTAGCTCAGTTGGTTAGAGCACACGGCTCATAATCGTGGTGTCGCGGGTTCAATTCCCGCTCCCGCTACACGGTATTCACTAAAATCGCCCCGGACTTCTGCGGAAGTCCGGGGTATTTTCTTGCCTCCTGCCGATTGAAATTGCGGTGAAGTCTAGTGAAGTGTGGCCTAGAGTCAGCGTTCGGCCTGATCGCGACTCATGCGTTCCTCCGGCGATCAGTGCGCCCACGAGCCGTCAGTGGCCACGTTGACTTTTGTTACCCGCCGTTTCCGGGGATCTTTCTACATGCCGGCCTGCTTCATGACTTTCACTTTCCGGTCTGCGGCTGTGACGCCTGCGACGATGACGTCAAAGACCTCATGGATGACCTGGAGTGGATAGTTCGGACCGTCGTGTCCGGGGGCTACTCCGAGCGGTTGGATCTCTGGCCGGGCCAGTGGGTCGAGAATAAACTCAACGAGCCCGGGGTTCGGATGCGCTCCGGCCACAGTCGGATCGGAGAGATATCCCCGGCGCGGGTGAAATTTACACGCAAAGGGCTACCTCCTGCCGGGATACGGTCACCGTGGCCATTGCGTCCGCAAGGCACCGATGTGGCCGACTCAGCGTCGGAGCATGCACCCGCCGGTCAGCGAACCGGTGTGAGCGTAATTTTCTGACCGAGGGCCGCGGCCAGACGGCTGAGCGTGTCCGCCGTTGGGTTGCCGATGCCGCGTTCGATTCGGCTGATTTCTGCCTGCTGAATCCCGGTGACACTCGATAAGGCTGGTTGGGTGAGGTCCTGGGCCTTGCGTGCTGCGGCGAGCAGTGCGCCCAGTTCAACGCGGCTCGCGAGCTCGGCGTCAAAGGAGACGCTGGCGGCCTCGTACGCCGCTCGTGTCCCCTCAGACCACTCGGCTTTCGCACGGGTGGCGAGGTCTTTGAAATCTTTCGACATGCTGCCTCCGTTCACCTTCAGTATGTGCTTTACCACATACGCAGTCAAGGCTGTGAGGATTGATTTGGCGCGTGGTGACCGCGATATGGTTACCCCAAGCTAATCGTGGTGTGGCGGGTTCAATTCCCGCTCCCGCTACGCTGCGGGTCACCGACCGCGCCTACGTGATTGAGAGCGGAGTCACCACGGTCGAGGGTCAGAGTGCTGACCTGCTGAACGACCCCCGCATCATCGACGCACATCATCGACGCGTAGTGACGGCGGGCTCGATCTGAGCACGACGAGCCAATGCGACAAGGACGCGGATGCCGCGTGCGGTATCCGCGTTTGAACCCCATTCGGGGGTACGATCGGGGCAATCGGGAATTGCCCGCGCATGAAGGGAAAGGTCGGATCATGAATCCGCTTCTAATTATTGTGGCCATCGTTGCGGTCGTGCTGCTCATTACCGGTGGTTTGGTGCAGTCTCTGCAGTTTCTCCTCTGGGTCGGTATCGTGCTCGCGATCCTCGCGGTGATCATGTTCCTGATGCGGTCGATGTCGGGGCGCAAGGGCGCCTGACCAGCAGGATCGACGACAGCCGACAGCCGACAGCAGGAGCCTGACTCCTTCTGTCGGCTGTTTTTGTGTGACGCCCGGGCCGGGATTCAGACCAGTGGGGCCAGAAGGGTCAGGGTCGAGCCGTCGCCCGCGATGATCGGTCCGAGCGCGCGGTTGAACTCGGCGCCATAGGCGGCGGCACGGTGGGCGTCGAACGCGGCGAGGTCGCGGTATTCCTCATAGACGAAGAACGCCGCCGGATTGGTTTCCAGCTGGTGCGGGTCGAAGCGGACGCAACCGGCTTCCCGGCGCACGTGCGCGGTGAGCTCGCGTAGCAAATGAGCGACTTCCGCTTCATGACCGGGCAGGGCTGTGAACTCGGCGTAGAGGGCGATCACGGCACCGCTCATGCCGCGCTCGCTTCGGTCACTGTCGTCGCGGCATCCGTTGTGAGAATCATGGGTGTAACTTTCCAGGGGGTTAGCGGTGTGAGCGGCCCGGACCTGCCTCGGCCGCCACTCAATCAATCAGGGCAGAACTTTTACTATAGAGTCAAGGCACGCAAAATCACGGTGGATTGCCCCTGACAATCGGTGCGACCACCTCCCCGTGCGCTCGCCGTCTGCGGCGTGCGACAAGATTGGACCTCGTGCCTGGACTGAACGCTCCCACCCGTGTCGTCGTCGTTGGCGACGCGCTGATCGACGTGCTGCGTGATTCGGAGGCGAGCCGCGAGTTTGCCGGGGGCGCCGCTCTCAATGTGGCGGTCGGGCTGGCCGTGCTCGGCGTGCCCACGACTCTGATCGCGATGGTCGGTGAGGATGCCGATGGCGCCGTGATCCGGGCGTTTTTGGAACAGCATGGGGTGCAACTGATCGCAACACCGGGCCCGCTCGGATCGTCCCGGGCGGTTTCGGACCGCACCGACGGCGAACCTCGTTACTTCTTCAACGACGCCGCGAAAGCGCGCCGCATCGAGTTCGGGGCTGCCGAGCGGGCCGCGCTCGACGCCGCCGAGTTGGTCGTCGTGAGCTGTTTTCCGTTCGACGATACCGATCAGACCGAGGCGTTCGCGGCCTGTGTGAGCGACCCGGAGAAGCGCCTCGTGATCGACCCCAATCCCCGCGCCGGCATGCTGCGCGACGGGCCGCGGTTTGTGCGTAACTTCGAGGCACTCGCTGCTCGCAGCCTGCTCGTGAAGGTGGGCGACGAAGACGCCGACCTGCTCTACGACAGCAGCCTCGAGGAGCTGCGGGCCCGCCTGGTTGACGCCGGGGCGGGTACCGTGCTCGCGACGGCCGGGCGCCTCGGCGCGTCGGTGGCCGTCGGCCAACATGAGCTGGTCAGTGTGCCGATCGCTGAGCTTGACGGCCCGATCGTCGACACGATGGGTGCCGGGGACGCGACGCTCGCGGCATCCGTTTGCACCATCGTCCACGACGGTGTGCCACAGGATGCCGCCGGCTGGCAGGCGCTGCTGACCGACGCCATGTTCACCGCCGCGGCGACCTGCCGGCAGGAGGGCGCCCTGCTCCGACGCCCGTGACCTCCGGCAGAGCGGATGCTGCGACGGACTGCTCGTCGGGCGCCGCGCCGCGCTTACGCCTCGGTGCTTGTTTCAGGCGCACTCGTGTCAGGCGCGCTCGTGTCGGTGCTCGTCTCAGGAACCGGATCGGTGAACTTCAGCCGGGTGCGAATCGCGTCGCGGGCCTGCTGGGCCGCGCGGCGCACCTCCTTGTCGGGGTCGCGCAGGCGCACCTCGATCGTGGCAATGTTGGCGGTGGTGCCCTGGTCGGCGAGGGCGTGCAGGGCGGCGGCGCGCACGCGGGGGTGCTCGTCGGTCGTGAGACGCACGAGCTTGGGCACGACCTGCAGGCCGCGCAGCAGCACGACTTTGGCGCACATTTCGCGCACCCGCCAGGCCTGGTTGTTGAGTCCGACGACGATGTACGGCGCCGCCTGCTCGCCCCAGACGTGCAGCAGAGCGCGGGCGCCCCACAGCTCGGGCCAGTACAGGGCCGGAGCGCCTTCGAGGATGCCGAGGGCGTGGCGCCCGCCGGCGTAGAGCAGAAAGTCTTTTCCGGCGTTCTTGGCGCGCAGCAGGGCCACGGAATTGTCGATGACGACGCTCTCGCCGTAGTGCGCGACGGCGGCGCGAATGCGTTCCTCGGTCGGGCTGTCGATCGGAAGGTCGGGGTGCGGAGTCAATTTGTTTTGCATAGCCCTCTAACGCTACCTCCCCGGCGCGCCCTGAGCCATCGAAACCGCTCCCTGACGGCGATCTACCGGCGAATCGTGCGAAACCGGCGTCGGTGGTGGGCGGTCCTCGTCGACAAGCACAGGATTCCGCGGGCGAACTTCTGTCGGCCCGCGACGTTGGGCGCTACGACGCCGGTTCGGGGCAAAGGTCGATCTCGAAGCCGGAAGCGTGCTCGTAGATGCCGTAGTTGCCGATCTCGGTGAAGCCGAGGCCGCGGTAGAGGGCGAGCGCTTCGGGCTGGGCGTAGCCGGTTTCCAGGCGCATCCGCTCATAGCCGAGGCCGCGCGCCAGAATCGCGAGTTCGCGCAGAATTGTTTTCGCGTGGCCCTGGCGGCGAAAGGAGGGGTTGGTCCACATGCGCTTGACCTCGGCGGTCGTGGCGTTGAACCGGTGCAGGCCGCCGCCGGCGACGGTCGTGTCGCCGTCGACCAGCACAAGGAAGCCGCCGAAGGGTGGATCAAATTCGGTGCCGTCGACGTCGTGCACGGAATCGCCCGTGCCGTATCGGGTTTCATATTCACGGTGCAGGTCAAGCAGAAGGGGGGCAACCTCGGGATCACCGAGGCGCACGGATACACATTTCACGGTTATAAGTGTGCGCCCTGGCGAGGCGTGCTCGTGACCGGCCGCGGGAGTGTACTTAGTAGACTCGACGGGTGTCAGTGAACCCAGAGTTGCAGGGGCGGGTCTTTCCGCCGGTCGCACCGTATCTTGTCGGCCGCGAAAAGGTGCGCGAGTTCTCCCGCGCCGTGTTCGCGACCAACCCGATCAACCACGATCCCGAAGCGGCCCGCGCGGCCGGCCACGCCGACGTCGTCGCCCCGCCCACGTTCGCTGTGGTCCTGCAGGAGGCCACCCTGGCCCAGCTTTTGGCCGAACCGGATGGCGGCATCGACTTCACCCGGGTCGTGCACGGCGATCAGCGATTCAGCTACACCCGACCGATCGTGGCCGGTGATGAGCTCACGGCGACCCTCGCGGTCACGAGCATCAAGTCGCTGGGCGGTCATTCGATGGTGACGGCCGAGTCCACCATCGTCGATGCGACCGGCGGCCACGTTGTGACCGCCACCTCCACCCTCGTCGTCAGGGGAGACGAATGATCCCCGCCTCATCTATCAGGTCAGTGGTCGACCTCGAGGTCGGCAGCGTCGTCGCCGAGGCGAGTTTCTCGCTGACGCGCGATTCGCTCGTGCATTACGCCGGGGCATCCGGCGATTTCAACCCCATTCATTACCGCGACGATGTGGCGCAGTCGGTGGGTCTGTCTGGCGTGCTCGCCCACGGCATGCTCACCATGGGTCTGGCCGTGCAGCCCGTCGTCGACTGGGCTGGCGACCCGGCCCGCGTCGTCGATTATCAGGTGCGATTCACCCGTCCGGTCTTCGTTGACGCCACCGTCGGCGCCGTCGTGATGGTGGTCGCCAAGGTCGGCGCGCTCGATGTCGAGGCGAGTGTGGCCCGTATCGACCTGACCGTGACTTTCAACGGCGCGACCGTTCTCGGCAAGGCGCAGGCGCGCGTCAACCTGGCCTGAACGCATGATTGAACCCGTTGCCCTGAGCACGCTCACCACCTTTCGTGTCGGCGGCCCGCCCGCAGCACGGGTGGCACCGGTCACCGAGCAGGACCTCATCAACGAAACCCTCGTTGTTTGGGGCATGGACGAAAACTGGCTGCTGCTCGGTGGCGGATCCAACACCGTCGTCGCCGACGACGGTTTCGACGGCATCGTCATTCACGTGGTGACCCGCGGCATCCAGGTGCTCGATGATTCCAGCGAAGCGGATGCCGCTGGCGCCGGTCCTGCAGACCGCGTGCGGCTGCGCGTGCAGGCCGGCGAGCCCTGGGACGAGCTGGTCGCCTATGCCGTCCAGCACGGCTGGGCCGGTATTGAGGCGCTCTCCGGCATTCCCGGATCGTGTGGTGCCGCGCCGGTGCAGAACATCGGTGCCTACGGGCAGGAAATCTCGGACAGCCTCGTCGCGATTGACTTTCTCTCCTATGAAACCGGCGAGGTCGAACGCCTCGAACGGGCCGAGCTCGGCCTCGGCTACCGCACCTCGGTGCTCAAACAGGGCTTGCGCGGAGTCGTCCTGGCGATCGAACTGGAGCTGCACGATACCGCCGCCGAGGCATCCGTTTTGGGCAGTACGCTCGGTCAGCCGCTGAAATATGCCCAACTCGCCGGTGCGCTCGGGGTGCAGCTCGGCGATCGCGTGCCGCTGCAGACCGTGCGCGACACGGTGCTGGCCCTGCGGGCCGGCAAGGGTATGGTTCTCGACCCGAGCGACCCCGACACGTATAGCGCCGGATCCTTTTTCACCAACCCGATCGTGACCGAGGCGTTTGCGCGTTCCCTGCCGGCAACGGCGCCCCAGTGGCCGATGACGACGGAGCTGCCGGACCGAGTTATTCCCATTGAGGAATATCTGGGTGTCGGGCCGATTCCCGGCGCGGAACCGGTACGCCTGGTCAAGCTCAGTGCCGCCTGGCTGATCGAGCAGTCCGGCGTTTCCCGCGGGTTCCGGCTGCCCGGGTCGAAGGCGGCCGTGTCGAGCAAACACACCCTCGCCTTGACGAACACGGGCGGCGCGACCGCCGAAGAGGTGGCCCAACTGGCCCGCTACGTACTCGGCCGCGTGCAGGCCGAATTCGGCGTGAATCTGCAGCCCGAACCGGTTCTGGTCGGCCTGACGCTCTAGCTTCGAGTCGACCAGGGGCGGCCGCCCCTTCTTCCACCGAGCCGTGAGTTTGAGCCCATTCTGCGCGAAAAACGGGCTCAAACTCACGGCTGGGTGACGTGAACTCACGGCTCGCTGATGTGAGGGCGCCTCGCGTGACCGGTCAGTCGGCGCGACGCGCTGCGGCCGCGATGCCGGCCACGACGAGGCCCAGCCCGACCGCGATCACGCCGCCGAGGAGCCACAGCGTGGGATCCGGCGGCACCGGAAGCAGGGTGAACACGACCATGTAAGTCGCGAACGCCAGCAGCAGAATGCCCCAGAGGATCGTGGCGAAGCGGGGGCGCAAGCGGGGAGCGGATGGTGTCGTCCAGCCCTGGGTTGTCGAAATCACTGAGGTCGAGCGTGGTTTGCCCGGCGATCATGGCGTAGCTCGTCGCCGGGTTCACGGCGGCATCGTTGGCGCTGACCTGCCAGGCTGTGTCGCCGACGGCGGTGAATTGGGTGCCCTGCGGAAACACGCCGAGCACGACCGGGGTGGCCGCGGCCAGAAAGGCGAACCCGCCCATGGCGCCGTCGGTGCGGCCGCGGATTCCGGCGATCACGAGGCCGAGCGCGAGCACTCCGAGGGTGAAGGCGTTTCCGAGCAAAATTGCATCCTGCGACCAGACGCCGTTCGAGTACACACCGGCGGCAACCGCGCCCTTGGCCAGGGCCAGGCCCAGCACGATGGCGCTGTAGCCGGCGCCGGGACGGCGGGCACGCACCCGGGCACGGTGTGCAGCCTGGCGGGCGCGGTTCTGCTCCTGCCAATCCCGATTCTGCTGCGAGCGGATGTTCTGGGCCGAGTCCGATGCGTATGGGTTGGCCGGCGGATAGGTTGCACCGACCGGGGCGGCGCCGGTGACGAACGGGTTCTGGGTCGAAGTCGGCGTGGCCGCGAAGGCGAGCGTCGGGGCGGTTGCCGTTTCGGTGCTCGGGGCGCTGCTCTGGTCGGTTTCGGTGGACGCGCTGGTCGCTGTCGGCAGGGCCGGGGCATCCGTTTGCGGGCTGTAGCCGGCGCCCGACGGCGGTTTTGGATCGTAGATACTGCCCGGGCCGAACGGGCCGGCCGGGGGAGCGAACGGGCCGGACCCGGGGCGAGCGATGTCGGTGTATCTCGAGACCGGCGCCCGGGGCGTTCAACTCAGCGTGACCGACCGCGGGCCAGGCTGTCGGCTTGACCAGATTTCCAAAGATCGGCTCGGCGTGCGCGAATCCATTCTCGGGCGGATGCGCCGGGCTGGTGGCAACGCCGCCGTGCGCCCAGGCCCCGGCGGCACCGGAACCGAGATTCTGCTGACCCTGCCCGCTGCGGCCGCCACGCAGGCGAATGATGAGCAGCACACCGAAACGAGCGTGCGATGACCAACCATGACCCGAGCCAAAGCGGCCCTGCGGCCACAACGCCGGCCGCGGCATCCGCTGGCCTGCCCGTACTCATCGTCGACGATCACTCCATTTTCCGTTCGGGGCTGCGCGCCGAGCTCGACGCGAACATCGTCGTGCTTGGTGAGGCGGCGACGGTCGACGCCGCGATCTTGAGCGTGATCGAACTTCAGCCGCGAGTTGTGCTGCTCGACGTGCACCTGCCCGGCGGCCGCGGCGGGGGCGGCGCCGAAGTCATTCGCGAGGCGGCGCCGCGCGCCCTGCGCACCCTGTTTCTGGCGCTCAGCGTGTCGGATGCCGCCGACGACATGGTGAGCGTCATTCGGGCCGGTGCCCGCGGCTACATCACCAAGAGCGCCTCCGGGGCCGAGGTCTCCGAGGCCGCCCGCCGCGTCGCCGAGGGTGATGCCGTGTTCTCGCCGCGCCTGGCCGGGTTCGTGCTCGACGCCTTCGGCGCCGTCGCCGGCAAGACCGCCGAAACCACGGAGGAACTCGACCGGCTCTTCGCCCGCGAGACCGAGGTGATGCGTCTCATCGCCCGCGGCTACAGCTACAAAGAAGTCGCGAGCACCCTCTTCATCGCCGCCAAGACCGTGGAAACCCACGTGTCCGCCGTGCTGCGCAAATTGCAACTGTCCAGCCGCCATGAACTGACGGCCTGGGCGCTCGCGCGCAAACTGCTTTAGCGCCCGGGCCTCAGGCCAGGCTCACGCGTCGCGTCGAATCCAACGAAACGTCACCCGGCTCAGCACGAGCCCCAGCACCAGCCAGACGCCGAGGGCGCCGGCCACCCAGGGCAAATCCCAGGTGCCGCTCTGCTCGGCAGCAGCGAAGCTTTCCGGAAGAAAGACAGAACGCATGCCCTGCGCCATCCATTTGAGCGGAAAAATGCTCGCCAGGTTCTGCATCCACTCGGGCAGCGTCGTGAACTGCAGGTAGACGCCCGAGATGAACTGCAGCACGAGCACCACGGGAGCCACAACAGCCGTGGCGCTGCGCCCCGACCGAGGCACCGCCGACAGCGCGATGCCGAGAAACGCGCTCGTGATCACGCCGAACACAAAAACCCAGGCGAAGGTTGCCCACTTCTCCGGTTCGCTCGGCAGTGCGATATCGAACACCAGCCGCGCCACGAGAAGCAGGAGGCCGGCCTGAAGAATTGCGGTGACGAACACCTGTCCGATCTTGCCGAGGAAATAGCTCAGCGGGGACAGCGGCGTGCCGCCCAGGCGTTTGAGGGTGCCGTCGCTTTTCTCGCCGGCGATATCGACGGCGAGGTTCTGCACACCGGAGAGAAGCATGCCGGCTGCGAGCATTCCGGGCAGGTAGTAGGCGCCCACGCTGACGCCGCCGGTACCGTCGGGATTGGCACCGATATTTCCGGAGGAGCTGAACGCGGCAGTGAAAATGCCAAGCATAATGAAGGGGAAAAAGAACGTGAACAACAGGGTGTCGGGGGAGCGAAAGTACAGGCGTGTTTCATAGCCGATGCGGGACAGGCCCAGCGCGAGCGTGCTCGGAGCTGTGTGCTGCGGGCGGGTGCTCATCATCGTGGCGCTCATGCTCGCAGGTCCTTGTCGGTGAGCCGGCTTGGATCGGGCCGAGCCTCAGGGGCGGATGTGGCAGCTTCGTTCCCGGCGGCCGTCGCTTCGTGACCGCGTACGAGGGACAGGTACACGTCTTCGAGGCTTGGTCGGATCACCTCAAGACCTTCGAGTTCGGCGCCCTTGCCGCTGGCGACCAGGTCCGCCACGACCTGCGCCGGGCGGCTCGTGCGCTCCTCGCGCACCAATCCGTTGCCGTCACGCCAGCGCACGACCGGAACGCGGGCATCCGCTCCGCCGATTGTGTCGAGCGGGCCGATGTCGATGAGCCGGCCACCGACGATGATTCCGGCACGGTCGCCGAGTTGCGCGGCCTCGTCGAGGTAGTGGGTTGTCAGCAGGATGGTGGTGCCTTCCGCCTTGAGACCGCGAATCAGGTTCCAAAACTGATGCCGGGCCTCGGGGTCGAAGCCTGTGGTCGGTTCGTCGAGAAACAGCAGCTCGGGGCGTCCGATAATGCCGAGGGCGACATCCACTCGGCGGCGCTGCCCGCCGGAAAGCTTGCTGATGCGGGTTTTCGCCTTCTCGCGCAGACCCGCCGCGTCGATGACCTCGTCGACGTCGCGGGGATGGGGATAGAACCCGGCGAAGTGGCGCAGTTGCTCGGTCACGGTCGCATTGCCGCTCTCGTTGCTGGTCTGCAGCACAATGCCGATGCGGGCCTTCCAATCCAGGCCGCCGCGGTGCGGATCAATGCCCAGCACGCTCACCTCACCGCCGGAACGGTCACGGTAGCCCTCGAGAATCTCGATCGTCGTGCTCTTGCCGGCGCCATTCGGGCCGAGCAGGGCGAAGGTTTCCCCGGCCTCGATCGAGAAGCTCACGCCGCGCACGGCCTCGACACTGCCATACGATTTCTGCAGGTCGCGCACCTGCACGACCGGGGGTGTGGCTGTCATGGATTCATGATCTCACTTCCGCGCCCCGGTACCTCCTCCGATGGTTGTCGCCCTCATCCATCAGTCGACGGATGCCGTACTAGGCGAACAGCCGCTGCAGGCGCTGGATTCCCTCGAGAAGGGCATCGTCGCCGAGCGCGTAGGACATGCGCAGGAACCCGCTCGGTCCGAAGGCCTCACCGGGAACGACCGCCACCTCGGCCTGATCGAGGATGAGGTCGGCCAGTTCGAGCGAGGACGTCGGTGTGGCTCCGCCCCACGAGCGGCCGAGCAGGCCGGTGACGTCGGGGTAGACGTAGAAGGCGCCCTGCGGGGTGGGGGTAACCACACCGGGGATCTTGTTCAGCTCGGCGACGATGAGCGTGCGGCGGCGATCGAAGGCAACGCGCATAGCCTCAGCGGCCTCCTGGGGGCCGTTCAGCGCAGCGATGCCGGCGCGCTGCGAGATGTTCGACACGTTCGAGGAGAGATGCGACTGCAGGTTCGCCGCGGCCTTGATGGCGTCCGCGGGGCCAACCATCCACCCCAGGCGCCAGCCGGTCATGGCGTAGGTTTTGGCGACCCCGTTGACCAGAATGGTGCGGTCGGCCAAGGCCGGAACAGCCTCGACGATCGAGACCGCACGCACGCCGTCATAGGTGAGGTTCTGGTAGATCTCGTCGGAGATGACCCAGAGCCCGTTGTCCTCGGCCCACTGACCGATGGCTCGGGTTTGCTCCGGGGAGTAGACCGCTCCGGTGGGGTTCGACGGAGAGACGAACAACAGCACCTTGCTGCGCGGGGTGCGCGCGGCCTCGAGCTGTTCGACGGTCACCAGGTAGCCCTGGTCGCTGCCGGCGAATACGTCGATCTGCACGCCACCGGCCAGGCGGATGGCCTCGGGGTAGGTGGTCCAGTACGGAGTCGGCACAATGACCTCGTCGCCCGGATCGAGCAGGGTGGCGAAGGCCTGATAGACGGCCTGCTTGCCACCGTTGGTCACCACGACCTGGCTCGGCGATACCGCGAGTCCGCTGTCGCGCAGAGTTTTCGCCGCAATGGCCTCGCGCAAATCGGGAAGACCGGCTGCCGGGGTGTAGCGGTAGTTCTTCGGGTCACGCACGGCGACCAAAGCGGCCTCGACGATGTGCTCGGGCGTCAGAAAGTCGGGTTCCCCCGCCGCGAAGCTGATCACCGGCCGTCCGGCCGCCTGTAACGCCTTGGCCTTGCCGTCGACCTTGAGGGTCGCCGACTCCGCGATCGAGCCGATGCGGGTAGAAATTCGCTTGAGTTCGTGAGCCACACGTTGAGTTTAGCCATCCCCTCCCGGGAGTCGGTCAGTGGGAGCACTCTTGGTCGGCCGATCCGCTCCTTCTGAAGTCCTGACGGGGCCGCGGTGCTGCTCGACCATCGTTTCGGCGGGGCGGCGTGTGGCCTCGTAGCGAGATCTCTCGCCGAGCTAGCTAGAGTGAGAAAATGCTTACGCGCCTGGTTCAAATCTCCCGACCGGTGCTGTGGGTGAATACCATCGGCACGACCGTCATCGGAATGTGGCTCCTCGGCGATTTATGGCGCTGGGACGTGCTGCCCCTTCTGCTCTGGGTGACCCTGCCGTTCAACCTGCTGATCTACGGCGTGAACGACATCTTCGACCAAGAAACGGATGCCCAGAACGCCCGCAAGGGTGGACACGAGGGTGCTCGAATCCTCGGCTCGGAGACCCGCCCGATCGTGCTCGGCGTCCTCCTGACCAACGTGCCCTTCCTGATCTTTTTTATGGTCACGCTGCCGCCTGCGGCGCTGGCCTGGATCGCGGCGTACTCGATCATCTTCGTCTTCTACTCGATGCCCCCGCTGCGCTTCAAAGCTCGGCGCTACTTGGATTCGCTGAGTAACGCCGCGTATGCCTTTCCGCTGGTGTTCGTGCCGCTCGCCGTCGGTGAGCAGCCGATCTGGTCGGCGGCGATCGGGCTGATGGCCTGGAGCGTCGCCAAACACACCTACGACGCGGTGCAGGACATCGACGAGGACCGCGCTGCGCGTATTCACACCACTGCGGTGCATCTCGGCGCGCGCGGAGCAACGGTGTGGAGCGCCATCTGGTGGGCACTGTCCACCGTCGGTTTCGCCCTCATCAACTGGCCGGTAGCGCTGGTGAACGCGCTCATCGCCGGCTGGCTGGTGTGGTCGTTGGGGCGCGACCCAACACCCGCCACGGCCCACAGACTTTATCGGTACTCGATCATCTTCCCCTACGTTGCTGGTTCCGTCGCCGGAGCCCAGGTCGTGGCCGCCATTCTGTTAGGAACGTATCCATGAAGCGATCCCGCATGCCATCGACTCCCCGGCGCATCGTCGTGCTCGGTGCCGGCATTGGTGGATTGACCGCCGCCGCCCTGCTGGCCCGCGCCGGGCACTCGGTGACTGTGCTGGAAGGATCCGACTGGATCGGAGGAAAGAGCCGACGCCTAGAGATCGACGGGCAGCGCGTGGATACCGGGCCGGCCCTGGTCACCTTCCCCCCGGTATGGGAGGAATTGCTCGCCCGCTATGACGCCATCGGCGCCCGGCGGTCCGCTCCCGCCGAGGCTGCGGCGGTCGCCGCGCTGACCCTGAAGAAACTGCCCGAAGTCGGTCGGTATTTCTATGCCGGTGACAGCGTCACCCTGCCGGTGCCGCCGGGGCATCCGTGGCATGCGGCCTGGACCCGGTTCGAACGCGAGCACGGTGGGTTGGGACCCGAAGTCACGAGCATGCTCACCGCCGACCCAGCCAGCCCGGCGTCGCTCCCGGCCGTGCGCCGGGTATTCCGCCTCTACGGCAGACGGCTGACCACGCGGGGCTTTCTCGATGGCTTGACCTGGATGCCCGACGGACTGCGTGAGGTCATCGCCATTCACACCCTCAACGCGGGCGTCTCGCCCCGGCAGACCCTCGCGCTGTATGCGAGCATGCCGGCCATCATGGCCACCGATGGCGTCTGGGTCCCCGAAGGCGGAGTCAATGAGCTTCCGCTGGCGCTGCATCGGCTGGCACTCCACGCGGGCGCACAGGTGCACACGGGCGAGCCCGTCACGGCTGTGCGCAACGGACTCGTGTCGACGACTTCGGCGACCTACCCGGCAGACGTGATCGTGAGCGGGCTTGACCGGGGCGTGCTCGACGAGCTCCTTGGACGGCCGAAAGCGCGACCGCGGTCGCTGTCCTGCTCCGGAGTGGCCGTCTACGCGTCACTCGCAACGCCCCTGCCCGCAGGGACGGCCACCCATTCTGTGGTGCTGCCCGACGACCCGGCCGCGCTGCACCGCAGCCTGGACGCCGGCGTCGCTCCGGAGCAGACCATGGCGTTCCTGAACTATTACCGCCCGAACGAGATCTATCCCAACGATCGGCCGACGGTAGCCGTGCTCCTCACCGCGCCTGCCGACGGCCGACACTACGATCTCGACACTCCCTGGGTCGCCAACGAGATGGCCCGGGTCAGCTCCGCAGTGGGACTGGACCGGCCCATCACCGAGCTGTTCCGAGACCACGTCGTGCTCGACCCGCGCTACTTCGCCGGCTGGGGCTCCGCGGGGGGTGCGCTGTATGGCGCGACCAATCCACTCTGGCAGAGCGGCCCGTTCCACCGACCCGGGTATACCAGCCGGGCGCACCCGTGGCTCTGGCGGGTGGGCGCCTCGGTACACCCCGGCGGCGGCATCCCGGCCGTGCTCGGGGGAGCCATGACCGCGATGCACAAGCTGATCGGCCGGCTGGACGGTCACTGACCCGTCGCCGGTCGCAATCCCGCCGACCGCGAGAGTGTGCCAAGCTAGCACTGGAACAAGGATCGCACTTCGGCGCGAACTCGTCTCAGCTTTACAGTGGCCGGTCCGTGACCTAGACTGGTTCAAGGTAGTTGAATTCTGCCATGCTTTTCTGCGCCTTTTTCTGAGTGGTAAAACGCCGGAGAACGTAGAACTGCAGGGTGAATTTACTTCCATAGGGTGGTGGCTCAATTGGTAGAGCAGCGGTCTCCAAAACCGCAGGTTGCAGGTTCGAGTCCTGTCCGCCCTGCACATCGGTGGTTAGTCTGCCGACCATGAGAGGTGTAAACAGGTGGCCCGAAAAGTTGTCGACGAACCCGGTGAGGAAATCGTCGCGAACGCACGAATGGCACGCGAGTCAAGTCGCGGACCTTTCGCTCGGCTGTCCCTGTTTATCAAGCAGGTCTTTGCAGAACTGCGCAAGGTGGTCACTCCGACTCGTAAAGAGCTGCTGAGCTACACCGGCGTCGTGCTCGTCTTCGTTGTCATCATGATGGGCATCGTGTCGCTCCTGGACTGGGTGTTCGGCCTCGCCGTTCTCTACGTCTTCGGAACGCCGGGATAACTCCCGCCACCGGCATCCGCTTTTATCGGACCGCCAAGCATTACTGGCACCCGTGCCCATACACACTTGAACACGTAGAACAAATAAGGATTGAGATTTAGTGACTGAGACGAAGCACGACGATGTCGACTGGGCCACTGCCGCTGAGCAGTCCTCCGAGGACGACGAAGCGCAAGAGGGCAACACCCTCGCGGCCGACGAAGACTCCGTAGAGGCCGCAGAGCAGGTTGCCCTGCACGTCATCGACGAGAACGACGATGTTGAGGTCAACCTCGACGCCGCTCTCGATGCCCTGGCAGAGTCCGCCGATCCCGAAGCTGACGCCATTGTCGACGACGCCCTCGACATTGATTCCGCCGAAGAGGCCGACGCCTCCGTCGAAGCCGTCGAAGACGAAGGCAAGCTCGTCAACGCCGAAGACGCAGAAGACGACGCCGAGATCGACCCCTACGAAGCCTTCCGCAAGGAACTGCGCTTTCTGCCGGGTAAGTGGTACGTCATTCACTCCTACGCCGGTTTCGAGCGTCGCGTGAAGTCGAACATTGAGAACCGCAAGCAGTCGATGGCGATGGAAGATTTCATCTACCAGTGCGAAGTTCCCATGGAAGATGTCGTCGAGATCAAGAATGGCCAGCGCAAGATGGTCACCCGCGTGCGCATCCCGGGCTACGTGCTCGTGCGCATGGACCTCGACGAAGACAGCTGGTCGGTTGTTCGCCACACCCCCGGTGTGACCGGCTTCGTCGGCAACGCCCACAACCCCACGCCGCTGCGCTTCGAAGAGGCCTTCGGCATGCTCAAGGGACTCGTCGAAATCGTCGAAGCCCCGACCAAAGCTGGGGGCGCCCCCGGAAAGTCGGCGCAGCGCGTCATCGCTGCCGAGGTCGACTACGAAATCGGCGAGACCATCACGATCAAGGAAGGCTCGTTCGCGGGCCTGCCCGGTTCGATCAGCGAGATCAAGCCGGAGAGCGGCAAGCTCATCGTGCTCGTCTCCCTGTTCGAGCGTGAGACGCCGGTCGAGCTCAGCTTCGACCAGGTCACCAAGCTCTAACCAGCACCTCTTACCAGCAGAACGGATGACCCGCGCGGGTCATCCACGCTGGTTCCCAAACCACCGGGGCCCATCCGGGCCACCGGGAGAGCAGCCCCTCGGGGCAGCTCGCACATCAATACGAAGGACAATACAATGGCACCGAAGAAGAAGGTTACCGGTCTGATCAAGCTTCAGATCAAGGCCGGCGCAGCCAACCCCGCACCGCCC
The DNA here is from genome assembly GCF_004404045.1 of Cryobacterium sp. Hh11. Classification (NCBI taxonomy): domain Bacteria; kingdom Bacillati; phylum Actinomycetota; class Actinomycetes; order Micrococcales; family Microbacteriaceae; genus Cryobacterium; species Cryobacterium sp. Hh11. Next base: position 221,192 of record NZ_SOHF01000025.1, on the reverse strand, counting down.
ATCGGGCCGGCACTGGGTCAGCACGGCGTTAACATCATGGAGTTCTGCAAGGCCTACAACGCAGCGACCGAAGCCCAGCGCGGCAACGTCATCCCCGTTGAGATCACCGTCTACGACGACCGTTCGTTCACCTTCATCCTGAAGACCCCGCCCGCAGCGGAGCTCATCAAGAAGGCTGCCGGCGTCGCCAAGGGCAGCGGAACCCCGCACACCGTCAAGGTTGCCAACCTCACGCAGGCTCAGGTTCGCGAGATCGCTGAAGCGAAGATGGTTGACCTCAACGCCAACGACATCGACGCCGCCGCGAAGATCATCGCCGGAACCGCCCGCTCCATGGGCATCACGGTCAGCGCCTAGCACCAACAACTGCGCGAACACCCCCTCGCTTCTGCGCCACACGGCGCGTGAGCACCCTAAGCAATTAGTGGAAGAGCCTGCCAGGCTCGCACCACACTCTGAAGTACATACAGGAGATTTCACATGGCAACCAAGTCAAAGGCGTACCGCGCCTCCGCCGCGAAAATCGGCGAAGACAACTTCTACACGCCCGTCGAAGCCGTCACCCTCGCCAAGGAGACCGGCTCCGCGAAGTTCAACTCCACGGTTGAGGTCGCCCTCCGCCTCGGAGTCGACCCGCGCAAGGCCGACCAGATGGTTCGTGGAACCGTCATCCTCCCGCACGGCACCGGCCGCACCGCCCGCGTCATCGTCTTCGCAACCGGCCCCGCCGCCGAAGCCGCTATCGCAGCCGGCGCCGACGAGGTCGGTGGCGACGAGCTTATCGAGAAGGTAGCCGCTGGTTACACCTCGTTCGACTCCGCCGTCTCGACCCCCGAGCTCATGGGTAAGGTCGGTCGTCTCGGAAAGGTCCTCGGCCCGCGTGGCCTCATGCCGAACCCGAAGACCGGAACAGTGACGCCCGACGTCGCCAAGGCCGTGTCCGACATCAAGGGTGGAAAGATCGAATTCCGCGTCGACAAGCACTCCAACGTGCACTTCGTCGTTGGCAAGGCATCCTTCTCCGCCGAGCAGCTCAACGAGAACATCTCCGCAGCGCTCGAAGAGATCGTTCGCCTCAAGCCGAGCTCGTCCAAGGGCCGTTACATCACGAAGGGCGTCGTCTCGACCACCTTCGGTCCTGGCATCCAGCTGGACGTCAACAGCATCTAAGTATCCGCTTCACTGAGCAGGGCCCGTCTTCGGACGGGCCCTGCTTCTTTTAAACGGATGCTGATGGCCGGGTTGGTTCTCCGTGGGTCGCGCTGGCAGGGAGCACTTGCTCCTCAGCTCAGCACTCGACACCCCGCGAGCAACCCGCCGCCATCGCCTGGTCTCGGCCGCGCCCAGTCGGGTGCGGGCTACGGTAACTGGCGTAACGCGCAGCCGTAGGGGGCGCCCGCATCCGCTGAGAGGCTGCGGCAGCGGACGGGTCAGCCGATACGGATCATCTTTTTGTTGACGAATTCGTCGGCACCGAAACGGCCCAGTTCGCGCCCCGAGCCGGAACGTTTGACGCCACCGAAGGGCAGCTCGGCACCGTCGGCACCGACCAAATTGATGAAGACCATGCCGGCCTCAATGCCGTCGGCCACGCGCAGTGCCTGCTCTGGGTCGGTCGTGAAGACGTAGGAACCGAGGCCGAACGGAGTGTTGTTGGCCAATGCGAGTGCTGCGGCCTCGTCGGGGACGCTGAAGATCTGTGCGACCGGGCCGAAGAATTCTTCGTGGAAGGCATCGGACCCGGGCAGCACGTCGGTGAGTACGGTTGCGGCGAAGAAGTTGCCCTCAGCGGTTCCGCCCGTGACGAGGGTGGCACCCTGAGCCACCGCGCGCGCAACCTGCTCGGTCAGAGTCTCGGTGGCCTTTTTCGAGGATAGCGGTCCGAGTCCGGTGCCGTCTTTGGTCGGGTCGCCCAGCTCGACGGCATTGATTGCCGCCGTGAACTTTTCGAGGAAGGGCTGGTACAGCTCCTCGATGACGATGAAGCGCTTGGCAGCATTGCAGGCCTGGCCATTGTTGTCGATGCGAGCAGCCACGGCGGCACCGACGGTCTCATCCAGGTCGTCTGTGGACAGCAGGATGAACGGGTCTGAGCCGCCGAGCTCGAGCACGACCTTCTTCAAGTTGCGTCCGGCCAGCTCAGCAATCGCCGCTCCGGCGCGTTCCGAACCGGTGAGCGAGACACCCTGCAGGCGCTTGTCGGCGATGATCGTGGCGATCTGATCATGGGAAGCGTAGAGGTTGGTGTACGCACCCTCGGGGAAGCCGGCGTCGAGCATGATCTGCGCGATCGCGGCGGCCGATTCGGGGCACTGTTCGGCGTGCTTGAGCAGGATGGTGTTGCCGATGATCAGGTTTGGTCCGGCGAAACGGGCAACCTGGTAGTAGGGAAAGTTCCACGGCATGATTCCGAGCAGCACACCGAGCGAGCTGCGACGTATGAGCGCCGAACCTTCGCCGGCGAGCAGGGTGATGGCTTCGTCCTTCAGCAGGTTCGTCGCGTTGTCGGCGTAATAGGCGTAGATGTCGGCGCTGAAGTCGACCTCGCCGAGGGCCTGCTCCATGGGCTTACCCATTTCGCGCACGATGATCTCCGCAAGCTCCTGGCGGCGCTCGCGGTGCAGTTCGGCCACGCGGCGGATGAGCGCTGCGCGCTCATCGACGCTGACGGAGCGCGACCAGGTGTGGGCGTCGTCTGCGGCGGTGATCGCGGTGGTGAGCTCGGCATCCGAGATTGTGTCGTAGGTCTTGACTGTCGCCCCGGTGGCCGGGTTGATGACTGCGTAGCTGGTCATAGGCTTATCCTTCACTGGTCAGGCACCAAATACCGGCGCCGATGCAAACTCTGGTTTGTCAAAGATATAGCAGCGGATGATTAAAGACGACGCAGCCGCAGGAGCTACAGCGCGGGGCTCCCTGGCCACTGATTCTGCTCCGCATTCAGCAGTTCGCGGGTATGCGGATGCTTCGGTGAGCCGAAGAGTTCGGCGACCGAGGCATATTCCACGATTGTGCCGGATCGAACAACGGCGACCCGCTGGCAGGTTAGCGCCGCCACGCTGATCGAGCGCGTCACCATGATCATCGTCAGCCCGTTATCGCGCTGCAACATCCGCAGCAGGTCCAAAATGTCTGAGCTGTCTGACGAGTCCAGGGCGTCTGTGGGGTTATCGGCCAAGAGGAGGTCGGGCTTGCCCGCCAGTGAAGCGGCAATGTGTATGCGCTGGGCGACCACGGGGGACAGCTGGTGCGGGTAGGACATGAACGTGTCCTCCGGGCGCTCGACCCCAGCCTGACCCAGCAGGGCCAGCGAACGCTCATAGGCGGCCGACTTGGCCAGGCCGAGGTAACGCAGCGGTGCGGTCAGCTGCGTTCCGACGGTCACTCCGTGGTCGAGACTGCCGAGTGGATCGCGCGGCAGGTAGGCGATCCTTGCGTCCCGCGGCCGGTCGCGCGGTCGCGGGGGCAGCCCAACCAGTTCCCCGCCGTTGAACAGAATCGACCCGGAACGGATGACCGCCGGAGCCGGCAGCAGACCGGCGATGCACTGGGCGATCTCGAGGGCGCCGGAATTGGCGTCGCCGACCAGCCCGATCACTTCGCCACGGGTTATAGAAAGTGAGATGCCATTGACCAGCAGCGGTGCGTCGGGGCGGGCTCCCGCAGCAACGCGCAGTCCGCGCACGTCCAGCACGGCCGCCGAGCGAAACCAGTGCGACGGCAGCGGAGCCGTGGTCTCCGCGGACGGAGCAGTCGGCGCGGCGGGATCGAGCGACTCGTCCGGCGGCGTGAGTGCCGACTCGGCCGGGGGGATTCCTGCCCGCACGGCGAGATTGATCCGACGAAGAACGGCGCGAGCATCAGTCATGGTCAGCTCGCATTTCAGTAGGGCGAGAGCCGGGACTGAAACGTGGAACTCACGCGCACAACCGAAACTCTCTGGTGCATGGGGCTGTGAGCGTGTGCAAGACTCGACAGAACCCTCAGGTCTACCTAATGCTAGCTAATACCGGTTCCAACAACAACATACCGGTTTGTTTTTCTTTTTTGAGCGGATGCTCACACCCCAGTAGTCTTCCAGTAGTAATCCCAGTAATCCAGTGATTCCCCCGCCGCCAGGTCATCGTGGTGCTCAGTGCGGCGAGTGGGCCTCGAGAAACTGGTAGACCTCGGTCTGGTCGACGCCGGGAAATGTTCCGGTGGGCAGCGCGGCGAGCAGGCTGGTCGGCGTGCGCGCGGCCGGCCAGGATTGCCCAGCCCAGCGGTCGGCCAGGTTGCCCGGCGCCCGGCGGCAGCACGACTCGTCCGGGCAGAGCGACACGGCGCGGTTTGACGTTTCACGCCCGCGAAACCACTTCACGTGGGCGAAGGGAACGCCCACACTCACCGAATATTCGCCCTCCTTGGCCTTCTCGACGCGTGAGGTACACCAGAAGCTTCCGGCCGGCATGTCGGTGTACTGGTACCAGGCGCTGAAGCGATCGGCAACGTCGAATACGGTGCGGGCGGTCCAGCTGCGGCAAACCGTGGTGCCCTCGACCGCGCCGAGCGCATCGCTGGGAAAGCGCACATTGTCGTTCTCGTAGGCCTTGATGATGGTGCCCGACTCGTGCACCTTCATGAAGTGCACCGGAATTTCGAGCCGGGCGGTGGCGAGGTTGGTGAAGCGATGTGCGGCCATTTCGTAGGAGACGGCGAAGGCGTCGCGCAGGTCTTCCATCGAGATGCGCCGCAGGGTCTTCGCTTCGGTCAGCATGCGTACGGCATCACGCTCCGGCAGCAGAATGGCGGCGGTGAGATAATTCGTCTCCACCCGCTGACGCAGAAATTCTGCATAATTTTTCGGTTCCTCGTGTGCGCATAGTTCGCTGGCGAAGGCCTGCACAATCGGGGAGCGGGAATCCCGCGAGGCCGAGCGGTTGGTCGGCAGGTAAATCCGCCCGTTGCGTTTGTCCGTGACCGACCGGGTGGAGTGCGGCAGATCGTTCACGTAGTGCAGCGAGAAGCCCAGATGGGTGGCCATGTCGGCGACGAGCTGCTGCGATACCGGGCCGCCGGAATGCCCCACCGCGGTGAGAATTTCGAGGGCCTGGGCCTCGAGCTCGGGAAAATAATTGTCCTGCTGCCGCATGATCTGGCGCAGGGCCGAGTTAGCCCGCCGGGCTTCCTCCGGAGTCGCGGCTCGTTCCCGGTTGAGCCGGTCGATCTCGTTGTGCAGGCTCAGAATGGTGTGCAGCGTTTCGTCGCTCTGCCCCTTGCTCACACGGATGCGGGGGAGGCCCAACGCCTGAAACACCGGGCCGCGCTGGGCGCGTTCGACCGAGATTTCCAGTGCGGCTCGCTCGGAGGGGGCATCCGTTCGCATCAATTCATCGACGGTCGTGCCGAGGGCGAGGGCGATCGTGCGCAGCATGGACAGGCGCGGTTCGCGCTTGCCGTTCTCCATCATCGACACCTGCGACGGCGCGCGGTCGATGGCGGCGGCGAGGGTGTCGAGCGTCATGCGGCGAATGGTGCGCAGCTCGCGGATGCGCCGCCCGAGGGTGAGAGCGTCGAGCTCGGGTTCATCGACGGCGAGGGATGACAGGGCGGCGAGGGCTTCAGCGGGAACCATCCACACAGTGTCACACGATTCAAAAGTTTCCACAATCAGAAGAACAGGGTTTCTTCTGCCGGTATATTTTGGTTTTGTACCGTGCAGACCCGGCAGAGTATGAATACAGGCCAGTAACGACGATTTGAACACTGAACGCATCCACCCTCGCGCTCATCGGTTCGACCGAAGCAGAACCGTTCCACCACCATTCAGCCTGAGATCGGGCGCACCGCAATTCGGGTTCGCCCCCTGTCGGTTTCACCTACTTTCGCAAGGAGCCAGACCATGAACACCCCAAACCCGACCATTGATCAGACGGTCACCTCCGCGCCGAGCAAGACCGACAAGGTGAAGACCACGACCGGCAGCTTCGCCACCATTCGCCCGCACCTCGAGGTGACCGGCCCGCTCGCAGACCGCTACGACGAGATCCTCACGCCGGACGCCCTCGAATTTCTCGCCGAGCTGCACGAGCGTTTTGCCGGCACTCGGCACGACCTGCTCGCTGCCCGGCTGCAGACTCGAGTGGATGCCGCGAATGGTCGCGACCCCAAATTTCTAAGCGCTACCGAGAGCATCCGCTTGGATCCAACCTGGAGCGTTGCGGGAGCCGGACCCGGTCTGGAAGACCGCCGCGTGGAGATCACCGGTCCGACCGACCGCAAGATGGCCATCAACGCGCTCAACTCGAGCGCCAAGGTGTGGCTCGCCGACCAGGAAGACGCCACCAGCCCGACCTGGACCAACGTCATCGAGGGCCAGCTGACCCTGTTCGACCAGGTGCGCGGCCAGCTGAGCTACACGAGCCCCGAGGGCAAAAAGTACGAGATTACGAACAAGACCACGCCGACCATCGTGATGCGTCCGCGTGGCTGGCACCTGGTCGAGAAGCACGTGACCTTCGTTGATGCCGCCAACCGTCGCATGAAGTCCTCGGGCAGCCTGATCGACTTCGGCCTGTACTTCTTCCACAACGCCAAGAAGCTCATCGAGAACGGCACCGGCCCGTACTTCTACCTCGCCAAGCTGGAGAGCCACAAGGAAGCCCGCCTGTGGAATGACATCTTCACCTACGCCGAAGAGCGTCTTGGAATCCAGTACGGCACCGTGCGTGCCACCGTGCTGATCGAGACGATTCAGGCCGGCTTCGAGATGGACGAGATCCTCTACGAGCTGCGCGATCACTGCGCCGGGCTGAACGCCGGCCGCTGGGACTACATCTTCAGCATCATCAAGACCTTTCGCGCTCGCGGCAGTCGCTTCGTCTTTCCCGACCGCAAGCAGATCACCATGACGGTGCCGTTCATGCGGGCCTACACCGAGCTGCTCGTGGCCACCTGCCACCGCCGCGGAGCTTTCGCCATCGGCGGCATGAGTGCCTTCATTCCGAACCGTCGCGACCCGGCGGTCACCGAGCAGGCGCTCGCCCAAGTCGCCGCCGACAAGAAGCGTGAGGCCACCGACGGCTTCGACGGCTCCTGGGTGGCACACCCTGACCTCATCCCGACCGCTAGGTACGAATTCGACAAGGTGCTCGGCGACCGGCCGAACCAGGTCGAGCGCACCCGCCCCGAGGTGAGCGTGACGGCGGCCCAGCTACTCGACGTCGCCTCGGTCGGCGGTCAGATCACCGAGGCCGGCGTGCGTGGCAACGTGCTCATAGCGCTCCGCTACATCGAGTCCTGGCTGCGCGGCGTGGGTGCTGCGGCAATCGACAACCTGATGGAAGACGCCGCTACCGCGGAGATCTCCCGCTCGCAGCTCTGGCAGTGGATCCACGAGAACTCGGTCACCGCCGAGGGCCGTCGGATCGACTCCGACTGGGTCGAAGAGGTGCTCGACGAGATCGTTGACGGCCTCGAGCGCACCCCCACCGACCGCTTCGACGACGCCCTCACGGTGCTGCGCACGTCGGCGCTCGAGCCCGAGTTCCCGACCTTCTTGACGGTCGGAGCGTACGCCCGCTTCTTGTAACTCATTCGGCGTTCGCGAAAGCGGGCAAATGGATGCTTCACCCCGGCATCATCACAGGGGTGAAGCATCCATTTGCCCGTTTTTTCGTTTTCGGTTTGCGCTGACATCAACGGCAGGCGTTCCAGCCCCCAGATTGGGGGGTCGGCGGCACCCAATGGGGGGCATACACGAGCATTGCTCGTCTCTAACGTTTTGGATGGGAATAGTGAAGACATCTCATTGTTCTCTCCAAACCTGACTATTTGAGATGAGACTGACGTGAAACTTATGTTAAACCGCAAGAAAGCAATCATTGGGGCCGGGGGCGTCGCTGTTGCGTTGACCATGGCGCTCGCGGCATTGGGGCCGACCGGTGCGTACTTCACTGACACCGAACAGGGAAACATCACGGGCAACCTCGGTTCCATCGAGGTCACCAGCGAAAACACGGAACTCGCTTACACGAATTTGTTGCCCGGTGAACCGCAGACCGTGACGGCCGACTTCAAGAACACTGGGACGAACAACCAGGACGTGTGGGTGGTCTTCAATAACGTCGATGCCCTGCGCGCCATCAATAACCTGGGCAAGTACGGCAATTTCACGGTCAAGGGCAGTGGAACCGAAGTCTTCTCCTCGACAAACCTGCAGGACGGCGAGTGGCGAGCCACGAATAGCTGTGGCGGCTTCTTCGAGCAGGCGAACCGGGGCTGCTGGCCGCTGCTGGAGAAATACCAGCTGGCGTCCAACCTCGCGCCCCAAGCAACGGGAGACGTTTCGTTCACCTTTGCCTATGGTGCGGCCATGACTTCCGGAGCAGGCGCGTGGAACCAGTACCCGGTGCAGTACCACGGCGGCACGGAATTCCCCGCTGCGGCGGGTTATGGCCTGCCGTACCAGATCGTCGCAACGCAGGTTGGTCACGCCCCAGGGGTCGCCGGAGTCAACTAACAACCTCCGTCGCCGCCAGATGGCGGGCGACCAGGGACTAAATGAAGTGGCTCGGATGTCGCCGTCGGGTGGCGACGTCCGGGCCGGTCCTCATCCCATTTCGAGCTCGAAAGGCGTACCGTGAAGAGACTCAAAGGCACCGTGATTCTGTTGCTCGTGCTCGCCGCCGTGCTCACTCCGGTGGCTCTCGTGGCCACGGGCGCCCTGCCCTACCGGGCCTACGTTGTACGCACCGGATCAATGTCGCCCACCATTTTGCCGGCCAGCGTCGTGCTTGTTGAGGCCGACCGGTATGAAGTCGGCCAGATCATCGCCTTTCGACGCGCCGGCGATCGCACCACCCACCGACTCGTGGCCATCAACGACGATGGCACCCTGACCACCAAGGGCGATGCGAACGACACGATCGACCCCTTCACTGTGCCGGCCGCCGATGTCATCGGCGGAGTGACCGCCTTCGTTCCCCGCCTCGGCTATCTCGTGGTCTACCTGCAGAACCCGCTCGCCCTCGGCTCCCTCATTATGTGCGTTCTGAGTATGTGGTACGTCGGGTCATCCGAACAGAAACCCCAACAGAAGCCCGAAAGTAAACCGTCCAAGGAATCCAGGGGCATCGCGGCCGTTCGGGTCGCCTAGCTTGCCGACTGGGCTTTCACCTTGTCGTAGGCGGCGAGGGCGGCTCGGCGGGTTTCGCCGAGGTCTACCAGGGGCGCCGGGTAGGCATCCGTGCCGTATTCGGGCACGTTGGCGCGGATGTACTGCTGGTGCGGGTCGAACTTGGCCGCCTGCAGTTCGGGGTTGAAGATGCGAAAGTAGGGCGCAGCATCCGCTCCGGAGCCGGCTACCCACTGCCAGCCGAAGGGGTTGCTGGCGGCATCGGCATCGACGAGGGTGTCCCAGAACCAGCGCTCGCCCACCCGCCAGTCGACCAACATATTCTTGATCAGGAATGAAGCGGTGACCATGCGTACCCGGTTGTGCATACTTCCGGTTCGCCAGAGCTCGCGCATGCCGGCATCGACCAAGGCGAAGCCGGTGCGGCCTTGTTGCCACGCGGTCACGGCTTCGTGGTCGAGCTCGGGCCATGGGAAGGCGTCGAAGGCGGGCCGCAGGTTCTTGGTCGCGAGCTCGGGGGCGTGAAACAGCACGTGGTAGGCGAACTCCCGCCAGCCGACCTCGGTGAGAAACCGGGTCGCACTCGCGAGCGCCGGCCCGGAGAGTGAGCGTTGCGCCTCCTGGGTGGCCGCCCAGACCTGGTGCGGGCTGATCTCCCCCCACCGCAGGTACGGCGACAGACGCGACGTCGCGTTCTGGGCCGGTTCGTCACGTTCGGCCCCATAGCGGGGGAGTGATTCGGCCAGAAAGCGCCCAAGCATTTGCTGAGCGGATATCTCGCCCGGCTGCCACGCCGCGCGCAGCCCGTCGGCCCAGTCGGGCGCGCTCGGCTCGAGGCCCCAGCCGTCGAGGCTGTCGGTCGCGAGGCTGCCCGACCACCCGGAGACGGTGTCGGGGGAGGGGTAGGGCCCGCGCGGCGGCGGACCGGCCTGGCAGGCACTCCAGAACGGCGTGAACACCGAGTAGGAGCCGCCCTGACCGGTTTGGATGGTCCACGGTTCGAACAAGAGTGAACCCGCGAAGCTGTGGGCATCGACGCCGCCGGCGCGCAGCTCGGCCTTGATTGCGGTATCGATCATGCGTTCTGCGGAGCCGTAGCGGCGATTCCAGAAGACGGCAGCGGCATCCGTTTCACGGGCGATTTCGGTGATGATCGGTGCGGCCGGGCCGCGGCGCAGAATGAGCCGGCCACCGAGCGCCTCGAGCGTTGCACCGAGCGATCTGAGACTCTGGTGGAGCCACCAACGGGCGGCGCCACCGAGCGGGCGCACTCCGGGGGACTCGTCGTCGAACACATACACGGCCACGATCGGCCGGTGTCGGGCGAGGGCTGCGTGCAGCGCCGGGTGGTCACCGACGCGCAGGTCGTCGCGAAACCAGACGACCGAGGGGCCGGCGTGCTCGTTGGATTCTGCCGGGGTCAGGGGAAGTGAAGTCATGGGCTCTCCTCGTGAGAACTCCAGTGTGTACCCTGCCGCGGATGAGACCAATTCGGAGGTAGAACGGTTCGTCGCGCCAGCGTCGGCCGAGGTTCGACCAACGGAGCAACACGTCGAAACGTCGGTATATCTGCGGAAAATAGAGCTAAACGGTGTAAATCTTTGTGCGTACAGACCAAATCGTCGCCATTTAGGCAAAAACTCAATTCCCCATTCTGGGGGTTGGAGCAGGACAGACAAATTTGTCTGTCGCATCTAGTGTGTGAATCGCGGATGGAGCTGCAGTCGCAGAAAACACCACCGGACTGTAGCAAATTCATGGCCCAATACCCAGGGTTGTGGACGACCGGCCGCATCACCGTCGCGCTTACCCCGCGGCGATCACGTAGCGGGCTTCTTGCCGTTGCTCCACGCCTGCCGCTTGCTGGCCTGCGACCACCCGAAGTTTTCAGACCAGTACCCGAAGGGCCTCACCATGAACAAGCTCACCAAAGGCGCGATTGCCGGCGCCGCCGGTCTCACCCTCCTGCTCGGCGGCGGCACGACTTTTGCGCTGTGGAACTCCTCGGCCGTGGTTGCCGGCGGCACGATCGAAGCCGGCAACCTGGTTGTTTCTCCCAGCGCCATCGACGGCGTTGAAGTTGCCGGTGTTTGGACGGACCAGAACGATGTAGTCCTGAACCTCGAAACATTCGCGGCCTCGCCCGGCGATGTGCTGGTCTATACCAAGAAAATGCACGTCCTGGCCGAGGGTGACAACCTCGTCGCCGAGCTGACGCTCGATGCGGGCTCCATCAACGCCACCACGCCGGGTTACAAAGCCGACGACGCACTGGCCGCATACCTCATCGGGACCGCAGTTTTGACAGTGACGCCCGATGGCGGCATCAAGGATAACTTCTCCCAGACTGAGCGTTCAGTGACCACCGGCCCGACGGATTACACCATCACACCCGGAGCGGGAATCGTCGAGGAAGACGTCACCGTCGAGGTCACGATCACCTTCCCGAACGGCGCGCTGGGCGCTGAGAACACCATGATGCTCGGTTCGGTCACCCTCAAGGACATGGCGGTCAACCTCACCCAGATCTAACCGATCGGTGCCCGGGCGCCCCCAACGGGGGCACCCGGAAACGACCAGCAGGCAGCATCCACTTTTGATTTGCGAAAGCCGGTGATCTCTTGAAAACATTTCTGTTCGCGAGTGCGGCGATTCTGGGTGCGACCCTGCTGGCCACTGCGGCCGTGGGCGGGACCTATGCCCTGTTGAACTCGAGCGCTTCGGCCGGCCCGGCAGTCACGATTCAGGCCGGATCCGCCGAGCTCAGCATCACGTCAGACCTCGAGATGTCGAATACCCCGCTGTATCCCGGAGCAAGCAACGTCGGCACGGTCGACGTGCGCAACGACGGCACGGTGTCGCTCTCCCTTCGCCTCGCGGGCCTGACCCGGCCGACCGTTTCGACGCTATTCTCGGAGGCCCTGATCGTCGGGGTGAGCGCCGTTTCGACGGTACAAGAGTGTACGTCGAACCTCACGCCCACCAGTGCCGGCACCTTCGCTGACGCGCCGACTGACGAGCTCGGTACGACCCTGGCGCCCGGATCCAGCGCGATTCTGTGCGTCTCAGTGAGGCTGTCAGCGGATGCCCCGAGCGGCAGCCAATCCCAGACCGCGACGAGCTTTGGACTCCTGATTGACGGACGGCAGGTCTAGCCCATGACATCGAACCGTCGTCGTTCTCTGCGGCTGCGCAGCCGGTCGGGGCGTCCGGCGCGCTGGCCCGCCGCACGATCTGCCGTGGCAATTGCGAGCCTGGTCTTTTTGACCCTTGCCGGCACCGGCGTTGCCCAGGCCGTCTGGACCGCTGCTGCGGTCAATCCCACGGCATCCGTTAGTTCCGGTGCCGTGACCATCACGCAGGACGGGTTCGCCGCGCTCGCGACCGACTACACGTCCCTCCTGCTCACGACCACGAAGCCGATCACCCTGACCAACGGCACCGTGCCTGCCGCCTACGACCTGAAACTCGGTTCGGTCTCCGCGACCGCGTTTGCCGGGGAGGTCAGCGTTCGCGCCTGGTCGATCGCCGCAACCGGTACCTGCCCCACGGCGCCTCCGAGTGGAACAGCGAGCACCCCCCTGGCGACGGGACTTACCCTGAGCGGCGACCTGGCGGCGAGGGCTTCGGTGCGCTACTGCGTGCAGACGTCGATCGCCAACACCACCGCCGGCACCATGGCCAGCACCTCCCTAACGGCGCAACTGGAATTGCAAGCGCGAACGGGCAACTGGACGTCACCCATCTCGCTCGTGACCGCCGCGCAATCTGTCACCACCACCGCGCCACGCGATCTGGCGGCGGTCAGGAAGACGCACAGCTCCATCTCCTTGACCTGGGCCGCTGCCCAAGACAGAACCGTGACGCGCTACGAGGTCTGGCGAAACGGCACGCGGGTTGCAAACGCACAAAGCGCCACCACCTTCACCGACACCGGCCTGACGGCGAACACGCGCTACACCTACCTGATTTACGCCGTGGATGCGAACGGCAATCACCTGGCCGCCTCGAACGAGCTCGCCGTGTCTACGAACAAGCAGCCACCGGCCCCTGGCGTGTGGTACCACGTCGTCACCGCCGCCGGGACCTGTGTCGATGCGGCCGCCCCGCAACAAAAGGGACGAGTGCTGGCGACGAAGGAGTGCTCGACCGCCTCAACCTCACGGTTCAGCTTCGTTGCGGACAGAAACGGTTCCGAGTATGAAATCGTCGCCGCTGACGAGAACCTGGTGTGGACTGCGGAAGGCACGTCTGCCCTGTCGCTCAGCACGCAAAGTGGCCCCGCAGACAAAGCCAAGCAACGCTTCACGCTCGCCCCGATCAGCTTGGGCAGTGCCACCTTTCAGATTCGCAGCGTGAAGGACGACACGAAGTGCCTTGAGTCAGGCAACACGCTCACCTTGAAGACGTGCGACATCACGGTACCCATCCAGGAAAACCAGCTATTCACCCTCGACGAGGTGACTTCATGACCGGATTCCTGATCCGTGCCCGGATCGCAGCGGCCGTGGGCGCCGTGTTCCTGCTGACCGTGAGTGGGACCGCCGCCCCGGCCCTGGCGGTGCCGGGCGCCGAGTTCGCTCCCGACATCTTGGTCAGCAGCGATGGCGAACATTTTGCCAGCAGCCTGCCCGTCGGACTGTTCGGATCGTCCGGCCTGCTGATTCCGGATGGTTCGATGCAATCGAGCCTGTGGATTCAGAACCCGAGCGACCGGCCCGCGAACGTGCGGGTGAGCCTGCGGGAGCCGGGCGGAGCATCCGCTGATCGAACGGTCTCTGACCTTCGGGAATACCTCATCCTGACTGTCGAAGACGCCGCGGGACAGACGGTGACGACCGTTCCGCAGCTGACCGACGCGGGCTGCGCGGTACTCGCGCCCGAGCAGCCGCTCGCGGCCGGGGACACCCTGCGGGTCGAGCTCACCATCGAGATGATGAACGTGAACGGACTGACCGCTCAAAACGCGCGCGCGGACCTCGGCGTTCTCGTTGCGCTGCGCGATGCCGAGGCTGGACCCTTCGCGGCATCGGCCTGTGACGACGATGGCGTGCTCATTCCGGCCATCGCCGAACCGTCAGTACCCCAGCGGGCGGACGCTCTGTCGCGCACCGGCGTCGACCTGCCCGTTCCGGCCATTATCGGCGGCGGCCTGCTGCTCGGTGTTGGCGTGCTGCTGGTCACCCGGCGGCGCCGTGACCGGCGTGAACCGTGACGCAGCCGGCTGACGCACCGACCGATACGCCCGCTCCCAGCCTCTGGCGTTTTCTGGGGATCGCGCTTAGCGCTGCCGTGCTGCTGCTCGTCATCGGGCTCGGACTGGTGCTCGTGGTCATTCCCAAGGCGACCGGTGCGACCCCGCTGACCGTGCTGACCAGCTCGATGGAGCCGGGACTTTCGCCCGGCACTGTCGTCATCGTGCGCCCGGTCGACGCCAACGCGCTGCACATTGGAGACGTCGTTACGTATCAAATGGTGTCCGGCGACGCCAAGGTCGTGACGCACCGCATCCTCTCGATCGTTTCGAGCTCAGAAGGACCGCGTTCCTTCATCGTGCAGGGCGACAACAACAGTGCGCCCGACGACGACCCCGTGCTGGCCGAGCAGATTCAAGGTCGGCTCTGGTACGCGGTACCCTTCGTCGGCTACGTCAACAACGTGATCACCGGGGCAAACCGGACCTGGATCATCCCCGTGGTGACCGTGGCCCTGTTCGGCTATGCCTGCTTCATGGTCGTCGGCGGCCTGCTCGACCGCCAAAAAACCCGCAAACGGGGAGCGGATGCCGACGACCCGGCCCTCGGGTTACGAGACGCGGAGCACGATCTTGCCGCGGGTGTGACCCTCTTCGAGCAGTCGGTGCGCGGCGGCACCGTCGGCGAGTTCGAACACGGAGTCGACGTGCACGCGCACGGTGCCGCTGGAGAGTAGGGCCGAGATCTCGTCGAGCGTGCGCGCGTCGGGGGACACCTTGAAACCGGTCGCGCGGCGGCCGGCGGCGGCGGCATCCGCTGCCATGGTCGGCCAGCTGCCGGTCGGTGCGTTCACGAGCAGGCCGCCGGGGCGCAGGGCCGCGAGCGAGCGGGTGCCGGTGTTGTCGTGCACGTTGCCGATGAGGTCGATGACCGAGTCGAGATCGTGGACCACATCCTCGAAGCGGGTCGTGCTGTAGTCGATGACCTCGTCGGCGCCGAGCTCGCGCAGAAAGTCGAGGTTGCGGGTCGACGCCGTCGCGGTCACGTGCGCTCCCAGCACCCGGGCAAACTGCACCGCGAAGTGACCGACGCCGCCGCTGCCGGCGTGCACCAGCATCCGCTGCCCGGGAGCTGCCCCGGCCAACTTGACCATGCCCCAGGCGGTCAACGCCGCGATCGGAACGGCGGCCGCTTCGGCGTGGCTGAGCCTGGCCGGTTTGTGCGTGACGCTCATGCTCGAGACCGAGACATACTCGGCGAAGCTGCCGCTGGTGCGCGGCACGCGGCCCATGCCGTAGACCGCGTCGCCGGGCTGCAGCGGCGAGGCCTCGAACGCGGCGCGCACGACGATTCCGCTGAAGTCGTTGCCGAGAATGGTCGGGTAGCTCTGGATCGCGGCCGCGACGCCCTTGCCCGCACGGGTCTTGGCATCGATCGGGTTGAGGCCGGCGGCGACGACCTTGATGAGCACCTCGTCGGAAATTTGGCGGGGCAGCGGCCGATCGGCCAGGTGCAACACCTCGGGGGCACCGGTCTCGTCGATGATGAGGGCGCGCATGGTCTCCGGCAGTTCGTATTCAGTAGCCATGCTCCCCATTCTGCTGCATCGCGCCCGCGCCCCCGCTTTCCGGGCCCGGGCCCGGACTAGACATAGGGACTTGCTTGCTCCCTGATGAGCGATGAGGGGTGCGCCTGAGGGATGCGCGGTGAGGACCCCTCACCGCGCAGGCCCCGCCAAACGGACCGCTAGCGGCGGGTCTGCTCGTCGAGGTTGTCGATCAGGGCGTTGGCGAGGCCGACCAATATGGCGATCTGGTCTTCGTCGCGTTCGATCCAGCGACATTCGGGCACCGGGGCCACCGGCACGAAGCCCAGGTGCTCTTCCCAGACCAGCAGCGTGCGGTCGGCGCCGAGCACATATTGCTGCCACCACACCTGCCGCATATAACTGCGCGGAATGCTGCGCCACGGCTTGCTCGTGGTCTTGATCTCGGCCAGGTGCAGATCGCCATTGGCCGCCACGCCGACTCCGTCGGGTGTGGCCAGATGCCGCGGGTGCGCGAGCGAACGGAACAGGTTCGTGCTCGGCTCGATGCCGTAGTTCTCCAGCACCCAGGCGGCGATGACCGGTTCCCGGGCCCGCCCGTGGTCGGTGTAGCTGTTGCCGGTGAAGCTCGTGCCGTGCATTTTGTCGTGGGCCGCGTTCAGAATGGATTTCGGAGTCGACAGTTTCGCGACATCCGTTGCGGTGATTCCCTGGTTGCGTGCCCGCAGCCAGGCCACCCGGTCGGTCGAGTCGGCGACGATGCGCAGCGTGTGCGGTGCCGGCAGCAGAGCGGATGCTGCAAGGTGCGTTGAAGGCTGGTCCAGATCGAAGAGGGACAGCGTTGAATTCGGCACCCCTCTATTGTGTGCCCGCGCGCCCGGTCGGCGCGCCACCGCCACGGAGTGCCGCTCGTTTGCTGCCGCGCACGCTGCGACCGCTCGCCGCGCCGCGTTCCACCCGACACGCCCCGCTCGGCAGCCCCGAAACTCTGAGAATCGTTATCGCGAAGTGATCTGAGTTCGCTAGCGTGAGTGCACGGCAACCAACCGGGGGAATACTATGTCGCACCGCGCACGCACAGCTGGAGGCGTAGTCGCGATCACGCTCGCCATTTTGCTCAGCGGATGCGCCGGCCTCCCCGGCTTCCCCGCCGCGACCGACGCTCCGATCGCGCACCTCGTCGAAGGGGTCGACTGCCAGGCGCCCAACCTCAATCACGACATCGCCGTGCAGGAGGGTGTTCCGACCCAAACCGACCTGACCGCCGAGCACCCCGCCGCGCCGGATCCGGGACGGGTTCCGACCGACTTCAACCCCGTCGCCGCCTATCGCTGCACCTTTTTCGGCAGCCTCGACGACGCGCAGGGCCGCTGGTCGGCAGTGCAGGTCGAGACCCTCGAGGGCGACTTCGGCGCGCTGCTGTCGGCGCTCGCCGAACCCAGCGACCAGGCGGGCCCCAATCAGGCCTGCACCGCCGACATGGAGCTGGTGCCCACACTCTGGCTGCAAAACTCCAATGGTGAGGCGCTGCGGGCGGCCTGGCCGCGCACCTCCTGCGGCAAAACCAAGCCGGCGACCCACACCGCTCTCGACGAGCTCGAGCTGACCGACACGACCCTGCTTCCGCTCGTGTTGCAGGTCACGCGAGAGGCGCTCGACGCCAATTGCGCGATGACGGCCGGCACGCCCGAGCAGTCGCTGCTCTTTGGCGGTATGGGCCTGCAGACCTTTCCGGACGGCATGAGCGACGGTGCTGAACCGACCACGATTCCGGCGCCGCCGGCCGAGGCTCCGTCCCTCGCCGGCGTCGACGGCGCGAGCGTCTGCGTCTACACGGTCGATCTGCAGCAAGACCCCGACCTCAGCGAGCTCAACTCCGTCGCGGGGATCGATGACCTCGCTCTCGGCGCAATGATGAACCTGCAGTTCGGCACCTTTGCCGGCGCGAGCACCCTTGAAGCGGATGCTGCGGCGCTGCTCGCCGCCGCAGCATCCGCTTCGCAGGCGCCCGAGTGCAGCACCGACCCGACCCGGTTTGCGGTGCTCTGGCCGGAGCGCGCAGGCACCCGGCTCGACACGTCGATTCAGGTCGAACTCGACGGCTGCCAGAGGCTGTTCCTGCCCGGCAGCCACGCGCTCGTGCCCGCGCCGGAACTGCTCAACATCCTGCAATAAACCGCGAGCGCGCTCAGTCAATCGACGCGCGAAGCGGCGGGGCCGCCGTTCGATGCGTGTGCAGCCGTCCGGCGCGGTCGAGAAAGTACAGACCACCCCGAACGATGTTGATCTCCCCGCTCAGCGGCGGGGTATTCGCGAGCTCAGAGAAGCCGGTGCGGTCGAGCACCCCGAGCTTGCTCGTGCCGTAGGCCTTGGCATAGAGCACCCCGTTGTAGGCGACCAGCCCGGTGAATCGCCCGTTCGATGCGAGGCTGAAGGTTGACCGCGCCCAGACATAGACGTGACGGCGCGTGCGAATATATAGCGCCTCATCAAGGGCGGCGAACTCGAACGGCCCGTCGGCGGGAACGCCGTCCAGCCGGGTAAACGATGACCCGCGGTAGCTCGAGATGGCGCACACCTCTGAGTCATGGTGAACGATATAGAGTTCCTGACCAAACACCGTCAGGGCGAGAATATCGATCGGGGATCCGGCTACTGGAACCAGGTCACGGCCGTTGACGTACCAGAGGCCGGACTGTAAGCGAAAGTACGCTCGTCCGCGAAAGCTGGTCAGGAGCAGTTGCGAGGCCTCGGTTGTGGCGATGAAGGTGAACCGGCCGTTGCGATAGCGATGGATCGACGTGAGACCCGGATGCCGGTCGGACTCGGCCGTCAGATACAGGTCGCTGCCCACGGCGACGATGCGCGTGATTCCTGCCGGGGCCTGAGGCACGGTGGCCAGGCTCGAACCGTCGAAGCAGAACAGCGCATCTCGTCCGTAGACCAGAAAGTAGGTCTTTTTGCCGACGTCGGTCAGATTGTGGGCATCGGCCGGGGCGTGGTCGACGAGTGCAGCAGGGCTCGAAGGTAGTGCTCGGCGGCGGAGCAGGGCTGTCAAGGTCATGGCCGGTTCCCCCCGTGTCGCACCTCGTGTCTGATCGATCATGCTCGCCCCACCTCAGGATTTACGGCAGAATTCGGGACGAAACCCAAGGATTGCTCCAGCACGCGGCAAATTCGCACGCCCGGGCAAGGCTGCTCACAGTGAGGGCTAGGGCAACGCATAGTCGACTCATAGAAAAGTAGCGATACTTACTACTATGAGCACACGTGAGAGCGCGCACACCGGCCACGGCCCCCGACTGACCAAGGCCGACGGCAGTGCCATTCGCGTACTCGTCGTCGACGACGAACCGACGCTCACTGATCTGCTCTCGATGGCCCTGCGCTATGAGGGCTGGGAGGTGCGCACCGCCGGCGAAGGCCGCCAAGCACTCAGCATCGCCCGCGAATTCCGCCCCGACGCCATCGTTCTCGACATCATGCTGCCCGACATCGACGGCCTGCAGGTGCTGCAGCGGGTGCGCGCCGACGGCTACGAGACACCGGTGCTGTTTCTGACCGCCAAGGATTCCCTCGACGACCGCATCAATGGCCTCACCGCCGGCGGCGACGACTACGTCACCAAACCGTTCAGCCTCGAGGAGGTCGTTGCCCGGCTGCGCGGTCTCATCCGCCGCTCCACCCTCGCCGTGGCCGACTCGACCGACCCGCGCATTACCGTCGGCGACCTCACCCTCAATGAGGACAGCTACGAGGTGTTTCGCGACGGCGACGCCATCGAACTGACCGCGACCGAGTTCGAACTGCTGCGCTTTCTCATGCGCAATCCGCGCCGGGTGCTCAGCAAAGCCCAGATTCTCGACCGGGTCTGGAGCTACGACTTCGGCGGCAAATCCAGCGTCGTCGAAATCTACATCTCGTACCTGCGCAAGAAGGTCGATGTCGGCCGCGAGCCGATGATCCACACGGTGCGTGGCGCCGGTTACATGCTCAAAACTGCTTCATGACTGAGCGGATGCCCCGTCGCCGCGGCCGCCCCCGCTCGCCCTGGACCCTGCAGCGCCGCCTCGTGCTCACCGTCGTCGGGCTGCTCGCGGTCGTGAGCATCACGATCGGCATAGTGAGCGTCGTCATTCTGCGCGCTTCCCTGGTCGACCGGCTAGACCTACAGCTCGCCTCGGCCGCTGACCGTTCCGGGGCCGCGCTCGGCGGCGTCGGCGACAACGACGGCGACCGTCTCGGCGACCTGCCCGGCAACCCCTACTTCGGCACTCCGACGGCCGACAGCATTCTCAGCGGCCCGGCCCAGCCGCCCGGACTGCTCGCCCTCGTCTACGACGGAACCAGCATCACGACCGGCTACACCGACGACGAGAGCGGACAAATCGAGGCGCTCACGTCGGAGCAGGTACAGATCCTCGCCGACCACGTCAACCAATCGACGCCGGTCACGGTGCACCTCGGCGGCGAACTCGGCGAGTACCGGGTGCAGGCCGAAACGTCCCGCACCGGCACGCTCTATCTGGTTGGCCTTCCGCTTTCCGGAGTTGCTGCCACGGCCGCCCAACTGGCCCTGATCGTTGGCCTTGTTTCGCTCGTCGGACTCGTGATCGTCGCCATCATCGCCGCCTGGGTGGTGCGGCTGGCCCTGCGCCCACTGCAGAGGGTCACCGCGACCGCCACCCGGGTCGCGCAGCTGCCGCTGGACCGCGGCGAGGTCTCGCTCGATGATCGGGTTCCGGCCGGCGACACCGATCCGCGCACCGAGGTCGGCCGGGTCGGCGCCGCCCTCAACCGCATGCTCGACCACGTCGACCTCGCCCTGGAGGCTCGGCAGGCGAGCGAACGCAAGGTGCGCCAGTTCGTCGCCGACGCGAGCCACGAACTGCGCACCCCGCTGGCATCCATTCGCGGGTATTCCGAACTCACTCGCCGCAGCGGCCAGGAGCTGCCGCCCGACGCCATGCACGCGCTCGGTCGCATCGAGTCGGAGTCGGTGCGCATGACCGGGCTGGTCGAGGATCTGCTGTTGCTGGCCCGCCTCGACGAGGGCCGTGAACTCGAACTGGAGCCGGTGGACCTCACCATGCTGCTCGTCGACGCCGTCAGCGACGCGCACGCCGCCGGCCCCGATCACGGCTGGAACGTCGAGCTGCCCGAAGAACCTATCGAGGCGACCGGCGACGAACCGCGCCTGCGTCAGGTCATCGCCAACCTGCTCGCTAACGCCCGGATCCACACGGATGCCGGCAGCAGCGTGGTCATCGCGCTCACCGCCATCGGCGACCAGGCCGTCATCACGGTCACCGATAACGGTCCGGGCATTCCGGATGCCCTCAAAAACACCCTGTTCGAACGGTTCGCCCGCGGCGACAGCTCACGCTTTCGCGGAACCGGCAGCACCGGCCTGGGCCTCGCCATCGTGGCAGCGGTCGTCGCTGCGCACCACGGCGAAGTCAGTGTCGAGAGCGTTCCCGGTCGCACCCAGTTTCGGGTGGCGCTTCCGCTCGTCGCGGCCTAGTCGGCTTCGTTCAGCCGCTCCAGCAGAACGGCGAACTGGTCGAGCTCGGTGGTCGTCCAGGTGCTGAGACGTCGGTGAACGAGAGCGGTGCGCTCGCGGCGCACCTTGGCCAGCTTCGCCTCGGCGAGCGGGGTGAGCGCCAAAAACCGCGCGCGACCGTCGCGCGGATCGACCCGGGTTCCGACGAGGTCCAGCCCACAGAGCAGCCTGGCCTGGCGGCTGATCATGCTCCGATCCACCGCGAGCACCTCGGCGACGACTCCGGCGTGGGTTTCGCCCCGTCGAGCGAGCACGCGCAGCACAGCCAGCCCGAACGGCTCCAGGGCCGGGTCGATGCTGGCCGCGGTCGACCGGGTGCTGGCCCGGATTCCCGAGGCGAGCAGGGCCATTTGCGCCTCAACCCGGGCGAGTTCGGGGCTCTCGCCATCCACAAATGTCGGTGCGACCGTGTCACTCATCGCGTGTTGTCCTGGTCTTGTCGCTGGCGGGCCGCACGATACGAATCGACTGGGTATCGTGGGCGCGCCCCACCGGCAGCAGTCCAGCGGATGCCGCGCTCACGTCGATCACGATGTCCTCCACGGTTTCCGTCTCGCGCAGCCGGGTCGATTCCGGCGCCGGAGTCGACTCTACGGTGGCCGAGCGCACCCGATCGATGCCGGTCTCCGTGCCGAGCGGATGATTGGGCAGCAGCGACACCATGAGAAGGGTCACGAGAACCAGCGGCGCGCTGACCAGGAAGATCAGGCCGACGCCGGAGCCGTAGGCCGTTTCCACGATGATGCGCAGCACGTCGGGCAGCAGATTGACCTGCGGGATGACACCGTCGCCCAGTAGTCGACCCGCATCCGCTTGATTGGCGGGGCTGAGATTGCCGACGCGGCTGCTGATCTGCGTGGCTACGACACTGCCCAGAATCGACCCCATCACCGAGACACCGACCGCGCCGCCGAGGCTGCGGAAGAAGGTGACCGAGCTGGTGGCGACGCCGAGGTGTCGCACCTCAATGGTGTTCTGCACGACCAGAACGAGGTTCTGCATGACCATGCCCAGGCCGGCTCCGAGGGTAAACATATAGACGCCGACGAAGACGAGGCTGGTGTGCACATCGAGCGTGCCGAGCAGGGTGGTGCCGACGAGCATGAGCACGGAGCCGGAGACCATGATCGATTTCCAGGTGCCGCGCCGACTGATCACGGTTCCGAACAGCGTCGACGAGATGAGTAAGCCGCCCATCATGGGAATGGTGAGCAGGCCGGACTCGGTTGGCGTCGCGCCACGGGCGAGCTGCATGTACTGGCTGAGAAAGACGGAGGTTCCGAACAGGGAGACGCCGACCGCGAGGCTCGCGACCGTCGCGAAGGTAAAGGTGCGATTGCGAAACAGGCTGAGCGGAATAATCGGCTCCGTGGCGCGCATCTCGACGATGACGGCCGCTACGAGCAGCAGGACGGCACCGATTACCATGACCCACGAGGTCAGCGACAGCCACTCAAACTGCGAACCGGCCAGGGTCACCCAGATCAGCAGCAGGGAGATGCCGCTCGTGATGAGCGCGGCCCCGAGGTAGTCGATGCGTACGACCCGCTTCGGCCGTGCCGGCAGGTGCAGGGTGCGCTGCAGCAGCACGATGGCGACGATTGCCACCGGCAGGGCGATGAAGAAGTTCCAGCGCCAGCCGAAGGCATCCGTTATGACGCCACCGAGCAGCGGGCCGCCGATGGTGCCGAGGGCCATGACCGCGCCGAACAGGCCGGCGTAGCGGCCGCGCTCGCGGGGGCTGATGATGTCGGCCATGATGATCTGGCTGAGGGCGACCAGGCCGCCGGCGCCGAGGCCCTGCAGCACCCGGAACGCGATGAGGGTGCCCGAGTCCTGCGAGAAGCCGGCGAGGGCGCTGCCGATGACGAAGACGGCGAGGGCCAGCTGAATGAGCAGCTTGCGGTTGAACAGGTCGGCGACCTTGCCCCAGATGGGCGTGCTCACCGTCGTGGCGAGCAGCGTCGCCGTGACGACCCAGGTGTAGGCCGACTGCGAGCCCTTGAGGTCACTCAAAATGAGCGGCAGCGAGGTGCTCACGACGGTGTTCGCCAGAATTGACACGAACATGCCCAGCAGCAGGCCCGACAGGGCTTCGAGCACCTGGCGGTGTGCCATCGAACCGTCGGGGGCACGCTCTCGAGCGGTTCGACTGGCGCGGGCCATGCGACTCCTTAAGTGGTTGACAGATATCAACGATAGGCAGATAGTGGACGCATGTCAACCATTTCGCGTCGGCAGACGCGACACTGGCCGGTAAGTGGATGCTGATTTGCGCGCGCCCGCAACCTGCCGTAAGGTGAACTCCAGCCACAGACCGCCGGTTGCTGCGCTATGTCGAAAGACAGAAGTGCAGACGAAGGTTCATTCACGTGAACGGCCCGCGCAGGTGTTCGAAGTTCAGTTACAGTCTTTTGGATTGTTCCCCAAGCTCCGGCGCCCTGCGCTGGAGCTTTTTTCATGTCTGCGCCCCGGGCTACCCGGCACATGATTATTAATGAGGAGCACCATGGCGAACAAGGAAGCAACGGTCGCCGAGCTTACGGAGAAATTCCAGAGCTCGACCGCCGTTCTGCTCACCGAGTACCGCGGTCTCACTGTTGCGCAGCTCAAGAGCCTGCGTAAGTCCATCAGTGAGGACGCCACGTACGCCGTGGTAAAGAACACGCTCACCAAGATTGCGGCCAACAATGCCGGCATCACCTCGTTCGACGAGGAACTTGTCGGTCCGTCCGCTATCGCCTTCGTGCACGGAGACCCCGTCGCCGTCGCGAAGACCCTGCGTGCCTTTACCAAGGCAAACCCTCTCCTGGTGGTAAAGGGCGGTTACTTTGACGGTAACCCGCTCACCGCAGCGGAGGTTGGCAAGCTTGCCGACCTCGAGTCCCGCGAGGTGCTGCTGGCCAAGCTGGCCGGCGCCTTCAAGGCATCGCTGTTCGGAGCCGCTTATCTCTTCCAGGCACCGCTGTCGAAGGCTGTTCGCACCATCGACGCGCTGCGTGAGAAGCAGGAGTCCGCGAACTAGGCACCTGCCTGGTTCACGGTTCACGAATTTTTAAGAAACTAATAGGAGTACATCATGGCAAAGCTTTCCACTGAAGACCTGCTTGAGCAGTTCAAGGGCCTGACCCTCATCGAGCTCTCCGAGTTCGTCAAGGCGTTCGAGGAGACCTTCGAGGTCACCGCAGCCGCTCCCGTCGCCGCTGCCGGAGCCGCTGGCCCCGCCGCTGCTGCTGAAGAGGTCGAAGAGCAGACCGCGTTCGACGTCATCCTTGACGTCGTTGGCGACAAGAAGATCCAGGTCATCAAGGTTGTGCGCGAGCTCACCAGCCTGGGCCTCGGCGAGGCCAAGGCCGTTGTCGATGGCGCACCGAAGGCCGTCCTCGAGGGCGTTGCCAAGGATGCTGCCGAGAAGGCCAAGGCTTCCCTCGAAGAGGCCGGCGCAACCGTTACCCTCAAGTAATCATCGCCCCACAGGGGCTCTGATTGAGGCGTAGCCGACCAGTCTTCGGACTGATCAGCGTGCAAGGGGCGTCGTTTCCGAAAGGAGACGGCGCCCCTTTGTCGTACCCCAGTGGGCCTGATGAGCGTTACCCACAGCGGATGCCGCGCTCGCGCAGGTGTGTTGTCAGGAACCAGAGACGGTCGGTTGACGTGGCGCGCTCGTGCTCGAACGAATAACGAGGTTCGTCTGGAGCACGGTGGACGCGTCATCGTGCCCACCAAGCGTTGGGTTCTCAAACTCGGCCAGCAGCGAGGCAACCGCGAGCTGGCCCTGCCGACGCGGATGCTGCTCCAGTGTTGTGAGACGAAACATTGTGGAATATGGATGCCCGTCGATTCCGATCACGCTGAGCTCTGCTGGCACCTGGATACCCAATTCCCGAGCCGCGACAATGAGTCCAATCGCGATCTCGTCGCTCGCCGCGAAGATCGCGGTCGGGCGCTGCCGTGGGTCGCCCAGGAGGGCCAGGCCGCGCTCATGGCCACCGGGAACGGTGAATTCAGAGGTATGAAGGCACCCTTGCACCGGTAAACCCGCCGCCGTCATGGCCGCCTCGAAACCGCCATAGCGGTTTCTGTGCACGTGAAAATCCATCTCATTGACCCGACTGCCGCCGACGTGCACGATGTCGCGATGCCCGAGGCTGAGCAGGTGCTCTGTGGCCAGCCTGGCAGCGGCAACGTCGTCGATGGAAATGGTCGGCACGCCGCGAATAGCGCCGCCGATCCCGACCAGCGGGCGCCCCAGACGATGTAGATGATTGACCTCGGCGTCGCTCAGGGCAACGCCCACCGAGACAATGCCGTCGAAACGCTTGCGGGCCAGAAAGAACTCAAAGACGCGCTCGCGTTCGGGGGAGGCCAGGGGCAGATTATACAGGGTCATGTCATAGCCCTGCTCGAGCAGTGCCTCTTCCACGCCTTCCAGCACCTCGGCGAAGAACCAACGGTTAATAAAAGGAATGATCACCCCGACGCTCTTGGTTCGGCCGGTCACCAGGCTGGCGGCGTTTTGTGACGCAACGTAACCGAGCTGCCTGGCCGCGTCGACAACCTTCTGGCGGGTCTCGGCCGAGACGTAGCCCCGGCCGCTCAGCGCCCGGCTGGCAGTGGCCTTGGCCACATCGGCGAGGCGCGCGACATCGGCAATTGAACTCATCAGGTCTCCGTCTTTGGCGACTGGTTCTCAGACACGATAGCGCGGGTTGGCGCATCATGGAACCGGTTCCATGATAACCCCTGATTCCCTGCTGATGTTCCGCCACACATGGAGGGTTTCCAGCGGCAGGTTTTGGATCTTTGCCATTTTGTTATCTTCGCAGGGTTGCTATCGCTGATCGGGTGACGTAATTTATGGTGTGGAACCGGTTCCCGAGTTGTGGCAGAAATAGCTTATTCTGGGCCGGTGCCACTAGTCCGGAGCTACCCGCCCTGACAGAATCTCAGCACCACCACTCGACCAAGCGCCACTCAATGAGGAGAAACAAGATGCGGTCTTCCCTGCACCGTCGAATTACAGCACCGCTCGCCCTGGCGGCGATCGCGGGTCTGGCCCTAACCGCTTGCTCTGGCGGCCCGGGAGCTACCACCAATGAAGCTGGCGCCGAGGGCGACGGCGTCGTCACCATCTATGGCACGATCGCCGACACCGAGGCCAAGCTGCTCGAAGAGTCCTGGGCCGGCTGGGCAGCAGACAACAACATTGACATTCAGTACGAATCGTCGAAGGAGTTCGAGTCGCAGATCTCCATTCGCGCCCAGGGTGGCAATGCCCCCGATATCGCGATTTTCCCGCAGCCCGGCCTCATGAAGGACCTGGCCTCCCGCGACTTCCTGAAGCCCGCCCCGGCGGCCGTCGAGGCGAACGCCGACGAGAACTGGTCGGCCGACTGGAAGGCCTACGGCACGGTCGACGACGTCTTCTACGGCGCCCCCCTCATGGCGAGCGTCAAGGGTTTTGTCTGGTATTCGCCGGCGAAGTTTGCGGAGTGGGGCGTTGAAGTGCCCACGACGTGGGACGAGCTGCTCGCCGTTACCCAGACCATCCAGGAAAAGACCGGCGCGGCCCCATGGTGCGCGGGCTTCGGCTCTGGCGACGCCACCGGCTGGCCGGGAACAGACTGGGTAGAAGACCTGGTGCTGCGCGAGGCCGGCGCCGAGACCTACGACAAGTGGGTCGCCAACGAGATTCCCTTCACCGACCCGGCCATCGCGTCGGCCTTCGACTCGCTGGGCGAAATTTTGCTCAACCCGGCCTTTGTCAATGCCACCTACGGCGACGTCGCATCGATCAACAGCACCCCCTTCGGTGACGTTGCCATCCCGGTCTCTGACGGAACCTGTGCGATGACCCACCAGGCATCGTTCTTTGATGGTTTCATCACGGATGCCGGTGGCGAGGTCGGTCCCGATGCTGACGTCTGGGCTTTCATCACCCCGTCCGTTGAGGCGGGCGGCCAGGCTGTTACCGGTGGTGGCGAAATCGTCGGTGCATTCTCCGACGATGCCGACACGCAGGCAGTTCTGGAGTACCTCTCCAGCGCCGACTGGGCCAACAGCCGGGTGGGCCTGGGTGGTGTGATCAGCGCCAACAAGGGACTCGATGCCAGCAAGGCGACGAGCCCCATCCTGCAGGAAGCGATCAAAATCCTGCAGGACCCGGACACCACTTTCCGTTTCGATGGCTCCGACCTGATGCCGGGTGCCGTGGGAGCCGGAACGTTCTGGAAGGGAATGGTGAGCTGGATCAACGGCACGCCGACCAGCGAGGTGCTCACCAGCATCGAAGCGGGTTGGCCGTCGAGCTAGCCTGAAACAGTCAACACTCAGGCATGAAACGGTGTGCCGCCCGCCTTCAGAAACGGGCGGCACACCGTGCGTGACAGGCGTACGTTGCGTATGCGTTTTCACCGGTTGTTGAGCGAATACCAGGGTTCACTGCCGTACTCGAAAGGTTTCAGATGTCCGCTTTCTTCTCCTGGCTGGCGCAATTACCAGCGCTGGCACAAGTTCCGATCGTCATTCTGGCTTTCGGTGTCGTTGTCGGTGCCATCTTGTTCTTTGTAGAGATTGCCCCCCGCTCTGGCCGCATCTACACGGTCATTCGTCTCGCCGTCTGCGTTCTGGCACCCCTGATTATTCTGCTGGTGGCCAACTCCTACACTTGGGCCATCATCGGTGCCGGTGTGCTGGGCCTCGGCTTCTTCTATATCGACTATCGATCGCGCAAGGGCGCTGGGTACCTATTTCAGCTGGTTGGTTTTCTCGCTCCCGCCATGCTCCTGCTGGCCATCGGCCTGGTCATTCCGACGATTCAAACCACCGTGCAGGCCTTCATGAGCGCTCGCGGTGACCGGTTCGTCGGCCTGGAGAACTTCATCTGGATCTTCACCCAGCCCGAAAACGTGCGCATCGTGCTCAACACGATCGTCTGGGTGCTCATCGTCCCGACCGTCTCGACCATTGCCGGCCTCGCCTACGCGGTATTCATCGACAAGAGCCGCGGTGAAAAATACTTCAAAATTCTGGTCTTTATGCCGATGGCTATTTCGCTGGTGGGGGCATCCATCATCTGGCGTTTCGTCTACACGGCCCGCCCAGCCGATCAGGAGCAGATCGGCCTGCTCAACCAGATCGTGGTGTTGTTTGGCGGCCAGCCGGTCGACTTTCTCTCCTTCTCTCCGTTCAACACCCTGTTCTTGATCGTGATTCTGATCTGGGTGCAGACCGGATTCGCGATGGTCGTGCTCTCGGCCGCCATTAAAGGCGTACCGACCGAGCAGATGGAGGCCGCCGAACTCGACGGAACCAACGCCTGGCAGCAGTTCGTGAACGTGACCGTTCCGGGCATCCGCGGCGCCCTCGTCGTAGTTCTGACGACAATTTCTATTATTTCGCTCAAGGTCTTCGACATTGTGCGCACCACGACGGCCGGCAATAACGAGACCAGCGTCGTGGCCAACGAAATGTATACCCAGTTCAAGAACTTCGAGCAGGGCCGCTCCGCCGCCTTCGCTCTGGTGCTCTTCCTGCTGGTGCTTCCGATCGTTGTCTATAACGCCCGCCAGATTAAGAAGCAGAGGGAAATCCGATGAGCGCGGTCATTCCGGTAGACGCCACCACTAAGCGCCGCAGCGCCCGGAGCGCGGAAGCAACGATCGCCCGCAAGACCAAGAAGCGGTTGACCAGCCGCGGAGCGACCATCGGGGCGCTTATCATCGCGGTGCTCTGGTCTATCCCTACCTTGGGCCTGCTGGTGTCGTCATTCCGACCGGCGCAGGAAGTGCGCACCACCGGCTGGTGGACCATCTTCACCAACACCGGGGTCACCTTCGACAACTACATCACGGCTCTGGCCGCCGGCAATAGCCAGATCAATCTGGCCGGGTCGTTCATTAACTCGATCGCAATCACCCTCCCGGCCACGCTCATCCCGTTGATGATTGCCAGCCTTGCGGCCTACGCCTTTGCCTGGATCGATTTTCGCGGCAAGAACGTGATGTTCATCGGAGTCTTCGCCCTGCAAATC
Source organism: Cryobacterium sp. Hh11 (assembly GCF_004404045.1). NCBI lineage: Bacteria > Bacillati > Actinomycetota > Actinomycetes > Micrococcales > Microbacteriaceae > Cryobacterium > Cryobacterium sp. Hh11. The sequence goes on along the minus strand of NZ_SOHF01000025.1, from coordinate 191,741 downwards.
GTGCCGATTCAGATGGCGCTCGTTCCGTTGTTGCAGTTCTTCTCCGGCGGCACGCTCTTCGGCTACCCGGTGGTCGCGGCGCTCAACCCGGGCAGCGGCTACTCGCAGGTCTGGATCGCGCACACCATGTTTGCCCTGCCGCTGGCCATCTATCTGCTGCACAACTTCGTCTCGGAGATACCGGCCGAAGTCATTGAAGCCGCTCGGGTTGATGGCGCTGGCCACGGGCAGATCTTCTTCCGCATCGTGTTGCCCCTGACCATGCCAGCCATCGCCTCGATCGCCATCTTCCAGTTTCTGTGGGTCTGGAACGACCTGCTGGTGGCGCTAATCTTCGCCGACGGCGCGGTTGCCCCGATGACCAAGCTGCTCGCCGAACTCTCCGGCGCCCGCGGCCAGGACTGGCATTTGCTCACGGCCGGTGCGTTCCTGTCTATTCTGGTGCCGCTGATCGTGTTCTTCTCCCTGCAACGCTTCTTCGTGCGGGGCCTGCTGGCCGGGTCTACCAAGGGGTAGGTGGGCCTGCAGATCTCCGGTGAATGGTTACCGGGGCCGACCCCGGCGGGGTGGCCCTCGGTCGTCATTCCCAGCGCAAGGCGTTGGTGTTGAGGGAGTTGTCGACGACGAGGCTGATGGTGCCGGCGACGTAACGGTCGACTGACCACTCAAGAGGTAGGCCGTCGCGGCTGAAGCTAACGCGCTTGTGCATGAGCAGCGGGGACCCGCGGCGCACATTGAGCAGCCGCGCGTCTTCCACCCCTGCTGGGCAGGCGGAAAACTGATGCTCCGCGCGGGAGAAAGTGATGTTGGCCGTCGCCGCGAGCCAGGCAGTCACCGACGGGCATTCGGACGGAATCTGCTCCACCTCGGCGCCGACCGAGTCCCGGTAGCGGGTGCGCTCCACCATGATGGCGTTGCCGTCAAGCAGGCGTACCCGCACAACGCAGAACACGCGAGCGGCTGTCGGTAGCCTAAGTTCCTCGCGGTCGAGCGGCGAAGCGTCCTGCCACACCCCCGAGATGACGTGGCCGGCTGGAACGCGCCCGCGCGACGATGCCCATTGGGCAAAACTGCGAAATTCTTCGAACGTGGCGGCTGGCCGCGGCTCGCCGACGACGGTGCGCCGACTGCCACGACGGGAGGCCAGGACCCCCTCGGTTTCGAGTTCGCCCAGCGCCTGCCGGATGGTACCGGGAGCAACGTCGAATTCTTCCGAGAGCTCACGTTCGCTGGGCAGCTGACTTCCGCGCTCATAGAAGCCCCGGGTAATTGCGCCTCGAACGGCTTCTGCAATGTCGTGATACCGCGCCACGCCCAACCTCACTCTGTACGGCCGCGCTCTGAGCACCCAGCCTGGATCACTGTCCAAAGTATTGCGTCACCGCAACGTGCGACGACCGCACCGGACTCACGCACTGGGGGTTCACCGAGCGTTTACCTACTCGTCACTCAATTTACCCATCCCGGCCCAACTTCTCTAGTGAACTTCGAACGTCAAAGATCAAAGTTCACTAGAGAAGTTGGGTGAGCGATGATCTTTTGTCTCGGGAGTCTCCGTCGGTGACCCACCGGTACACGATCATTCTGGCTGAAGAGGATTTCAATGAACACGTCGCACCGCCGTTATCTGCCCGCAATCCTGCTTGTCGGCGCGATTGGCCTGTCTGGTTGTGCCAGCACCTCCACTGACGCTGCCGCGGACGTCGGTTGGGCCGCCGCTACCTCGGTCGAAGCCGGCGGGGGGCTGGACAGCCTTATCACTGCTGCGCAGGCTGAAGGAACCCTGAACGTCATGGGACTCTATCCGGACTGGGCAAACTATGGGGTGTTGGTCGAGGAATTCACGGCGACCTACGGCATTGAAGTCGACAACGACACCTCGGCCGGTTCCAGCCAGGACCAGATCAATGCCATCAAGAACCGCATTGGCCAGAGCCGGTCTCTCGACTACCTCGACACCGGAGTTTCCTTCGCCAACAGCGCCAGTGCGGAGGGGCTCCTGGCTGAATATCGTCCTGCCACGGTCGCTGACATTGACCCGGCGCTGACGGACACCGATGGACGGTGGACGAACCAGTACGGCGGTTATGTCACTATCGGGTGTGACGCGGCGGCGGTGGCGGTGTGCCCCAGCTCTTTCGCCGAACTCGACGACCCGCAGTACGCCGGCAAGGTCGCCCTCACCGGAAACCCTGCCCAGGGCGAATCCGGCTTCAACGCGGTTTGGGCCGCAGCGATGGCGATGGGCGGCAGTCTCGACGACATCCAGCCGGGCATCGACTTCATGGCGGAGCTGTCGGCGAGCGGCATCCTCATTCCCGTCGAGGCCAACGCTGGAACGCTGGAAACCGGTGAAACCCCCATTATTATCAACTGGGACTACCTGAATTTGGCAGCCGCCGATGACACTGCCGCAGCTGGTGTCGATTTTAAAGTTGCCATCCCGACGGACGGCACTATGGCGTCTTACTACGCCGCGTCGATCAATGCAGACGCCCCGCACCCCGCTGCGGCACGCCTCTGGATCGAGTTCATGTACTCCGACGAGGGCCAGAATATCCTGCTCAATGGCTACACCCGACCCGTGCGTTTTGACGCACTGGTCGAATCCGGTGCTCTCGACACGGCTGCGGCCGATAGGCTTCCGACCGTCGCGAAGGGCTTCGAGTTTCCGTCCGAAGTCCAGCGCAGCGCCGCCAACCTGCTCCTGGCTGAGAAGTGGGACGCAGCGGTCGCCTCGTGACGCTCACGGTGGCTAGGAGCGACGCACCCTGCGGCACTGATTCGGTCGACCGGGCAACGGATATCGTTCATTCGTCGCCCGCTCGGCCCGAGCGCCGCGGCGACTCCTCGTTCATGGGACTGATCCCTTTCCTTGTCTTCATCGCATTTTTTCTGGGCGTGCCGGTCTTCGGCATCGTGCTGTCGGCGTTTCGAGTCGCCGACGTCAACGTCCCGGGAAGCTACGTGCCCAGCCTGGCCAACTTTGTGGCCAGTTTCCGGGGGGCGTCCTGGGAGGCAATGCAGAACAGCCTGCAGATTAGCCTGATAGCCGCACTGACTGGCGGCATTATCGGTCTGGCCCTCGCGCAGGCCATTCTCACTACGCGCTCCAAGAAACTCACCGCCGTGGTCACCGTGCTCACGAGCGTGCTGGCCAATTCCGGAGGCGTTCCGCTCGCGTTCTCCTTCATCGCGGCGGTCGGGAACGCCGGCATCATGACGGGGCTCCTGTCACTGACGGACCGGGGTTTCACCCTCTACAGCAGCGGCGGACTCATTCTGATGTATCAGTATTTTCTGATCCCGACCATGGTCATGGTTGTTTTGCCCACCCTGGCCGGCCTGCGCTTGGAGTGGAAAGAGGCGGCAGCCTCCGTCGGGGCAACCAGCTGGCACTTCTGGAAGAAGGTCGGCTTGCCGATCGCCACTCCGGCGATTCTGGCCGGATTTGTCCTTCTCTTTGGCGCGTCGTTCGCGACCCACGCCTCGGCCGCGGCCCTGATCGGAGGCGGCGGAGTACCCCTCATTACCCTCCGCATCGACAGTGGACTGGCCGGTGGCAACTTGGCCGGACAGGAGAATGTGGCTATGGCACTGGGTGTCAACATGATCATCGTGGCCCTGCTGGTCTTACTCGTCTACATGCCGCTGCAAAAACGGAGTCTGAGATGGTTCAAATGAAGCAGTCGACGCGTGCGGCGCGCGGCATCCGTATCGTGGCGCCGGGGCTCAGCTGGGCCTTGATCATCTTGGTGGCGCTCTACATTGCGGTGCCGATGCTCTGCGCTTTAGCCTTCAGCATCTACGTGCCCACCATCGGATTCACCTTTGAGCCGTATTTGGAATCGGTGCGTGACCCCGGATTTTTCGGTGCGCTTTCGCTGACGCTGCTCATAACCGTTCTGACCGTTTTCGGGCTGCTGGCCATTATGGTTCCGACCATGGTGTTTCTCCACCTGAAGGCGCCCCGGTGGCGCCCCATTATTGAGATCGTCTGCACGATCCCCCTCGTCGTACCGTCAATCGCTCTAGCGGCCGGATTGGTCACCGTGCTGCGCAGCATGGCCAGTTTCGGTCGCGGTTCCGTGCCGGCTCAGATCAGCCAGCTGCTGCAAAACCCCGACCTGCCCATCGTTCTGATCGGCAGCTACATCGTCTTAACCCTGCCATTCGTATTTCGATCGCTCGATGCTGGTCTGCGCACCATTGATCTGCGCACCCTCGTCGAGAGCGCACATTCACTCGGGGCGAGCGGCGCCACAGTGCTCCGGCGGGTCATCCTGCCCAACATTAAAGGGCCGGTCATCTTCTGTGTCTTCTTCTGCATCGCACTGTGCCTGGGCGAATTCACGATGGCGGTGACGCTTGGCTATCGAACTCTGCCGGTTTGGCTCACCCAAATTGCCGGATCCAATTTTCGCGCGTCCATTTCCATGTCCCTCCTCATTAACGCCCTCACCTGGGCACTGTTGATCGCCATGACCGTACTCGCCGGACGGGCAGCTCCCGCGCGCGCCCTGGCCTTGAAAGGACACGAATCGTGACGCTTACAGCAACAATCGCTCACCCCCGAAGTGCAACGGGGGCGCGTATCGAGTACACCTCGGTGAGCAAGAAATTTGGTGATACCACCGTGCTCACTGGCCTTGACCTCACTGTCGAACCCGGGGAATTTGTTGCACTGCTCGGCCCTTCTGGCTGCGGAAAAACAACAGCGCTGCGAATTCTTGCCGGGTTCGAGACCGCGTCGAGCGGTACTCTCACGGTGGACGGGCGCGATGTATTGCAGGTCCCGGCCCACCGTCGCGGCATTGGCATGGTGTTTCAGTCGTACAGTCTGTTTCCCAACCTCAGTGTGGCCGACAACGTATCGTTCGGACTCGTCGTGCGACGCGAAGGCAAGGCCAAGCGGGTAGCGAAACTGACCTCTTTGCTTGAGCTGGTCGGGCTGCCCGGTTTCGCAGATCGGTTTCCGGCCCAACTTTCCGGCGGACAACAACAGCGCGTCGCGCTCGCACGAGCGCTCGCCGTTGAGCCTCGGGTGCTGCTCTTGGATGAACCCCTGTCGGCTCTGGATGCCAGGGTGCGCGCCTCACTTCGGGAGGAGATTCGCAACCTGCAACTCCGGCTCGGGATCACGATGCTCTTCGTCACCCATGACCAGGATGAAGCGCTAGCGATGGCCGATCGGGTGGCGGTCATGCGGGGCGGTGGAATCGAACAGATTGACCAGCCGGGGGTTCTCTACGACCAACCGAGCACTGATTTCGTTGCTCGCTTCGTTGGTACGACGAACCAGCTCGCCGTCGCCCGCGGCGCGGCCGTCCCCGAGCTCTGGACGCCCCACCGTGATGGCGATCGTGATTTGCTCTATGTGCGGCCCGAATTGCTCATGCTGGAGGCGTCCGAGCGCGGATCTGCCCACATCATTTCCCACGTTTACCGCGGTGCGACTACTCGCATCACGGCCAAGATCGAGGGTGACATTAGTCACGGAAGTTCCGAGATCAAGGTCGACGTTCCCTCGGCTAGCGTAGCCAAATTAGCGATCGGCCTGAGAGTTCGGGTTCGACTTACGGGGCGCCCGGCGCTTCGGATGGAGGCATAAATGCAAGCCCAATTTCTCAACACCAGCATTGACGTGAGCGCGAGCTTGCTGCCGGGCGCAGCATCCGCGATCATTTTTGACTGCGACGGACTACTCGCGGACACCGAGGACCTCTGGTTGCGTGCCGTGGCTGCGTGCGCGAACGAGCGCGGCACAACCCTGACCGACCTGGCCGGTTTTCGTGGTGGCGCAATAGACGACGTGGCCGCGCAGCTCGTGACGATCCTCGCCGCTGCCGGGCTTCCGACCCCTTCGGTAAACAAATTGGAGGTGTCGCTGTCCGAAGAATTTCAATCCCTCATCGCCCAGGAGGCGACCCCGATGCCGGGAGCTGTGGCCCTGGTGAGTGAACTCGCGTCACGATTCCCCGTTGCGGTCGCGTCAAACAGTCCGCGTGCGCTGCTCGACCAGATTCTGGAACGTATCGGTGTGCGGGACTGGATCACGTGTTCCGTCGCCCGGGATGAGGTGTCGGCGGGCAAACCCGCTCCCGATCTGTACGTGGCTGCCCTCCGCAAACTGCACGAACTCGATCCATCGGTAACCGCCGAGACAGCCGTCGCCTTTGAAGACTCGGCGGTGGGGGCGTTGGCTGCCATGAGTGCCGGCCTGCTCGTTGTCGGCGTCAACGCTGACCCGAAAGTGGTCCTCGACTGCCACGTGCGGCACACCACTCTGCTCGAAGAAGAACTCGTCGATTGGGCCCGTATCTTGGAACGGGAGAAGCCCGTGCAGGTCGGTCCGTACACTCTCGTCGGGGGCTCCTTCGACGCGGCGACGTCGACTTTGACCGTGCAGTGCCAATATCCGGCCGAACAAACGGCGCGGGTGCAGGTTTATGCCCAGAGCGACTGTCTGTGGAACGAGCTGCCGGCAGGTCTACCCGTGGCATCGGCATCCGTGCCCAACGATAGGGAATCACTCTCAATAGATCTGGCCCACCTGCCCGACGCGACCTATCGTTTTCTGCTGGTGACGAATGGTTTAGTACCGGAATGGAATGGGCGGACCGGTGAATTCACCGTGCGGACAACCGGGCCAGTGGCGCAGTCCGCAGCTCCTCAGACAGCGGCGCCCGCTACGTTCACTCCGGAATCGCCGGAGCAGGGTGTGACCGCCATGACCTGGAATCTCTGGTTCGGCGGATGCCACTCCAACGACGGCCACGCCAAGCAGGTCGCGTACCTTCGGGAATCTTCCCACTCGATCGTGGCCCTGCAGGAGTCTTTCGGGGATCATGGCCGTCGGTTGGCGGCGGCGATGGGGTGGAATATCGCGCAACAGGGTCATGACACCGCGGTGATAAGTCCGTATCCACTGTCGCTTCATCAGACCGAGACCGATCCCTTCGCAACCTGTGCCACCGTTTTCACACCGACCGGCGCCGTCACGGTGTGGTCAGTGCACCTGTGGCACTCGGACTACGGACCCTATACGGCCGATGATGCGCGCATTCCTGCGCGCTATACCCTCGCCAGCCGGGGCGAACGCCGACGCACAGGCGAGCTCGCGAAAATCTTGTCTGAACAGGGCCGGCTCGAGCGCGAGGGCGTTGTGTCTGCACAGGATTCCATTCTCATCATGGGTGATTTCAACGTGCCCTCGCATCTGGACTGGAAGCCGGGACACCGCGCCAATACTGTCGAGTGGCCCACTTCACGCATGCTCGAGGTCGCGGGGTACGCCGATGCATTTCGAGTCGTTCATCCCAATGTTGGTGTCGCGCCCGGGCACACCTGGTCGCCGATCATCCCATCCGATGAGGAACCTCGGGACCGGATTGACTTCATCTTTAGCCGGGGTGCGCGCGCCTTAGCGGCCTATACCGTAGCCGGTGAGGCAGAGAGCGAAGCACCCCCAAAGCGCCTCATCGGTGAAAACCGCCAAGTTGGCCCGGGTGCGAGCGTTCTAGGCCACCACCTTGAGAATGCGTGGCCGACCGATCACGCAGCTGTCGTCGCCCGGTTGAACTGGAATTGACGGAGGTTCCTGGGCCGAGTCGGGACATCCGCCTCGCGGCGTGGTGTGCGCTGCTTTGCTGCCGACCGAAAAAGTAGTCCACAGCTGCGTTTAGAGTAAGTGCATGAGTGGAATGCACGGGGCCCCTGGCCACGGCCCGCGGCAGCAGGCGGGGGTGGAGCGCCCCCGCAAGCGAGTCAGCGGAGCGGACACCGCGGCGCAGCGCGCCGAGAACGCGCTCGCCCCGCGCATCCCGCACCTGCTCGCCCGCATCACCGATCTGTTCGCGCCGCACCGCAACACCCTCATCGTCACGGTCGTACTCGTTCTGATCAGCGCAGCCCTCTCGGTCGTGCCGCCGCTGCTCACCCAGCGGGCTTTCGACGACGGCCTCTTTCCGCCCGGCGACACCCCGAACCTCTCGGTGCTTGGCGTTCTCGTTGCGCTGATGCTCGGCGTTTTTCTGGTCAGCGCGCTGCTCGGCGTCTGGCAAACCTGGCTCACCGCGAGCGTCGGCAACAAGGTGATGGGCGCCCTGCGGGTGCGACTGTTCACGCACCTGCAGGCTATGGAACTGAGCTTCTTCACCAAGACCAAGACCGGTGTGATTCAGTCGCGGCTGCAAAACGATGTCGGCGGTGTTGCGACGGTGCTGACCAACACGATTTCCAGCATCCTGGGCAACACGGTCACGGTGATCGCGGCTTTCGTAGCGATGCTGCTGCTCAACTGGCAGCTGACCATCGTGGCGGTCGTGCTGATGCCGGTTCTGGTATTCGCCCAGCGCCGGGTCGGGCAGGTGCGGGCGCGCATCGCCGGAAAGACCCAGGAGTCGCTCTCGGACATGACCGCGATCACCCAGGAGACGCTGAGCGTGTCGGGCATTCTGCTGTCGAAGAGCTTCACCCGGCAGCAGAACGAGATCGATCGGTATGCGCAGGAGAACCGCAACCAGGTGCGGCTGCAGGTGAGTCAGCAGATGAGCGGCCAGTGGTTCTTCGCCACGGTGAGCGTGTTCCTGTCGGCGATTCCCGCGATCGTCTACCTCGTGGCCGGCGCGCTGGTGTTCAACGGAACGACCGAGATCACCCCCGGAACGATCGTGGCCTTCACGACCGTGCAGTCCCGGCTGATCTTTCCACTGCTCGGACTCATGCGGGTCGCCCTCGACCTGCAAACCTCATCAGCGCTGTTTGCGCGCATCTTTGAATACCTCGACCTGAAGCCGGCGATCAGTGACAAGCCCGACGCGGTGCTCGTGCCGACGGCCGGCACCGATCGGGGCCGGGTCGAGTTCGACCGGGTGCGGTTTGCCTACCCGGATGCCGGCGGCGACGCCCGACCGACCCTCGACGATGTGTCCCTGACAATCGAGCCGGGCCAGTTCGCGGCCTTTGTCGGGCCGTCCGGAGCCGGAAAGACCACCGTTTCATACCTTATTCCGCGCTTTTACGAGGTCTCGGCCGGCCGGGTACTGTTCTCCGGGGTCGACGTGCGGGACCTGCAGCAGGAGTCACTCGTATCGCACATCGGCATCGTCAGTCAGGAAACCTACCTGTTTCACGCGACTATCGCCGAGAACCTGCGTTACGCGAAACCCGAGGCAACGGATGCCGAGCTGATCGCGGCGGCGCGCGCCGCCAACATCCACGACACGATCGACTCCTTTCCGGCGAAGTACGACACCATGGTGGGGGAGCGCGGCTACCGGCTGTCCGGCGGCGAGAAGCAGCGCATCGCTATTGCCCGGGTGCTGCTGAAGGACCCGCCGGTACTCATTCTTGACGAGGCCACGAGCGCGCTCGACTCCATTTCGGAGAGCGTCGTGCAGGCCGCGCTCGACACGGCCAGTCATGGCCGCACGACCATCGCGATCGCCCACCGCCTGTCGACGATCGTCGACGCCGACGTGATCTTCGTCGTCGACGCCGGCCGCATCGTCGAGCGTGGCACCCACGCCGAGCTGCTGGCCCGAGGCGCCGTCTACGCGTCTCTCTACGCCCGCCAAATCACGTCCAGCCCCAGCTCCTAAACTTCCCGGGCCCGGGCCGGGGAAGGGGGCCCACGATAGATCATGGGCCCGGTTCCCGAGGGTGGGCCCGGTTCCCGAGGGTGGGCCCGGTTCCCGAGGGTGGGCCCGGTTCCCGAGGGTGGGCCCGACCCGCACGGTGCCACGGGATCTGCGTTCACCTTCGCGTCGACGGGGCACCGTTTTCTGTTTACCTTCGGGCAATGTGCTGGTCACCCGCATTTTGGAAGATCGGTGTGCCCCAGATTGGGGCTTACTCATCGCCCAAATAGCAGACGGACAGTAATGAAAAAAACTCGGCTCCTTGCCGCCACAGCCGTAGCATCAGTCGCGATCCTGGCCTTAGCCGGATGCGTGCAGAGCAGCGCCGCAACATCGCTGGACACCGATGGGTCGGCCGATCAGGCCCTCACGGTACTCATCAGTGGCGGTGAAAACATCCAGGCGCTGTGGGAAGATCACCTCATTCCCGCCTTCGAAGAGGAGAACCCCGGTTACACCGTCGCGGTCAACCTCGATCTGCACGGCGAGCACGATGCCCAGACGATGGCCAAGCTGACGAGTGCCACGCAGCAGGAAAAGGACCCGGGCTTCGACCTCGTTGACGGCGGATTCGTGCCCATGGCCGCCGAGGCCGGCCTGCTGACGCCGATGACCGCGGACGAAATTCCTGCCTTCAATGACATTCCGGGTGACGTCGTCGAGGCCGGCGGTGCCGGCGGGATCGCCTACCGCGGCTCCGTCGTTCTGCTGGCATACGACACCGCCACCATCCCGACACCGCCGAAGACCCTCGACGAGCTGCTGGCATGGATTGAGGCGAACCCGGGCGAATTCACCTACAACTCCCCGAAGTCCGGCGGTTCCGGCTCGGCCTTCGTCGCGACGGTCCTCGACAAGTACGTCTCTGAGGATGCCCGCGCAAAAATGACCGTCGGCTACGAGAAGGAACTGGAAAGCGAGTGGACCGAAGGGTTCGAAACACTCCGCAGCCTGAACCCGTACATCTACCAGAATGGTTTCTACCCCAACGGCAACCAGCAGACGCTGGACCTGCTGGCGAGCGGTGAAATCTCGATGGCGCCGGTCTGGTCCGACATGTTCATCTCCGGCAAGAAGAACGGCGCGATCGGCGAGTCCGTGAACTACACGCAGATCGCCGACCCGTCCTTCACCGGAAGCGCGGCCTACCTCGGCGTTCCGGCTGCCAGCCCCCGCCAGGAGGGTGCGCTCAAGCTCGCCAACTTCGTCCTGACCCCCGACGCTCAGGAAATGATCGTGAACGAGATCGCCGGCTTCCCGGCAATCAGCCTCGACCTGCTTTCGGCCGACATTCAGAACGAGTTCGAGGACGCCGACACCGGCAACCTGCGCAAGGGGTATTTCTCTCAGATGGGCAGTGACTTGAGCAACCTGTGGGATCAGGAAGTTCCGGGACAGTGACTCTCGCCCCGACCAGGGGCTCAAAGCGACGCGCCATAGCCACCCCGGCTGTGGCGCGTCGCCGGTTGGGCTTCTTCCTTGCCCTCCCCCCGATCATTTTGATTCTGCTGTTCGTGGGATTCCCGATCGTCCTGGCATTTGCGTTCAGCATCGGCCTGACCGGTGGCCTGAACCACGTGATCGCCTCGATCGGCCTGAACGTGCACGAAGCCGAGAACTGGTGGGGAACACCGGCGGCCTATATTGAGGTGCTCTCGAACTCCCGCATCCTGCGCGACCTCTCGGTCACCGTCGGCGTGACAGCGCTCAGCACGGTCATCGTCATTTTTCTGGCCCTGGGCATCGGGCTGTTCCTCAAGCTCCGTGACGGACGGATGGCCCGGCTGCTGTCCGGTCTGGCGATCATCCCGCTGTTTATACCGGTGGTCATCGCCTCCTGGGCAATCGTCACGTTCTACTCCGGTGACGGCTTCGTGCGCAGCGTCTTTGCGCAGTTCGGTGTCGAGGCACCGGTGTGGGCCTTCACCATGGTCGCCGTAGTGATCGGATCGGTGTGGACCTCGCTGCCGTTCGCGGTACTCATGATCACCTCCGGCCTGCAGGCCATTCCCAACGCCATGATCGAAGCGGCGCGGGACGCCGGTGCCGGGTTTCTGCGCATTGTCGTATCCATTCTCATTCCCATGGCCTTCGTGCCGATCCTGATCGCGGTCACGTTCACCGCGATCGGCGTGGTCGGCTCCTTCACGGTGCCGTACTTCACCGGGCCCAATGCGCCCAACATGCTCGGCGTGAGCATGTCCAACTATTTCTCGGCCTTCAACCAGCCGCAGCAATCCGTCGTGATGGCCTTCATCGTCTTTGTGATCGCATCCGGTATCGCTGCAGCGTATGTCTGGGCCAACTTTCGATCAGCAAAGGATCAGGGAAAAGTCTGATGACGATGATCACCAAGCGCGCGCGCCAGGACGCAGCGCGGCTCAACTTCAGCGGTCCGCTCAGCGGGCTCTTTTTCGTCCTCATGGTCGTTTTCATTCTCGGCCCGCTGGCCTGGCTGGGCATTCGAGCATTTGCCGAATCCTGGACCTTCCCCAACCTCGGCCCGGACGGCTGGACCCTGCGCTGGTGGAGCGTGGTGCTCGGCGACGAAACGCTCGGCCGTGCGGTGCAGAATTCGCTCGCGCTCGCCGCGTTGACCGTGCTGGTGTCGGCCTGCATCTGTCTGCCGGCCGCGTATGCTTTCGCGCGCTACGAATTCTGGGGTCGGCGAACCTTTCTGATCGGGCTGTTCGCCCTCAACGCCTTCCCGAAAATGGGTCTATACGTCACCATCGCCTCGCTGTTTTACGCGTTCAACCTAATGAGCACCGTGCTGGGCGTGTTGATAGTGCACGTTTTGGGAACCGTAGTGTTCATGACCTGGATTCCTGCGGCCGCCTTCGCCGCGGTGCCACGCAGCCTCGAGGAAGCGGCGCGCGATGCCGGGGCCTCGAAGCTGCGAGTGTTCCTCAGCGTGACCTTCCCACTGGCCCTGCCCGGAATTTTGGTGGCCGCGGTGATGTCGTTTCTGGCGTCGTTCGACGAGGCGCAGGGGACCTATCTCATTGGCGCACCCGACATTATGACCATGCCAACGCAGATGTACACCCTCGTGCTCAACTACCCGAATCAGGTGGCGGCTGTGTTCTCCATTCTGCTGGCCATCCCCTCGGTCGCCCTGCTGCTGGCGGCGCACAAACACATCGTCGGCGGCACGCTCGCCGAGGGATTCCAAATCAAATAGCTCCGCTCCGGCAATCGCAAGAAGTGTAGAGAAGACCATGACTTTGATCGAAGAAATACATTCCACGACACCCACACACCCTGAAACGGATGCCGGCGGCTCGCGCGGTCTGCGCGTGCGCGGCCTCCACAAGGTGCTCGGCGGTCGCACCATCATCGACAATCTCGACCTGACCGTGCAGGACGGGGAGCTGGTCTCCCTGCTTGGCCCCTCCGGCTGTGGAAAAACCACGACCCTGCGCATGATCGCCGGATTCCTCGCGCCCGACGCCGGCTCGATCCAGGTGCACGACCGCGAGGTGTCGGCCCTCGGTGCCGAGAAACGGCCCAGTGCCATGGTGTTTCAGAACTATGCGCTGTGGCCGCACATGACGGTCGTGAAGAACGTCGGCTTCCCCCTCAAACTGCGTCGACTCGGCAAAAAGGAGATCGAGCAGCGAGTGGATGCTGCCCTCGCGCTGGTCAACCTGCTGCACCACAAAAACTCACGGCCGGCCCGCATCTCCGGGGGTGAGCAGCAGCGCGTTGCCCTGGCGCGCGCCCTGGTGCAGGAGCCGGAGCTGCTGTTGTTGGACGAACCGCTCAGCAACCTGGACGCGAAGCTGCGCGTGAAAGTGCGTGAGGACATCCGTGAAATTCAGCAGCGCCTGGGCATCACGACGCTGATCGTGACGCACGACCAGGAGGAGGCGATGTCGATGTCCGATCGAATCGCCGTGATGAACGCCGGAAAGATTGAGCAGTTCAGCCGGCCGGCCGAGCTGTATTCCCGGCCGGAAACCGAATTCGTCGCCACCTTTATCGGCAGCCTGAACCGGATCGAAGGTTCGCTGGTGAACGGCGCCATCGTGCCCGGTGACGACGTCATCGGCATTCGCCCGGAAGACGTCGTGTTCACCCTGCACGCATCATTCGATGCACGCCCGGCTGTCGTCGAGCGCGTCGTGCCCCACGGGCATTTTCACGAAATCTACCTGAAGCGCGATGACGCCACTCTTCGCTCCTTCGCCTCCGGGCTGCCACCGGCGCCCGGCGATCGCGGTCACGCCGCCATCCAGAAGGCGCTTACCTTTCGGCAGGGCCGGCTCGTCACGACCGCCGGGGTGGTGGCATGAGCGCGCCCAGCGCGGCCGCCCAGCGGGTCGCCGCTGTCACCGCTCACCGCGGGGATTCCCAGAATTTTCGGGAGAATACCCTCGCAGCGATTCGATCGGCGATTGCGGCGGGGGCGGACTACGTCGAGGTCGACGTTCGGGTCACCCGTGACGGCCAGGTGGTGTTGCTGCACGATGCGAGCCTCCTTCGGTTGTGGGGCTTCGACGCCGCCATCTCGGACCTGACCTACGCGCAGGTCGCCCTGTTGGGCGGCGACGATCTTCGTGTCCCGTTGTTGCGAGACGCGCTGAAGCTGTTCGAAGATTCCCCAGCTCTGCTGCTTATCGACATGGACGAGGAAGCGCCGGCCGCACCGGCTTTTGACGTAGTGCGAGAAAGCGGCCTGGACGTCGCGTGGTGTGGAAGTTTGGCCGGGATGCGGCGCATCCGTTCTCTGGATGCTGCGGCTAGCATCTGGCTGCCGTGGGACCGGCGCGAGGCGCCACCGCTTGAGTTGCTCGATGAGCTCCGGCCGGATTTTGTGAACGCAGAGTATGTCGTGCTCAGCCAAAAGCTCGTGGACGACATTCATGCTCTGGGCTTGCGGGTCGCCTGCTGGACGGTCGATAGCGCCGCGATCATGCGGTGGGTGCTCGCGCTGGGCGTGGATTCCGTGACCTCCAATCGGTTGGCTCTGCTCGCCGAGACCGTGCGCGAGGCCGTCGGGCCTGAGCCGGCGGCTTTCTCTGCGGTTTCGGCGTTTTCGGCGGACGAGCTGCGCGAGGCCAGTGCGATTGCCCGGGAACTCGCGATCTGGGCGCAGGACTACAGCCGATCCGCCGACAAGGGAACAATTTCGACCAAGGCGAACCCCGGCGACCTCGTGACCGAGGTGGACGTTGCCGTCGAGGCCCATGTTCGCGCGCGGATTGCTGCCAAGTTTCCCGGCCACAACTTCGTCGGCGAAGAAATGGGCGGCGAGGCGCAGGCCGGTGTGCCGTGCTGGTACCTCGACCCGGTCGACGGCACGACAAACTACGCCAACCTGATTCCATGGACGTCGTTTTCACTCGCCCTGGCGGTGGATCACGTTCCCTACGTCGCCGTCGTGTCCGAACCCTGGCGCGGCGACCTGTTCGAAGCGGTGGCCGGGCAGGGCGCCCGGCTCAATGGCGCTGCCCTGGCGCTGCCCCGAGCCGGCGAGGGACCACTGTCGCTGGCCGGACGGGTCGTAAACACGGAACTCGCCGGGCACCTGCCGTGGCCGGGCATGATCGAACTCCTGACCGCGCTGGGCGAGCGGTTCAGCATCATGCGGGTGATGGGCTCAGCCACGTTGACCGTCGTGGGAATCGCCGCCGGACGGGGAGCAGCCTCGGTGATCGGCCAATTCAGCGCCGTCGACCATCTGGCCGGCACCCTGATCGTGCAGGAGGCCGGTGGCGTCGTGCTTGACGAAGACGGGATTCCGAACGCGTTTCCTCGGCGCGGCGGCATCGTGGTGGCCGCCCCCGAGGCCGCGACGGAAGTGTATGGCCTGTGGCGCGCCGCCGTGCGCGCGAGCTGATGCCCACACTCGACGCACTCGACGGCCTCGACCGGCAGACGCCCTGGCACCTGGTCGATCGGTTACCGCTCGACTTTGCCACCTTCCACCCGCAGGGGCTGGCCTTCGCCGCGGGACTCACCTTTCTGTCTTCGGTGGAGATTCAGGCCGAAACCCGTGGAGTGGGTCACATGTTCATCATCGACGAGCGCGGAGCGCTGCAGCGGGATGTGATCGTGGGCGACGGCGAGATGTACCACCCGGGCGGCATCGACTTCGACGGCAGTTCGGTATGGGTGTCGGTGGCGCAGTACCGCCCGGGCGGCCAGAGCATGATTATGACGATCGACCCGGCGTCCGGCGAGGTTCGGGAGCGCTTTCGGGTCGCCGACCACGTGAGCTGGGTGGTCTGCGACCGGGTGAATGGCCTCGTGCACGGCGCCAGCTGGGGCTCACGGTTCTTCTACACCTGGACTGTTGCTGGGGCGTTGGTCGCGTATTGGCCGAATCCGAGCGGGTTCATCGACTACCAGGACTGCCGCTTTCTCGGTGAGGGTCTCATCGCCGCGAGCGGAATCGCGGTGCTGAGCGGGGCATCCGGAGCCTTTGAGCTGGGCGGGTTGGCACTCATCGATACCGCACAGCGCACGATCGCTCGGGAATTTCCGATCGGCCTGTACTCGACGGCCGGGCACACGGTCACTCGAAACCCGTTCTCGATCTCGCTCGACTCGGGCTGCGTGACGATTCGGGTGGCCCCCGACGACGACGACGAAGGCAACGGCACCGAAATTCTGACCTATCGCGCCACCCCCTGACGCCATCGTGCACGGGGCCCGGACCCGGAACGTGGGCCCAGTTCATAGACTGGGCCCCGGTTCATAGGGTGGCCCCGGCGCCCGGCGCCCGTCGCACGGAGGCGCACCGACGGCCCGGCGCGCACCGGGGAGGGCTACGAACGGTGGGCGAGCATCCCGGTCATCAGATCGATCTCGGACTTCTGGCTGGCCACGACGGCGGTCGCGAGCGCCAGCACGGTCGCGTTCGTGCTGCGGTCCAGCACCGCCTCAGCCATCTCGATCGCACCCTGATGATGGGCGATCATGATGACCAGAAACTCGCGTTCAGCTTCAACGCCGGATGCCGCGGTGAGCGCCGCAATCTGTGCGGGCGTAGCGAGCCCCGGCATTGGGTCGCCGGCGACGTGCACGGCGTCGGAACCGGCCGTGTGCGGTCCGTCGTGGGTCTCGCCGGAGAGCCCGGGTCGGGTCATCCAGGTCATCGACGGCTCCGGGGCGAATTGCGGCAGCCCCCACACGGCGAGCCAGCCCGACATCTGCCCGCTCTGCTTGGCCTGCGTCGTGGCGATGTCGTAGGCGAGCAGCCGCACCGGTTCATCATCGGTCCGATCGCGGATGATCAGGGCGAGTTCGACCCCCTGGTTGTGGTGCTCCTGCATATCCCGCGCGAAGCCGGCCTCGGCGCTCGTCGTCTCGGGCGTCGCGTCGACGATCGTGCTCAATCTGCCGATTGAGAAAGCCACGGCTCCGACTACGAGCGCCGTCACCAGAACGGATGCCGCGATCGCACGAATCAGGGTGCGGCGCGGTCGCGACGGTGGGGCATCCGCTGGTCGCGCAGGCATTATGGGCTGCACGCTGTCCCGTGCTCTAGGAAACCTTGCCGGGGGCGTCGATTGCGCCCGAGCAGGAGGCGCCGTCTTCGGGCACGTTCGTGCTCTTCCAGAATTCGGTGAAGAATTCACCGATGCGGGGGTCGTCGGCACTGTCGATCTGCAGCTGAGAATTCCAGCCGCTGAGCACGATCGGCGCCGGAATCCCGTCGAAGGGCGAGAGAACCACATAGGTGGAAGGAAGTTCGGCCTTGAGCGTGTCCAGCTCCGCGTCGGAGATCGACGGGTCATAGGTAACCCAGATTGCGCCGTGCTCGAGCGAGTGCACGGCGTTCTCGCTCGGAACCACCTGGTCGTACACGCCGCAATTGAGCCAGGCCGGGGCGTGTTCGCCACCGGCGGGCGGCGTCTGCTCGTAGGTCACCGCCGTTTCGACGTGTCCGGCCGTGTTAGTGAAGGTCTCCACGCCGTCGATCGTCGACGCATCGCCGGCGCCGCCGCCCGCGTAGTTCGCCGCTTTCGGGGCGAGCGCAAAAGTGGCCACCAAGAGGGCGATGACAGCGACCGCGGCGACCGAGCCACCGATGATGCCGATCCGTCGGTTGCGCTTGCTGCGCTTCTGCTGGCGGTGATATTCCTCCAGCTTCTTCGCGCGCTTCGCAGCACGCTCTTCCTTGATCGACGCTTTATTGACTGGGGATCCGGGCTGGGGGGTCACGACGGCCTCTCTGTGGGAACTACTTCCAATTGAACGTACCAGTCGCCCCTGCAGCTTCCCTCTGATCTCGCTCTCACAGACATTTCTCAGGCTGGTCGCCAGGTCTCGCCGCCCGTTAGAGTGGAGGAGTGCCCGTTCACTCGTCGTGTTGCTGCTGTCGCTAGCCGACCCTCCACGAACGCGCCCGGCCACCGTCCGGAACGCGCCGCGCCGGTGCAACCCGAGGCCGCGCCTGCCCACTGGCGTGCGGCTCGACAGAAGGAATTCCCATGAAAATCGCTAACACCATTCTCGACCTCATCGGTGACACGCCGCTGGTCAAACTCCACAAGGTCACCGCGGGATTGACCGCGACGGTGCTGGTGAAGCTGGAATATCTCAACCCGGGCGGCTCGGCGAAGGACCGTATCGCGGTGCGCATTATCGACGCGGCCGAGCGCGATGGACTCTTGAAACCCGGCGGTACGATCGTCGAACCCACCTCCGGCAACACCGGGGTGGGCCTGGCCCTGGTGGCGCAGCAGCGCGGCTACAAGTGTGTGTTCGTATTGCCGGACAAGGTCGGCGAGGACAAACGCAACGTCCTCACGGCATACGGCGCCGAGATCGTGGTGACGCCGACATCCGTTTCACCGGAGGACCCCGAATCGTATTACAGCGTCTCGGACCGGCTGGCCAGGGACATTCCGGGTGCGTTCAAGCCCAACCAATACTTCAACCCGAACGGCCCGCTCAGTCACTACGAGACCACCGGCCCCGAGATCTGGCGCGACACCGACGGCACGGTCACGCACTTCGTCGCCGGAGTCGGCACCGGCGGCACCATCACCGGAACCGGCCGCTACCTACGGGAGGTGTCGAACGACGCCGTGCGCATCATCGGAGCGGACCCTGAAGGTTCGGTCTACTCCGGCGGCACCGGCCGGCCCTACCTGGTTGAGGGTGTTGGTGAGGACTTTTGGCCGGGCGCCTATGATCCCGCCGTCGTGCACGAGGTCATCGCCGTCTCCGACGCCGACTCCTTCGCGATGACCCGGCGGCTCGCGCTCGAAGAGGGAATTTTGGTCGGCGGCTCGAGCGGAATGGCCGTCGTTGCCGCCCTGCGTGCAGCCGAAAAGCTCGGACCCGACGACACCATCGTGGTCCTGCTGCCCGACGGCGGTCGCGGTTATCTCGGCAAGATCTTCAACGATAAGTGGATGCGCAGCTACGGTTTCAGCGCAGCCCCCGCCGGTCACACGGTCGCCAATTTGCTCGAATCGAAGACCGGGCGACTGCCGGCTCTGGTCTATGTGCACCCGAGCGACACCGTGCGTGACGCCATCGAAACCATGACCAGCCAGGGTGTGTCGCAGCTGCTCGTACTGAGCGCCAAGCCGCCCGTCGTCATGGGGGAGGTGCTTGGCTCGGTCGATGAGCGAGCTCTGATGGACCGGGTCTTCTCCGGCGACGCGCAGCTGACCGACCGGATCGGGGCGATCGTGGGCGTGCCGCTGCCACTGATCGGCGTCAACGAGCCCGTCGCTGCCGCCCGCGCCGCCTTCGCCACTCACGACGCGCTGCTCGTGACCGACGGCGGCAAACCACTCGGCGTCATCACCCGGCACGACCTGCTCAGCTACCTGAGCGTCTAATCATTTCTACACAGGGAGCACCCATGGCTAACAAGTTCGACACGATCGCCATCCATGCCGGTCAGGAATTCGACCCGACGACCGGCGCCGTCATTCCGCCGATCTACCAGACTTCCACCTACGTGCAGGAGAGCATCGGCAACCTGCGCGGCGGTTACGAGTACAGCCGCGGCGGCAACCCCACCCGCACCGGGCTCGAATCCATGCTCGCCGCGTTGGAAGGCGGCAAGCACGGCCTGTCGTTCGCGAGCGGTCTCGCTGCGGAAGACACCATTTTGCGCGCCATCCTCAAGCCGGGCGACCACGTGGTGCTCGGCAACGACGTCTACGGAGGAACCCACCGGCTCATTAACCAGGTGCACGGAGCCTGGGGCGTGCTCAACACGACCGTTGAGATGAGCGACCTTGCGGCGGTTGAGGCGGCCATCCGCCCCGAAACCAAAATCCTTTGGGTGGAGACGCCGAGCAACCCGCTGATGAAGATCAGCGACATCGCGGCACTGTCGGAGATCGCGCACCGACACGGTGTCATCGCGATCGTCGACAACACGTTTGCGTCGCCGGCCCTGCAGCATCCGCTTGCCTTCGGCGCTGACGTCGTCGTACACTCGACCACGAAATATCTTGGCGGCCACTCTGATGTGCTCGGCGGCGCGCTCATCATCAACGATGACGAGCTGCACGAGAAGGCCAAGTTTCTGCAGTTCGCGGCTGGGCCGGTGTCGGCCCCGCTCGACTCCTGGTTGACCGTCCGCGGCATCAAGACGCTCTCGGTGCGCATGGAACGGCACTGCAAGAACGCCCAGGCCATCGCCGAATTTCTCGACGGCCACCCAGCCATCGAGCAGGTCTACTACCCGGGGCTGCCTGGCCATCCGGGGCACGAGCTGGCCAAGAAGCAGATGTCCGGCTTCGGCGGCATGATCTCCATCGCGTTCGCCGGTGGCGCCGTGGCCGCACGCCAGTTCGCCGAGTCGATGCACCTGTTCCAGCTGGCCGAATCGCTTGGCGGCGTGGAGTCGCTCGTGAACTACCCCTCGGAAATGACGCACGCCTCGGTGCGCGGGACCGAGCTCGAGGTGCCCGACAATATCATTCGCCTCTCGGTCGGAATCGAAGACGTCGAGGACCTCATCGCCGACCTGAAGGGTGCGCTGCCCGGGGCCTGATCTGGACCGACGCGTTTGTTGCGGGCCCAGGTTAGGAAAGCGGGCCCATGATCGATCATGGGCCCGCTTTCCGGGCCCGGGCCCGGAAAGACTTGCGGGGTATCGCGCGTGCGGGCCCAGTTTATGAACGTGGGCCCAGTTTCTAAGCTGGGTCCCGGGCTCGGTTCGGTGCAGAGAGCGGGGTCAGGGCTCGCGGGAGAAAGCGGAGGCCCGGCGCACCTGATCGGGAGTTGGACGGATGCCGGTGTAGAGAAAGAACTGCTCCTCGGCCTGCAGCGCGACGACCTCGGCTCCCGTGATGACCGGCTTGCCGAGCGCTTGCGCCGCCAGAATGAGCGGAGTTTCGGCGGGGGAGGCTACAACGTCGAAGACCAGGCGTGCCCCCGCTATCGTTTCGGGCAGAAATGACGTTTCAGCGGATGCCGCGCCTCCGGTCATACCCACCGGCGTGACGTTGACGATGAGGTCGGCGGTGAGCGGGCCGACCTCGGGTGCCCAGTCGTAACCGTAGAGTGCGGCCAGCGCCCGGCCGGTGCCCTCGTTGCGTGCCACGATCGTTCCCTGGGCGAACCCGGCATCGTGCAGGGCCGCTGCGACGGCCTTGGCCATGCCGCCGCTGCCGCGCAGAATGACCGAATAGTTCCGCGGCACGGCGTGCTCGGCGAGCAGACGCTGCACTGCGGAATAGTCGGTGTTGTACGCCGTGAGGTGCCCCGCGTTGTTGACGATCGTGTTGACCGAGTCGATGGCCGACGCCGAGGCATCCATTTCATCGATGAGAGCGATGACGTCTTCTTTGTAGGGCATCGACACGGCGCAACCGCGGATGCCTAATCCGCGCACGCCGGCGATCGCATTCGCCAGATCAACCGGGGCGAAGGCCTTGTAAATGTAGTTCAGGCCGAATTCTTCGTAGAGATAGTTGTGAAACCGGGTGCCCAGGTTGCTCGGGCGGGCCGCGAGTGAGATGCACAGGGTCATGTCTTTGTTGAGAATGGGCATAACTCCAGTGTGCCGTGCTTTGCGACACGAGTCGGGCCGGGCGAATGTGACCGTCACAATGTGACCGTCACAATGTGACCGTCACAATGTGACCGTCACAATGCGACCGTCACAATGTGACTGTCACATCGCGGTCTGTGCCTGCATAATGTAACCGCGGGCCAAATTGTGACCGTGCACATGACTTCGGGGGTGACCGTGTCGGACGACTCAACGAAAGAGCGTGCGCCGAGCATCCGCGACGTCGCACGCCTCGCCGGGGTCTCCCACCAGACCGTATCGCGCGTGCTCAACAATCACGCCAGCATTCGCGATTCCACCAAAGCCCGGGTGCTCGCGGTCATCGAAGAACTGCAATACCGGCCCAATCGGGCCGCCCGCGCACTCTCGCGCGGACGATCCCGCACGATCGGTGTGCTGTCCGCGTCGAGCGCCGAATACGGCCCGGCGAGCAGCATCGCCGCGATCCAGGACGCGGCGCGGGACGCCGGATACTTTGTGAACACGGCGAACCTCAATCGTGGGGAGCCCGGGTCAATCGCGGCGGCCGTCGACCACCTGATGTCCCAGTCCGTGGAGGGGATCGTGGTGATCGCACCGCAGGTGCAGGTGTTCAACGCCCTCAAGCTACTGTCGATCGATGTGCCGTTCGTGACGCTGCAGTCCTCCGGGAACGTAGGCGCCAACGCCCTCACCGTGGACCAGATCGCCGGTGCACGACTGGCCACTCGGCACCTCATCGACCTCGGACACCGTGACATCTATCATCTCGCCGGGCCGCAGGACTGGATCGAGGCCGAGGCTCGCATGCACGGCTTCCTGGAGGAGATGGGGGCCAGGGAAGTTCCGACCACGGCGCCGATCCTCGGCGACTGGACTGCGCAATTCGGCTATCACGCCGGGCGCGAGCTGCTGCACGTGCGGGACTTCACTGCAATCTTCTCGTCCAACGACCAGATGGCCCTTGGCCTCATGCACGCGATCCGGGAAGCCGGGCTCGAGGTGCCCCGCGACGTGAGCATCGTGGGCTTCGACGACATCCCGGAGGCGGCTCACTTTTGGCCACCGCTCACGACGGTGCGCCAGGACTTCGCCGAGCTCGGCCGGCGCTGCGTCGCGCTGCTACTGGCCAACATCGCGGGCACCACCGCGGAAAATCAGGGCGCCATCATGCCGGAGCTCATCGTTCGCGGCTCGACCGCCCGCCCGGCATTCTGAGGGTCGGCCTGCGGGTCGATCGATCCTTTGTAGCGATTTCGATCGGCGGGATGTCCGATTTCGAGCGTTATTCAAACGAGACACAGTCGCTGTTGACACAGTGTGTCCCAATGCCGCTAACATAAACACACAGCAATGTGACCGATCACATTCGGTCGGAACATGCAGATCGAGTCAAGCGATTGCCCTGTCACCACACCCGAACCACTCGCGGTATCGTCCGCGCTCAGACCTGACATAGGAGTCGATTCCGTGAGTACAACCGATGCGATCTCCTGCGCCGAGTCCCTGACCTCGGTCGACGGCGGGACGCGCGCGTTGAGCGTGGCCAATCCGATCCGGGCCGTTATGGTGCGCGCTGCCGGCGGCCGTCTGGCCGCGGCCATGGACCACGCCACGCTGGTGTTCGCATGAGCACCTACGGCCCCCAGATCGAGGTCGCGGTCGCCCGCGTTCGCGCTGAAATCACCCGCCTGCACGCGGAGCTGTTTCGCAACGGGCTCGTGGTCTGGACCGGCGGCAATGTCTCCGGCCGGGTGCCGGGCGCCGACCTGTTCGTCATCAAGCCCAGCGGGGTCGACTACGCCGACCTGGCGCCGGAGAACATGATTCTCTGTGACCTTGACGGAAATGTCATCCCCGGTACGCCGGGCGCCGACCGCTCGCCGTCGAGTGACACCGCAGCACACGCCTACGTCTACCGGAACATGCCCGATGTCGGCGGTGTCGTGCACACGCACTCCACCTACGCCACGGCCTGGGCCGCCCGCAATGAAGCCATCCCGTGCGTTATCACGGCCATGGCCGACGAATTCGGCGGCCCGATCCCGGTCGGACCTTTCGCCATTATCGGCGACGACTCGATCGGCCGCGGCATCGTGGAGACTCTCACCGGCCACCGTTCTCGTGCCGTCTTGATGGCGAACCACGGGCCCTTCACGATCGGCAAGGACGCTCGCGATGCGGTGAAGGCCGCGGTCATGGTGGAGGACGTTGCCCGCACGGTTCAGCTTGCCCGCGTGGGCGGTGAACTCGTCCCGATCCCACAGGAATCTATCGATTCCCTGTTCGCCCGCTACCAGAATGTCTACGGACAAGCACCGCAGGGGGCGTTGCAGTGATGGCAACTGACCGCACCACCGCAACGTCGTCTGCCGGCGGCACCGAGGTGCTCCACGATTTCGCCGAGATCGCTCGCACCGAGCTTCTCGTGAACGATAAAACCACCACCCTGCGCGATCTCACCCGCGAAGTGCGTTGGAATCAGGCCTACTACCGACTGGCACAAGGCCTGTAATTGCTCCACAATCCTGCAATTTCACATCAATGACGATAAACAGAATGAAAGGTAACACAGTGAAAAAGAACGTATTCTTCGCAGTCGTGGCCGCGGGTGCCCTCGCGGTATCGATGGCAGCCTGCTCATCCGGCGCCACATCCACCGGCACCGACGGAGGTGGCGACAAGGGACTGATCGGCGTTGCCATGCCGACCAAGAGCTCCGAGCGTTGGATCGCCGACGGTAACGCCGTCAAGAGCCAGCTCGAGGAACAGGGCTTCACCGTCGACCTCCAGTACGCCGAGGACGATATCCCCATGCAGGTCTCGCAGATTGAGAACATGATCACCAAGGGTGCCGAAGCCCTGATCGTGGCCTCGATCGACGGCACGACGCTCACGAGCGTGTTGCAGGACGCCGCTGACGCGGACATTCCCGTCATCGCATATGACCGACTCATTCGCGATACCGAAAACGTCGACTACTACGCCTCCTTCGACAACTTCAAGGTCGGACAGCAGCAGGCCTGGTCGGTCCTGAACGGACTCGGACTTGCCGAACTCGACGGAACGCCCATCGAAGGCGCGCCTGCCGGTCCGTTCAACCTTGAGCTCTTCGCCGGTTCGCTCGATGACAACAACGCATTCTTCTTCTTCAACGGTGCAATGGATGCCTTCCAGCCGCTGATCGACGACGGCGTCCTCGTGGTCAAGAGCAACCAGACCGACATCGAGCAGGTCGCTACCCTCCGCTGGGCCGGAGAAGAAGCACAGGCTCGCATGGAGGACCTCCTCACCGCGCAGTACTCGGACGGCACCGTGGTCAACGCCATCCTGTCGCCATACGACGGCATCTCTCGTGGCATCATCTCTGCCCTCGAGGGCTCTGGCTACTCCGTCGGCGACGGCTGGCCCATCATCTCCGGCCAGGACGCCGAGATCGACTCGGTCAAGGCGATCAACTCGGGTGAGCAGTACGGCACCATCTTCAAGGACACGCGCGAGCTCGCATCCGTCGCCGTGAACATGGCCGTCGCCCTGCTGAATGGCGAGACCCCCGAGACCAACAACTCGGAGGACTACGACAACGGTGTGAAGATCGTTCCGTCGTTCCTGCTCGACTCGACGATCGTGGTCAAGGACAACATCCCGGCCGTGCTGATTGATTCGGGCTACTGGACAGAAGCAGAAATCAACGGCTAGGTTTCGCTGCTCCTGTTTAGCCCGTGCCCAACGGTCGGTGGGGTAGTTTTACCCCACCGGCCGTTGTGCCCCACACATTTTTACCGGTCGCCGAAATCGCCCGGTTTCTGACCATGCAATAGAGGAATAAAGAAGGTGCTCACGTGACTACGAACATCCTTGAGATGCGCGGCATCACCAAGACGTTTCCCGGAGTAAAGGCGCTCTCTGAAGTGACACTCGACGTCAGTCGCGGGGAGGTCCACGCCATCTGCGGCGAGAACGGTGCCGGAAAGTCAACCCTGATGAAGGTGCTCAGCGGCGTCTACCCGCACGGCACCTACACCGGCGACATCGTCTTCGAAGACGAAATCGTTGAGTTCAAGAGCATCAGTGATTCCGAGGCCAAGGGAATCGTGATCATTCACCAGGAGCTCGCGCTCAGTCCGTACCTCTCTATTGCCGAGAACATCTTTCTGAACAACGAACAGCGCGGCGCCTTCGGTCTCATCGACTGGAACAAGACCAACTCTGAGGCTGCCAAGCTTCTTGCCCGGGTGGGGCTGCGCGAAAATCCAACGACGCGGATCATGGACATCGGCGTCGGCAAGCAGCAGCTCGTCGAGATTGCTAAGGCGCTCTCGAAACGGGTGAAATTGCTGATCCTGGATGAGCCAACGGCGGCCCTCAACGATGACGACTCCGACCATTTGCTCGATCTCATCCTGCACCTCAAGGGTCAGGGCATCACGTCGATCATCATCAGCCACAAGCTCAACGAGATCAAGAAAGTCTCCGACGCGGTCACGATCATCCGTGACGGCCGGGCCATTGAAACCATCGCCAAGCTCGACGTCACCGAAGAACGCATCATCAAAGACATGGTCGGTCGTGACCTCGAGCACCGCTACCCGGATCACACTCCCGACATTGGGGAAGAGATCCTTCGGGTTGAGGACTGGACCGCTTTTCACCCGCAAGACGTGACGCGCATGATGGTTGACCACGTCAACCTCAGCGTACGTGCCGGTGAGATTGTGGGAATCGCCGGCCTCATGGGGGCTGGCCGCACGGAATTCGCAATGAGCCTGTTTGGGCGTTCCTACGGGAGCCGCATCACCGGCAAGGTATTCAAGCACGGCACTGAGATCAAGACCCGCACCGTGACCGAAGCCATCGACAACGGCATCGCCTACGCCACTGAGGACCGCAAGACCTACGGCCTGAACCTGATCGAAGACATTAAGCGCAACGTCTCTATGGCGGCGCTGCATCGGCTGGTACGCAAGGGCCTCGTGAATGACAACGAGGAGTATCAGGTCGCCAACGAATACCGCACGAGCATGAACATCAAGGCTCCGAACGTGCTCGTCAAGACCGGCAAACTCTCTGGTGGCAACCAGCAGAAGGTGGTGCTGTCGAAGTGGATCTATTCCAACCCCGACGTTTTGATTCTTGACGAGCCCACCCGCGGGATCGACGTCGGGGCCAAATACGAAATTTACACAATCATCAACAAACTTGCCGCGGCCGGTAAGGGCGTTATCGTCATCTCTTCGGAGCTGCCGGAACTGCTCGGCATTTGCGATCGCATTTATACCCTGGCTGAGGGTGCCATCACCGGGGAATTCCCGATTGAGACCGCCACGCCGGAGACCCTCATTAAGCACATGACCATGGAAAAGGCCCGCTAGCGCCGGCGCTAGCGGAAAAGGAGAACCCCAATGAGTGATCAAGAGACCACGCCGGCCACGGGAGGCCTGGTCAACCCGAGTGAGAACAAAGCCACGTCTTGGCTGAGTCACGTTTTGGCCGACCTGGGCAAGAACGGTATTTTCATTGCCCTCGTTCTGGTGGTGGTGCTGTTTACGGTCCTGACCGACGGCATCCTTTTACGCCCGCAAAATATCTCCAACTTGATCGTGCAGAACGGCTACATTCTCGTTCTCGCCATTGGAATGGTGATGGTGATCGTTGCGGGCCACATCGACCTGTCGGTGGGATCGGTGGCCGCTTTCGTCGGCGCATGTTCCGGTGTCTTCGCCGTGCAGTGGGGCCTGCCGTGGTGGCTGGCCATCATTATGTCGCTCGGCATCGGCGCTCTTGTTGGCGTGTGGCAGGGCTTCTGGATTGCGTATGTGGGAATCCCGGCGTTCATCGTGACTCTGGCGGGCATGCTCATCTTTCGCGGCCTGGCGCTCGTTGTGCTCGGAAATACGAATATCGGCTCCTTCCCGGCCGAGTACCGTGCGCTCGGCAACGGCTTTCTCACCGACGTGTTCGGCGAGTTCGACCTTGACCCGCTCACCCTCGGAGTCGGACTGATCGCCGTCATTGCTCTGATTGTGCAGCAGGTGCGCACGCGCCTAGGACGCTCCAAGTACGGCCAAGAGGTCGAGCCCCTGGTGTGGTTCGTGACCAAGCTCATCCTGATCACCGCGGCAGTTGGCTTCTTCGCCTACGCGCTCGCGAGCTATAAGGGCATCCCGGTCACCCTGATCGTGCTCGCCGTGCTCGTTCTCATCTATGGTGTTGTGATGAACCGGACGGTGTTCGGACGCCACATCTACGCGATCGGCGGCAACCGCCACGCAGCCGAACTCTCCGGCATCAAGAACCGCAAGGTCGACTTCTACCTGTTCGTGAACATGGGTATTCTCGCCGCCCTGGCGGGCCTCATCTTCACCGCCCGGCTTAATCTCGCCGGCCCGAAGGCCGGTGATGGCTTCGAACTCGAGGCCATTTCGGCAGCGTTCATCGGTGGTGCGGCCGTGCAGGGTGGCATCGGTACGGTCGGCGGCGCCATCATTGGCGGTCTGATCATTGGTGTGCTCAACAACGGTATGTCGATTCTCGGCATTGGCATCGAGTGGCAGCAGGCAGTCAAAGGCCTCGTGCTGCTTCTCGCTGTGGCTTTTGACGTATACAACAAGCGCCGGTCGGGCGGTCACTGACCGTTCTCGCGTTAGCACTACCCACCCGAAGGCCGGAACGCGTGAGCGTTCCGGCCTTTCTGTGTGCCGTGCGCGCTCGGTGTGGGGACCGGCCGCGACACGCCGTCGGACATTCCACAGGCAAAATATAGTCAGGGCAACGCCCTGTGGATAACTGTCCGGGGTTCCGCGGAATTCGGGCGGTCTGGGGCCGGTCGGCGGTGTGCGGCTTGTGGAATGTCGGTGGATAACTACATAAATGTAATTACCGTATGTAGTGGCTCTATTCTTCTTTGATCACTAGATGTAGTATTGAGACTCTAGCCAGGCAGTATTGCCAGGCGAAAACTTGCTCACTTTACACTGCGATTTCCGACGAATTCCGGCTCGAGGTCGAAGTTTTTTATAGAACATACTTGCGAAGTATCGCGAGCAGAATTAGACTGAATCAGCCAAGAAAAGAGGCCATGACCATGGCAATCACCGTTTACACAAAGCCCTCCTGCGTGCAGTGCACGGCCACCTACCGTGCCCTCGACAACAAGGGCATCGAGTACGAGGTGCGCGATCTCTCGGTCGACGAGAACGCTCTCGACGCGGTCAAGGCCCTTGGTTACCTGCAGGCGCCCGTCGTCATTACCGACGAAGAGCACTGGAGCGGCTTTCGCCCGGACAAGATCAACGCGCTCGCCGCTCGCCTCGCGTAGTTCAGATCGCACCCTCGCGCCAACACCCACAAATTCAGGATTGACTCGCACGGATGACTGACATGGTGTACTTTTCCAGCACCTCGGGCAACACCCATCGGTTTGTCGAAAAGCTGGGCCGGTCGGCCGCACGCATTCCGCTCCACGCCCGCGACGAGCCGCTCGTCGTCCAGGCTCCGTTCGTGCTGTGCGTGCCCACCTATGGTGGGGGCCGTGACGGCGGGGCTGTCCCCAAGCAGGTCATCAAGTTTTTGAACAACGAGACCAACCGGTCCTTTATTCGCGGCGTCATCGGCGCCGGCAACATGAATTTCGGCACGGCCTATTGCCTGGCCGGCGACATCATCGCCGCCAAGTGCAAGGTGCCGCACCTGTATCGCTTTGAAGTATTTGGAACGCCGGATGATGTACGCATCGTTCACGACGGATTGGAAGAATTTTGGAAACAACAGCCGTGAAAGTCACACCAGTGGATGCGCCGAGCATGGATTACCACTCGCTCAACGCCATGCTCAACCTGTACGGGCCGAACGGTGAGATTCAGTTCGACAAAGACCAGGAAGCCGCGCGGGAGTTCTTTCTGCAGCACGTCAACCAGAACACGGTGTTCTTCCACTCGCTGCGCGAGCGCCTCGACTACCTGGTCGAGAAGGAATACTACGAGCAGGCCGTGCTCGACCAGTACTCGTTCGAGTTCATCACGAGCCTGAACGACCTCGCCTACTCCAAGAAGTTCCGCTTCCAGAGCTTCCTCGGCGCATTCAAGTACTACACCTCGTACACGCTGAAGACTTTCGACGGCAAGCGTTATCTCGAGCGTTTCGAAGACCGCGTCGTCATGACGGCGCTGGGTCTCGCATCCGGTGATGAGAAGCTTGCCGTCGAACTGGTCGAAGAAATCATCGCCGGCCGTTTTCAGCCCGCGACGCCGACCTTTTTGAATTCGGGCAAGGCCCAGCGCGGCGAGCTCGTCTCCTGCTTCCTGCTGCGAATCGAAGACAACATGGAGTCGATCAGCCGCGGCATCAACTCCTCGCTGCAGCTGTCCAAGCGCGGCGGCGGCGTGGCGTTGCTGCTCAGCAATATTCGTGAGGCCGGCGCCCCGATCAAGCAGATCGAGAACCAGTCCAGCGGCATCATCCCCGTGATGAAGCTGCTCGAAGACTCCTTCAGCTACGCCAACCAGCTCGGTGCCCGGCAGGGAGCCGGAGCCGTCTACCTGCAGGCGCACCACCCCGACATCATGCGTTTTCTCGACACCAAGCGGGAGAACGCCGACGAGAAGATTCGCATCAAGACGCTCTCGCTCGGTGTCGTCATTCCTGACATCACCTTTGAGCTCGCCAAGAATGACGAGTGGATGTACCTCTTCTCGCCCTACGACGTGGAAAAGGTCTACGGCGTGCCCTTCGCCGATATCTCGGTGACCGAGAAGTACCACGAGATGGTCGACAACCCCCGCATCAAGAAGTCGAAGATGAAGGCGCGCGAGTTCTTCCAGACCCTCGCCGAGATTCAGTTCGAGTCCGGCTACCCGTACATCATGTTTGAAGACACGGTGAACAAGGCCAACCCGATCGACGGTCGCATCAACATGTCGAACCTCTGCTCCGAGATTCTGCAGGTGAACACCCCGACCACGTACAACGAGGACCTCTCGTACAACGAGATCGGCAAGGACATCTCCTGCAACCTCGGGTCGATGAACATCGCCCTGGCGATGGACTCCGGCAACCTCGGGCGCACCGTCAAC
Organism: Cryobacterium sp. Hh11; assembly: GCF_004404045.1. Taxonomy (NCBI): domain Bacteria; kingdom Bacillati; phylum Actinomycetota; class Actinomycetes; order Micrococcales; family Microbacteriaceae; genus Cryobacterium; species Cryobacterium sp. Hh11. The sequence continues at coordinate 161,049 of NZ_SOHF01000025.1, read as the reverse complement.
GCCGCCATTCGTGGCCTGAACGCGGTGTCCGAGCAGAGCCACATCAGCTCGGTTCGCTCCATCGAAGACGGCAACGACCGTTCGCACGCCATCGGCCTCGGCCAGATGAACCTGCACGGCTACCTCGCCCGTGAGCGCATCTATTACGGCAGTGAAGAGAGCATCGACTTCACCAACATCTACTTCTACACGGTGTTGTTCCACGCGCTGCGCGCCTCGAACGCCCTCGCCATCGAGCGCGGTCGCACCTTCGAGGGCTTCGAAAACAGCACCTATGCCTCCGGTGCGTTCTTCGACAAGTACACCGACCAGGTGTGGGAGCCGACGACTGACCGCGGCGCCGAGCTGTTCACCCAGGCCGGAGTGTCGATTCCGACGCAGGCGGACTGGGCCGAGCTGAAGGCATCCGTTGTCGAGCACGGTATTTACAACCAGAACCTGCAGGCCGTGCCGCCGACCGGGTCGATCTCGTACATCAACAACTCGACCGCGTCGATTCACCCGATCGCGGCCAAGATCGAGATTCGCAAGGAAGGCAAGCTGGGCCGCGTCTACTACCCGGCGCCGTTCATGACGAACGACAACCTGGAGTTCTACCAGGACGCCTATGAGATCGGCTACGAGAAGGTCATCGATGTCTACGCGGCGGCGACCCAGCACGTTGACCAGGGCCTCTCGCTGACGCTGTTCTTCAAGGACACCGCGACGACCCGCGACATCAACCGCGCGCAGATCTACGCATGGAAAAAGGGCATCAAGACGATCTACTACATCCGTCTGCGCCAGATGGCCCTCGAAGGCACGGAAATTGAGGGTTGTGTCTCGTGCGCGCTTTAATCTGGCGCATCGAATGATGGATTAAATCCGCTGGTCGAGCTTGCCCCGACCGCCATCGAAATACCGTGGCGGTCTCGGCAAGCTCGACCAGCGGTTGGCTGGGTTTCGCACACCGGCGCCGACGAGTAACGACCCAAGCAATACCCAATAAGCAGTATCCGAAGAGGACCTCCCATGATTGACAAGCTCAAGCTGGTGTCGCACGTTGACGCGATCAACTGGAACAAGATCGAAGACGATAAAGACGTCGACGTCTGGAACCGCCTGACCAATAACTTCTGGCTGCCGGAGAAGGTTCCGCTCAGCAACGACATCCAGTCGTGGAACCAGCTGACGCCGGTGGAGCAGCAGCTCACGATGCGCGTCTTTGCGGGGCTGACCCTGCTCGACACGATCCAGGGCACAGTGGGCGCTGTCTCGCTCATCCCCGATGCGATCACCCCGCACGAAGAGGCCGTCTACACGAACATCGCCTTCATGGAGTCGGTGCACGCCAAGAGCTACTCCTCGATCTTCTCGACGCTGGCCTCCACCAAGGAGATCGACGAAGCTTTTCGCTGGTCGACCGAGAACGAGAACCTGCAGCGCAAGGCCTCGATCGTCATGGATTACTACCAGGGTGACGACCCGCTCAAGCGAAAGGTCGCCTCGGTGCTGCTCGAGTCGTTCCTGTTCTACTCGGGCTTCTACCTGCCGATGTACTTCTCCAGCCGCGCCCGCCTGACCAACACGGCCGACCTCATCCGTTTGATCATTCGTGACGAAGCCGTGCACGGCTACTACATCGGATACAAGTTTCAGAAGGGGCTCGAAAAAGAGACGCAGGCGCGTCGCGACGAGATCAAGGATTACACCTTCAATCTCGTGTTCGAGCTGTACGAGAACGAGGTGCAGTACACGCAGGACCTCTATGACGAGGTCGGCCTGACCGAAGACGTCAAGAAGTTTCTGCACTACAACGCCAATAAGGCGCTGATGAACCTCGGCTACGAGGCGATCTTCCCGAAGGACGTCTGCGACGTGAACCCGGCGATTCTCTCCGCGCTCTCACCGAACGGCGACGAGAACCACGACTTCTTCAGCGGGTCGGGCTCCTCGTATGTGATCGGCAAGGCCGTCGTGACCGAAGACGACGACTGGGACTTCTAACCACACACACGACCTCGGGAAATGCTATGCGCTCATAGCTGTTCGAAGCCGGTTGATGAAGCGGATGCCGCAGCTCGCGCCGCGTCGGCTGCGCGAAACTCGTCGGGTCTGGCGAAGAAGATTGCTGGCCGCTCTGGTGTGCCGGCCGGCGTGCCGATCGTCGTGGTCCTGGCCTGAGCCTGCCAGAACGCGGGCGATATCGGTGGCAACGAGCACTGGTGTGATCGCTTCACCGGGGACTAACGTGAGGGCGTGCCCGCTGTTGTGCTCGACGCCCGGAGCGCTCACGCCGCCGGCGTGCAGCGCCTACTGCAGAGATATCGCGCCGTCCCCGCGGCGGCCCCGATTCGATTGGCCAAGTCCACCTCGAATCTGTTCCGGACCCGGACCAAAGCCCGGGTCGCAGGGCTCGACCCGTCCGGACTGACCGGCGTCATTGCTGTTGATACGGAGGCGCGAACGGCCGACGTGGCCGGCATGTGCACCTACGAAAACCTCGTTGCCGAGACGCTGCGCTACGGGTTGGCGCCGCTGGTCGTGCCGCAGTTGAAGACCATCACCCTCGGCGGCGCGGTCACCGGCCTCGGCATCGAGTCGACATCGTTCCGCAACGGCCTGCCCCACGAATCCGTGCTGGAACTGGACATCCTCACCGGCGCCGGAGAACTGCTCACCGCATCGCGCCGCGAGAACCCGGAGCTGTACCATGCCTTCCCCAACTCCTACGGAACTCTGGGCTATGCGGTACGGCTGCGTATCGAACTCGAACCTGTCGCGCCCTTCGTCGCTCTCACCCACGTGCGGTTCCACGCGCTCGTCGACCTGGTCGCGGCGATCAACGGGATCCTGCTGACCGGCAGCCTCGACGGTGTCGCCGTCGATTATCTCGACGGTGTCGTCTTCAGCGCCGACGAAAGCTACCTCTGTGTGGGCCGGCAGACCAGCGAGCCCGGCCCCGTCAGCGACTACACCGGCCAACAGATCTACTACCGCTCCATCCGACACGAGCGCGGTGTTCCAATCGACCGCCTCACGATTCACGACTACCTCTGGCGCTGGGACACCGACTGGTTCTGGTGCTCCGAGGCGTTCGGCGCGCAGCATCCGCTTATTCGCCGGTGCTGGCCCGGGCGTTACCGGCGCAGCAGCTTTTACGGAACACTGATGAGGCTCGAACGTCGGTTTCAGATCGGCGACCTCCTCGAGAAACTGCACGGCCGGCCGCCCCGCGAGCGAGTGGTGCAAGACGTTGAGGTGCCTCTGGAGCGGTGCGCGGAATTTCTGGACTGGTATCCTCGATACGGTGCCGATTACACCGATCTGGCTGTGCCCGCTGCGCTTGCGGGGCGATGACCGCTGGCCGCTCTACCCGATGCGACCTCGGCAGAGCTACGTCAACGTCGGGTTCTGGTCGACGGTGCCGGTCGGGTCGATCGAGGGGGAGACCAACCGGCGCATCGAACGCAAGGTCGGCGAGCTTGACGGGCACAAGTCGCTGTACTCCGACTCGTTCTACTCCCGTGAAGACTTCGACGAACTCTACGGCGGGCAAGCCTACCGGGCCGCGAAAAAACGCTACGACCCCGATTCACGTCTCCTCGACCTCTATGCCAAGGCGGTGCAACGACAATGACGACGTTCAAAGATCGTAAAACGGATGCTTCGGCCGGCACGTTCACCATCGCGCAGGTTCTGGAGATTCTGGCCGGCGGACGCCTTCCGGTGCGGTTCACCGCCTACGACGGGAGTTCGGCCGGACCCCCGGACGTCCCGCTCGGGCTGGACCTGTTGACGCCGCGCGGCACCCACTATCTCGCCACGGGCCGTGGCGACCTCGGACTGGCCCGCGCCTATATCGCCGGCGACCTCGACCTCCGCGGGGTGCACCCTGGGGACCCGTACGAACTGCTCAAGGCACTCTCCGAGAGTCTGGTTTTCACCCGGCCACCGGCGCGGCTGATGGTGGACATCATCCGCTCTATTGGAATCAGGCAGCTGCGCCCGATCGAGCCGCCGCCGGAGGAGGCGGAACCCCGCTGGCGCCGCGTTGCGGGAGGGCTACGACACAGCAAGACTCGTGACGCCGACGCGATCCACCACCACTACGACGTCTCGAACAGGTTCTACGAGTGGGTGCTTGGGTCGTCGATGACCTACACCTGCGCCTGCTACCCGAGCGGCGACGCCTCCCTGGACGAGGCGCAGGAGAACAAATACCGACTCGTGTTTGAGAAGCTGCGGCTGAGGCCGGGCGACCGGCTACTCGACGTCGGGTGCGGTTGGGGCGGCATGGTGCGCTACGCCGCCCGGCGCGGTGTGCGCGCCACCGGAGTCACGCTCTCGATCGAGCAGACCGCGTGGGCGCAGCGGGCCGTCGCCGAGGACGGCCTGAGCGATCTGGCGGAGGTTCGCTTCGGCGACTACCGCGACGTCACGGAAACCGGCTTTGATGCGATATCGTCCATCGGGCTGCTCGAACACATCGGCGTGCGCAACTATGCGTCGTACTTCCGCTTTCTGCAGGACAGGCTGCGCCCCGGCGGCTTGCTGCTCAATCACTGCATCACCCGGCCGGAGAATCAGACCGAACCGGCGACTCGCGGGTTCATCGATCGTTATGTCTTCCCCGATGGGGAGCTCACCGGCTCGGGCCGGATCATTAGCGAAGCGCAGGATACAGGCCTCGAGGTGCTGCACGAGGAAAACCTGCGCCAGCACTACGCGCTCACTCTGCGCGACTGGGGCGCCAACCTGGTCGAGCATTGGGACGAGGCCGTCGCGGAGGTCGGGCTGCCCACCGCGAAAGTGTGGGGGCTGTACATGGCGGGTTCGCGGCTCGGCTTCGAGCGCAATGGGATCCAGTTGCACCAGGTGCTGATGACCAGGCCCCACGAGGGTGGCGCGGCCGGGGATCTGCCGTTGCGGCCGTGGTGGACGCCGTAGCAGCAGCCGGGCTCAGTACCAGTTGTACTCCTCGGAGTGTGCCCAGGCGCCACAGGGGGTGCTGTAGCGGGAAGCGATGTAGCCGAGGCCCCAGGTGATCTGGGTGGCGGGGTTTGTTTGCCAGTCGTCGCCTGCAGTCTGCATCTTGCTCCCAGGAAGCGACTGGGGAATTCCGTAGGCGCCGCTGGACGCGTTGTAGGCGCTCACCCGCCAACCTGACTCCCGTTGCCAGAGCTGAACCAGGCAGGTGAATTCGGCGGTGCCCCAGCCCCGGGCGGCGACCTGGGTGGCGGCGATCGCCTGCGCGCCGCTGCGATCGATCACGGCTCCGGCGGGCGGTACGGGCGACGACGCGGGTGATCCGGATGACGCGGACGCCTCAGCCGCCGCGGTGGCCGCAGCCTGGCGCTGGTGTTCGAGATACTGCTGCTGGGCGGCCACGCCGTTTCGATACTGCCTCTCCACGTCGGCGGATGAGTTCTTCAGCGACGCGAGCTGGGCATAGAGCACCGCGCTCGTGGACTGCTTTAAGACGACCTCCGCGTCGGCTGCTTGCTGGGCCGCGCGCGCAGCCGTCAGCCCGGCCAGTGCTGCGGCCTGCAATCGGTCGCGCTCCGTGGTCATCGCTTCGGCTTGCGCGCTGAGCGCCTCGGCCGAGTTGCGTTCGGCATCAGCCTCCGCGGTGAGCCGCCCCGCCTGCTCCGTGAGTCGCTCCATCGTGCCGAGCCGAAACAGCAGGTCGTCGGAGTGCGTGCTGTCGAAGAAGGCGCCCAGACTCAAATCGGTGCCTGCGGCGCGGTAAAGCTGGGCCCCCAACGCGCCCAGTCGGGTGCTGCTGTCGACAGAGCGAGCGGATGCGGCATCCGCTTGAACGGAGAGCACGCTCTGCTGGGCTGCGGCTGCGCTGTAATCCGCCTGTGTTTGTTCATGGGCGGCGCCGAGTGCTACGGCGTCGTCGCCGAAGGTGGCGGCGCGGGTCTGCAACTCGTCGAGCGCGAGTTCGATTGCGGCCACCTCGGCGAGAGTGGCGGCGACGCTGCTCTTGGCGGCTTCCACCTGGTCCCAGGTCGGGTAATCGTCGACGGCGGCGGCCGAACTCGTGGTGACGCTGCCGGCCGCGATGGCGGCGGCGGTCACGAGGCAGAGAAACATGCCCGGTTGTTTCATGGAACTTAGTCCTCACCCCGTAGACGGCGAGTTTAGCCGTTGGACCCGGGAAAACCGGTGGGTGGGTGAATCCGCGCGGACGGCGACGGTCACAACGGATGCTCATGGCTCTGCCTGCAGGTTCGCGCCGCACATCGTCGATCGGGCCGAGTCGAGCCTTTAGGGGAAGGTTTGACGAGCTTTTAGGGGCACGTTTGACGAGGTTTTAGGGGAAGGTTTAACGGGGCTTGAGGGGCACGTTTACCGCTTGCCGGGATCAGGCGGGGTCCCAAGGTAGGGGCTGATCAGACGGAACCGGGGCGAGGGGAATCACCACCACCGGACGATGCTGACGGTGCGCCAACTGGGCCGCCACCGAACCGTTGATGAACTCCTGCAGGCTGGCCCGCAAGGTCGCCTCCCTGGTTCCGACCACGATCATCGCGGCACTCAGCGTGTCTGCCAGGTCGCCGAGGGCCCCGGCCGGATTGCCGGCCAGGGCTCGGGTGCTCCAGGTGAGCCTGCATCCGTCGAGAAGCACGGCCAGGTGCGCCGCGAGATCCGGGTCGAATCTCGCCTCCGCACGTTCGGGCGAGTCCGCAGTGAATGGCAGACTCGTCATCGTTCCGTCGCCCAGGTCGTAGACCCGGTACTGGCCGGCGTCGACGGATGCGCACACCAGCTCCGCGTTGAAGCGCGCCGCGAATATGGCCGCCTGCACGACGACGGTATCCGCTTGGCCGGGCACTACCCCAACAATCACGCACGCGCTCATGCTGAACTCCTTTACTCAAGGGCCCGCAGACGAACCGAAACGCCTGCCGAACAGCGGGTCACCGTCAGCATGGCAGACTCCGCCCCGATTTGCCGTTTGGCGGATACAGAGATTTTCGTCCAGCGACGAGCAGGACTTCAGACGTTCGGTACGGTGGATTTTTCAGTTCGGCCTCCGAACAAATCGACCAGGGCGAAGGCCAGGGCAACGGCGATGAGTGCCAACGCGACCAGGATGCCGCTGAAGAAGCCGTCACGAAACACCTGCACGCGATCAGGCTGGCTCGCCTCCGCGTACAACATCGCGTAGAAGGTCGAGATTATGGCCGCGACTCCGATCGCGGTTCCCACTCGCTGACCGACCTGGGCCATCGACCCGGCGACACCGCCCTGAGTGACCGGAACGTCGCTCAGGGTGAGCGTCTGGTTCGGCGAAATGACGAGGCCACCGCCGGCGCCGGTCATAGTCATGGCTGCGGCGATGAGCCACGGAGCGAGGTTCACCGAGGCGAACAGTCCCGCAAGCAGAACGAGCACAAAGCCGATCATGACCGTGACCAGGCCGGCGGCGACGAGCTGGCGGCCCCAGCGAAAGACCAGGCGACCGCCGATCCACGACGTAACGGCGGAAGCGAGAGCAAATGAGATGCTGACCATTCCGGCGAAGACGGGTTCCAGCCCGAGGCCCTGCTGCAAAAAGAGGGTGACCAGCAGAAAGTACGGTGGAATCGCCGCAAAATATGCCGTCGAAATCAGTATCCCGTTGCGATAGGACGCCGTGCGAAAGAGCGAGAAATCTATAACGGGTGACTTGCCGATCTGCTGGTATCGCCGTTCCCACCAGAAGAATGCGGCACCGGATAGGCCGAAGACAATGAGCCAGAACCAACGGTTGTGGTCATCCGTTGGCGAACCGGTCGTCAGCACGAACGGGAGCATGAGGCCGAGGGTGGCAATTCCGAGCAAGAGGATGCCGACCAGGTCCAGTCCGGTCTGCTCCCGGGCATGACTCTGACGTTTCGGAAGCACGCGCATCGCGAAAAAGAGTGCCAGCAGGCCCAACGGCACGTTCATCCAAAAAGACAGACGCCATCCGTTCTCTGGGCCGCCCACGGCGATCAGGAGGCCACCCAGCGTCGGCCCGAAGGCCGTCGAAATTCCAATGACCGCGCCAAACAAGCCGGATGCGTGCCCTCGTGCCGCGCCCTGGTAGAGCTGCTGGATCAGCCCGAGTACCTGCGGCATCTGGATTCCCGCAGCAATTCCCTGCACGATGCGCGCTACTATCAGGAACTCGATCGTGGGCGCGATCGCGCACAGGATGCTCGCGACCGTAAATGAACTGAGACCCACGATGAACATGAGTCGCCGGGAATGAATGTCGCCCAGCCGACCGGACGGTACCAGCGCAAGCCCGAAAGCGAGGGCGTAACCAGCGACGATCAGCTGGAGTTCGGTGGTACCGCCGCCGAGCGACTGTTCGATGGCGGGCAGGCCAACATTGATCTTGGACAGGTCGAGAATGGTGAGCGATGCAACTCCGACGCAGACCCAGAAGGCTTGCCGCTTCAGCCGGTCGGCATGTTCGGAGCTGGGATGGGGTGTATTCGGCATGTTCCACTCACTCTAAAGCCGGGGTGCGTAGCCGGCATCGTCTGGGGCGCGTGACAGCACCCTGTCGGGGGCCTGACCGTGACGAAGGTTACCGAATTCTGGGCCGTATTTTGAGGGCCACTCTGCCGCGAACTTTGTCCTTCTCGGCCTGTCAGAACAGGGTGTTGGGTTCACCCACGGGGCCGCCTGGCCGGGGGGGTCGAGTCCTCGGCGGTTGGAGCAGCGGTGGTGGGCTTCGCCGCCGTAGTCGCGTTGAGCCCCGTGGCTACGTAGACGACCATTGGGCCGCGGCGAGGGCTATCTGGGGCAAAATCGATGAGCTTTCGAGTCCTCAGGCGTGTCAGCCGATTCCGTGCGGTGACGACATCGCAGTCAAGATAGTTGCGGACGTCCTCGTTCGAAATGCGATCGTGACGTTTGAGGTGGCGGAGGAGTTTTTCATCGTCGGCGTCGATGCTATCTGTGCGGTACGTCAGTGCCGAACGCATACCAGCGATCGTGCGCGATGAGAGTAGGTAGTTCGGGTGTGCCCGTCGCGTTGTGCCCTTCGTGGGTTGGATGAGCTCGGCAGTATGCATCCGGATTAGGATTCTCTGCGTGTCATTCGGGTTTCGCTGGAGCCTTGTCGAAACTGTGTCAGCGTTCACTGACCGGTTGTGCCTCAGCGCGGTTAGGACAGTGAGTACGTCGACATCAGTTGCGAGGGCGTCTGGCATTGCGGAGCTTCTCAGAAATCGCGCGAAAGCCTCATCACCGGCGCCGCCAATGAGCGCCACTCGGAACCGAGGCCCGTCTTCGAGGGCGGGTGGCTCTTTACCCAGGAGGGCGACGGATCGGAAAATCCGGTCGAAACCGAGTCCGCTCATTTCTGCCAATCGAAGCCTGGCCATGTGCCCGGCTAGTTTGGGGTTTCGTGGTGACGCGGCATCATGCAAGAGGCGGTCGACGCGGAGGGATGGTAGGAGGCCGCCTGGGCTCGTGACGACCAGCTCCTCGGGGCTGTGGATGATCTCGACGACGCCAGCGGCCTCCCAGTCTCGGTGCGCGAAGGCATTGGCAATAACCTCGCGAAGTGCGTCTCTCGGGTAGTCGACGAGTTCGATTTGTTCGGCGCCGACACGAATAAACTGGCTGCGCGCAAGTGAGCCAACAGTCGTGAGGAGTTGGTCGAGCAGTAGCACTAACGGCAAAGACGTGTCGTCTCGTCGCATCAGAATTCGGGGGTCGCCTCCCAAACTGGGGCGTGATTGCACGTTGACTCCCCATTGAAAGATTGTCTTCAGGGCCTCAGGATTTCCGTAAAGCAGCACTGCGGCACGATTCGGTCCCCCGTTCGCAGTCGCGAGTTCGGTCGCCTTGGCGAAGGCGGGGAAGTCTGAGAGGGCGATTGACGCTAACTCGTCATTGCCATTCAGTGAGAGGAGCTGGGCGCCTCTCTCGATGGCTGCCCGGGACAGTTGACTCCACTCTATGCTTGCTGGTTCGGCGGACCAGTCGCGCCCTTGTCGAATGGCTCTGAGGCCACGGAGCTGCTCGCCTTCGAGGGCGACGCAGCGGTCGTTGAGGCGGATCTTGTAGACGCCCTCCGTTGTGCTGTAGACGTCGCTTCCGTCCGGGACGCCCAGCACCAGGATGCTCTTGCCGTCCACAATTAGTGTGTGGGGGTGAACCGTGATCGACGGGCTTGTGCGGGCGTGCATGTTGTTGACGATGTCATTGATGAGCCATTTTGTGGTGTCGACTCCGACGATTGCTTCAGATCGCGTCGCTGCTTTATCCTTCACGCCGATGATGAGAATGCCGCCATTTTGCGCATTGGCGAAACAGACGACGGATTCGGCGAGGTCCTTGAGGAATTTTTCGGGAGCCCGTCGGTCACCGCTCGGTGGGGTCTGCTTGAAGTCAAGCCTTGTGCCCTCGAGCGAATCAGCGTTCCAGCCGTCCCCAATCTCGGTCAATGCTGACTCAGCTTCCTCACGTACTGTCATAGCCAAATGATAACAGGTATGATACGACCGCACTAGGTATCTCGTGTCATACTCGAATCATTTGTGAGGTGCCACCTATGGCCCTCAGACTGCGCGGCGTGTGAGTCGTAGCCGCGGATCACGTGCCGCCGCGAAGGGCGGTGATCGGCTCGATGTTGGAGGCGCGCATCGCGGGATAGGCGCCGGCTGCGAGGCCGACGACCGTTCCGAGCCGGGCGGCCCCGATCGCGACGACCGGGTCGAGAATCGGGGTCCAGCCCTGCAGCAATGAGACGACGACGACCGCGAAGACCCCGAGGGCCGAGCCGATCAACCCGCCGAGCAGGCCGATCACGGCCGACTCTACGATGAACTGCCGGGCAATGTCGCGCCGGGTCTCGCCGAGCGCCCGGCGCAGGCCGATCTCGCCGACCCGCTCCATTACCGAGAGCAGGGTGACGTTAGCGATGCCGAGGCCGCCGGCGAGCAGCGCAAGAATGCCGAGGGTGAGAAAGACTATGTTGATGTCGGCCTGAATATTGTCCTGCAGCGATGACGCCGCGGCGGGCGCCTGCACCGTGAAATTCTCCGGAGCGCTCGGGTCGAGTGCGATCGGCGCCTGCCGCGACACCAGAGTGCCGGCACCGACCTCAATTTGCACGTGCAGTTCGGCTGGGGCGGTCAGGCCGAACTGCACGCGGGCAGTGTTCAGCGGCACGATGACGATGACGGTGTCGAGCAGGCGGGCACGACGTTCGACGCCGTCGATGATGCCGATGACGGTGTACGACACCTCACCAATGAAGATCGACGGCTGGCTGTCGACCCGGTTGATGCCGAGCGTTTCGGCGGCCCGCTCCCCGAGCACGGCCACCCGGTCGCCGCGCTCGTCGTGGCCGGCGTCGAAGAAGCGTCCGGTGACGACCTGCCCGCGCACCGCGGCGAGCAGTTCAGATGAGGCAGCGATGACGGCGGGGCTCAGTGTTTGCGCGGCCGAAGGATCATTGACCGGAACGGATGTCACGGCCTGGCCGGCAACATCGACATCCGCCACGAGACCCGCGCGTTCCACCCCGGCCAGCCGATCGACCCGCTCCGGGGCATCCCACGGCAGCCGGCCGGTGGCCTGCTCAGCGCCGCTCGAATTGCGGGTCGAGGCCGGCTCGATCATGATCTGGGTCGCCGAGACCGCGTCGAACTGGTTGGAGATCTGCCCGGCGGCCGTCTGCGCGAATCCGATGGTGACCACCAGGGAGGCGATGCCGAGCACGGTGCCGAGGGTCGTCATGACGAGCCGGCTGGGCCGGGCGCCGACGCCGTAACTCGCCTCGACCAGCAGGTCCTGCACCGAGAACCGGTCGGTCCGGCGAATGACCGGCACGATGCTGGGTGGGCCGGAGAGTGCGGCGACCTGTTCGTCGGTACTGGCTGGGTGAGCGGATGCTGCGGCGGTCGGGGTACCGGTTGCGTTGGCGAGTCCGGTGGGGGTGGAAGCTGAGCCGGGGGGCTGCGATTCGGTGCGCGCTACTCGTCGAGCAGGCTGGTAGAGGTGCCGTCGAGGTGGTATTCGCCGACGCTCGGCTGGTCGAGCAGTCCGAGCAGGTTGAGCATGGTGGACTTGCCGGATCTGCTCGGACCGACGATCGACAGGTAGTCGCCGCGTTCAACCCGCAGGTTGACCGATTTGAGAGCCTGCACCTCGGGCGGGCCGGGAAACGACCTCGTGACGTTGACCAGTTCGACGACCGGGGCCGCGATCACCGGCCCACCACGACGAGATCACCGGCCCACCACGACGAGATCCCCGACCGCCGGCGAGCCGTCGACGGCGGTGATCTCGACGAATCCTTCGGCGGCGAGCCCGGTGACCGCACTGGCCGTTCTGGCGTTGAACACGTCGGAGTCGAGCGGTCCTGGCTCGATTCCGGCCACGCTCAAACCCTGCTTGAGCTGCAGCACGTCTGGGCCGGACACTCCGACCCGCAGGGTGCGGTAGACCGGCAGGTCGCCCGGCAACACGATCACCCGGCGGCCGGTGACCTCGAGCGCGATCGACGCGGTGTCGAAGATGGCGGCGACCTCGGGCACCTGCCCAGTGATGGTGGGCGGGCCGGCGAGTTCGCCGGTTTCAATGGAGACCTCGACCGAGTCGGCATAAGTGGCGTTGCCGCGTCGAGGAAATCTTCGACGGAGGATACGGTCGGTTGCGTCTTGTTTTCGGCCATGGCCTCAGTTTTGCGCGTGCAGGCCTCTTCTGCTGCCGGGCCGAAACTCGACTCGTCGATCCCGACGCGTGCGCCACACAGCCGCGGCATGCTTCGGGCGGATATGGTGGGCAGCAAGGCGTCGCCTCCCGGTTACACGTGATTGGAAACAGCACCATGGCCCAAAATCCCAAACAGAGCAACAAGGTTGCCCGAGCGGCAAGCTCAGGCATGCGGAACGCACGGTTCAGCGCTGAAGCGGATACCGCCGCGGCAAGAGCCCGCGCCCTGAGGGCCAGCCACCTGGAGAAAAAGAAGCCCGGCAAGTAGCTTTGCGGGTCAGCTGCTGCCGCGCAGGTAGGCCAGCTGCGCGCGAACGGATGCCTCGGCGGCGAACCGCACCGCGGCATCCGTTTGGGCGTAGACCACGTCGGTAACCTGAGCCGTGCTCGCATCGTCGCCGAGCTCTCGCAGGGCGGCACGCACCTGGTCGAGACGCTCGCGCCGGTGGGCGAGGTAGGTGTCGCAGCTGGCGGCGAGGTCGGGCAGCACCGGGCCATGGGCCGGCAGCACAAAGGCCGGGCCGAGCGCGCGCAGACATTCGAGTGAGGCGAGGTAGTCGGCGAGGGTGCCGTCGATGATGGAGGTTCCGCGGCCGAGAATGGTGTCGCCGGTGAGCACCGAGCCGGTCGGGCCGTCGTCCGGCAGGTGCAGGCAGACGGAATCGTCGGTGTGCCCGGGGGTGTGCACGATGTGGATGCTGGTGCCGCCAGCCTCGATCAGTTCACCGTCGAAGAGGGGTTCGCCACCCACGCAATAGGCCCGATCGAATGCTCGCACCGGGGCTCCGGTCAGTTCGGAGAACCGTGCGCTCGCGGCCGTGTGGTCGGCGTGCCGATGGGTCACGAGGACGAGTGTGACCCGCCCAGCCGCGGCGAGGGCAGCGAGGTGACCATCGTCGAGGGGACCGGGGTCTACCACGACGATGTCGGTCGTGCCGGGCGCGGCAATGAGGTACGAATTGGTGCCGTCGAGGGTCATCGGCCCCGCGTTCGGAGCGAGCAGGCTGCGGGTGAATGGGCTCGTGCGCTGCGGTTGTGCGTCGTGGTCGGGCATAGCTCGCAGCTTAGTGTCGGTGTCGGTGTCGGTGTCGGGGGTCGGCGTTAGGGTGGGGGGAACCTGATCGATGAGGACCACGCGATGACGCGAGATGCACAGACCGGCCCGGTTTTGATCGGGGATGGTGCGAGCCCGGCTGCGCCTCTCGGGGTGGCCGCGACGGTGGTGTTGCTGCGTGACGGTGCCGAGGGGCCCGAGGTATTGCTGCTCGAACGTCCGCGCCATCGCGGGTCGTTTGCCGGTGCCTGGGTGTTTCCCGGTGGTGGCGTTGATCCGGAGGACCGATTACTAGCGGATGTCGCGGCGTCGGGTGGCAGCGCAGCGACCGTCGCCGAGGATACCGAGGCTATGATCGCCGGCGCGGATGCTGGTGATTCTGCTGATTCGGACGACCCTATCGCCCCGGCGGCAGCCGAGGCAGCCGAGGCAGCCGAGGCAGCCGAGGCCGTCGAACAGCTCGCCGCCCGCCGGGCCGCCGTGCGCGAGGTGCGGGAGGAGACCGGGCTTACGGTGTCGCCGGATGCGCTCGTCTCGACCGCGCTGTGGATTCCGCCCTCGATCGCGCCGAAGCGCATGCGCACCTGGTTTTACCTCACGGCGGCACCGGCCGGTATCATTGTGCTCGCCGAAGATGAGGTCATCGACTACGCCTGGCTTCGGCCCGCGATCGCGCTGGAGCGGCACGCATCCGCTGTGATGACGCTCGTGGCACCGACCTGGGTGACGCTGCACGGGCTGCAGGGGTTCGAGTCGGTGGCCGCGATCGTGGCGCATTTCACCGGGCGTGGGTTGGCGCACTACGAGACCCGACTCGGAGCGAGCGAGCGTGGGCAAGTGCTGTTCTGGGCGGGCGATGTGGCCTACGACGACCAGGCCCACATCGAGCAGGAAGGGGGCCGGCATCGGCTGGAGATCGGCCAGGTCCCGTGGGTGTACACGGCGAGCGATCGGGCGTAACGCCTCAGCCGCTCGTCGGGCCGCTCGATTTGAGCGCTTGCTGAACGGAACGCTCGGACGCCCGGGTAAGGCGCCCGGGTCAGGCGGCCGGGCCGACAGGGATCAGCGACGGCACGCGGCAGTTCTGGCCGCCGACGAAGTTCAAGCATTCGTCGAACACGACGGAGAACGGTACGAACGCGGAATCTCCGAACCAGGCGTTGTAGAACAGCCAGAAATTGAGGTTGCCGTAGGTCGAGCAGGCATCGCCCTCGTCACCAGCGTTTTGCACGGCCACCGGGTTGGGCTGGTAAGGCGTGTAGTTGTACAGGTTAGCCGTGGCCTGGTTTTCGATGGCGACTGGGGTTGAACCGCACTCGGCGTTGGGGTTGAAACCCACGTCGACCGTGCCGATCTTGAAGGCCCGGTCGGGTTCCTGGGTGTACTGCCGAAACTGCCAGGCCGCGTTGTAGACCTGGTTGAAGAATCCGAAGTACTGGGCGTCGCAGTCGGCGGTGTCCGGGCAGCCGTAGCCGGTGGCGCGCAGGTAGCCCGATTCGCTCGGTCGGGTCAGCAGGGACTGTTCCTTTTGCAGCAGCACCAGCAGTACCTCGGGGCTGATCGTGCAGGCCGCCGCGATCTTCGCGATAATGCGGGCGGCGGTCTCGTTCGCGCCGCCGGTATAGGGCAGGCAGTGCCCGGCGCCCTTGGCCGGTTGGCTGGTCGTCGTCTCGCGGTACTCCCAGAGGCACGGCACGCCGTCGCTCGGGGCGCAGGAGCGGTCTTCGAGAAAATCCTGGATCTCGCTCTCGGTGAGGGCATCCGGGTTGAAGAAGTTGTAGTCGCTGATGATGCGGCCGGGGTCGAACGGAGCGGGTTCCGTCACCGCGGTCGGCAGCGGGGCTGCGGTAACGGGTGGCGTCGGAGAGGTGACCAGGGTCGCCAGCAGGCCCAGCAGAGCTACGCCGGTCGCCAAAATGCGCAGTCGGCGAGGGGGCAGCGCAAATGTGCTCATACCAAAACCCTAACCGCGGGCGGCCAGCTCGCGGCACTCAGGACGGAAGCGGGCACTCGTTCCCAGGGGGGCCAGCGTCGCGAACGAGTGCCGCGAGGCGCTGCCCAATGCGGGTCAGGCCGTCGGGGCAGGGATGACCACCATGGGGGACTGGATGTTCAGCACGATCGAGTGGCTCACGGAGCCGAGCAGCAATTTCGACAGGCCTGTGAAGCCGTGGTCGCCGACGACCAGCAGCGCAGCCCCGCGGGCTGCGTCGAGCAGCACCGACTGGGCCGGGCCGCGCACCAGCGACGGACGGATGCGCACCATCGGGTAGCGGGCGGCGACGATACGCAGCGACTCGTCCAGGATGCGCCGGTGCGTGGTCTCCAGGGTCTCCAGAAACCGGGCGTCAGGTTCGGTCGTGTCGCGCCAGACCAGCGGTTCCTGCCAGGCATGGATCGCGATGAGGTCTTCGCCGGAACGCTCGGCTTCGGCCGCCGCGAATTCGATGGCGGCATTGGAGGCCGCCGATCCGTCGACGCCGACCACAATGCCGGTGTGCCCGGTGTTGAACGGCACAGCGCTGTCGCCCTCCGGAATGATCGCGACGGGTCCGTTGGCCGAACCGGCCAGGCGTGCCCCCAACGACCATTCGTAGCGCAGGGTCGACCCGCGGTGACGGTGGGTTCCGACGACGACAAGGGTGTCCGTTCCGCTCAGCGCGCGCAGTTCGGAGATCGGGTCTCCGGAGAGCAATTCGGAGTGCACCGTCAGCGCCGGATACTTCGCGCTGACCCGCTCCGCATCATCGCGGAGTACCTCGCGGGCGCGTGCTGTCGTGGACTCCAACACGAAATAGTCCGCCGACGACACCGTGCGATCGAGCACCTGCACCAGCGTGAGGTCCCCGCCGGTTGCACGGGCCAGCGACCAGTTCAGGGCCGCTCGGGCCGGCTCCGTTCCGTCCCAGGCAACCACCATCTTGGCGGTAGTGAGCGTGTCAGTCATGAGCCCAACCCTTTCTGCGGTGCTGGGCCGCGAGTGGATGCTCGGGTGACCGTCGCCGACTTCTACTTTTCAGGTTAGCCACGGCGATCATCCCCAAGTAGGGCCGAAAGTCACGAGATTAGCGACGACATCCGCTCAGCACGGTACGCAACGCCGGTAGATTTCGGGACACGCCGTGATTGGGGCGCAGCCAGCTCGGGCAGGGAGTCGAGCGATTCCCGCACGCCGCTGCCGGGGCCAGGCCGCTCCCGATCGCCTCCGCGACGAGACGGGTGTCGCCGTACATCGATTCGTAGACGATCAGGGCGCGCATGAAATCTCCCGGGGAAACGTTGTTAGCGGGTGATGACGACCTTGAGGGCCTTGGTTTCGGCGGCGCGACCAAAGGTGTCGTAGGCCTCGAGGAACTGGTCGAAGTTGAAGTGGTGCGTGGCCAGTTTCTCCGCCGGCAGCTTCTTGCTCGCGACGAGCTTGAGCAGCATCTTCGTGGTGTTGGCGTTGACCAGCCCCATGCTGATGTTGATGTTCTGAATCCAGAGGTTCTCCAGGTGCAGGTCGACCGGCTTGCCGTGCACGCCGACGTTGGCGACGTTGCCACCCGGGCGCACGATTTCGGTGGCCATGGTGAAGGTCTGCGGAATGCCGACGGCCTCGATGGCCACGTCGACGCCGGCGCCGTCGGTGAGAGCCAGAACCTGCTCCTTCCAGTCGGCGGCACCGGAAACGACCGTGTCCGTCGCGCCAAAGGAGCGGGCCCGCTCGAGGCGGTTCTCGTCGAGGTCGATCGCGATGATGGTCGCGGCGCCGTACAGGCCCGCGGTCGCGATGGCGGCGAGGCCGACCGGGCCGGCACCGATCACGGCGACGACATCGCCCGGCTTGACCCGGCCGTACTGCACGCCGATCTCGAAACCGGTCGGCAGAATGTCGCTGAGCATAACGCCCTGGTCGTCGCTGACGCCGTCCGGCAGCTTGTGCAGGGAATTGTCGGCGTAGGGAACGCGCACGAACTCGGCCTGGGTGCCGTCGATGAGGTGGCCGAAGACCCAGCCGATACCGGAGGCACCCTCGTCGCCGAGACAGTGCGAGTAGAGCCCGTTGCTGCAGTTGCTGCAGTGGCCGCAGCTCTTGATGCAGGAGATGATGACCCGGTCGCCGACCTTCAGGTTGCTGACGGCTGAACCGACCTCGGTGATTGTGCCGACGCCCTCATGGCCGAGGATGCGGCCGACCGTGACGGCGGGAACGTCTCCCTTGAGAATGTGCAGGTCGGTGCCGCAGATTGTGGTGGTGTCCACGCGCACGATCGCATCGGTCGGGCTGTGCAGCGTCGGATCCGGAACGTCGGTCCAGCTCTTCAGGCCGGGGCCGCCATAGACAAGTGCCTTCACGGGGTATCTCCTTGGTTCGTGGGCGGGCAAACGACCCGTCAGAGCCACGCTAGTTCTGGAGCTCCTGCGCCCAACAGTGCCGAAAGTCCCGTTGGGAAAAACCCACCTAATCGGGACTTCCGGCCCTTCTATTATTCTGCGCGCACTGGGAGGATGAGGCGTAGGTGGTGCACTGCACCGCTGTGACCTGAGCTATCAGAAGAGGTAGAGCAATGAACCGGATGATTGTGGTTGGCATTGATGATTCTGCCGCCGGCGAGACCGCCCTCGCGTGGGCCATGCAGCGAGCCGAGAACGTGAAGAGCCCGGTGACCCTCATGCACACCGTCTACGAAACCTGGCTGGCCGATGGCTACGGCTACTACGATTCCATTCTCGACGCCGAGAAAAAGCTGCTCACCGACGCCGGCACCCGCGCCGCCGCCCTCGCCCCCACCGTCACCACCCACACCGAGTTGCGCACCGGCAGCGCACCGCGCGTACTCAGCGAGTTGTCCAAGGAAGCCGAGCTCATCGTGGTCGGCACTGATCGAAAGGGCCGGGTCGAGGGCGAACTGTTCGGCAGCGTGAGCCTGCAGATTGCCGCGCTCGCCACCTGCCCCGTCGCCGTCATCCCCTCCCTGCCCGAAATTGAGCGCTCGGGCGTGTACGTCGGCGTGGATGGCTCAGCCGATTCCGTGGCGGCCGTCGCGTTCGCCGCCGCCGAGGCCGACCGCACTGGCCAGGAGCTCTACGCCCTGTACGCGGTGCACTTGCCGAACCGTCGTGTGCTGCGCAGCATCCCGGCAGACGCCGTGACCGAGCGCATGGAAGAGGAACGCATTGTGCTTGCCGAGGCCGTCGCCGGCCTCAGCGCTCGTTACCCCGACCTCACCGTGCACCAGGTTCTGGAGACTGATGAGTCGCCGGCCCGGGCGCTTGTCGCTGCCGCCAGGCGCGCCCAACTTCTTGTGGTCGGCAGCCGTGGCCGCGGGTCGCTGACCCGTCTGCTGATGGGATCGGTCAGCCACGAGGTGCTACTGCACATCAGCTGCCCGACGATTGTGACGAGAACAACCCACAAGTAAGGTCACCTCCCACCAAACCGTGCCAAGGTGAGAGCACAGATCGCTGACTGGGTGGGGGGAACACGGTGTCGGATCAGAGTATCGCCGAATTGGCGCTCACCCAGGACCGCATGCGTGGCCTGCTCGACGCCGTCGTGTCGGTTGCTGAGGATCTCAGCCTCGAAGCGGTGCTTGAGCGTGTGGTGACCGCGGCCTGCCAGCTGGTGCAGGCCCGGTACGGTGCACTCGGGGTGATCGGCAGCGGTCCCGTCCTGAGCCACTTCGTCACCGTCGGTTTCGATGAGGAAACCGTTCACCGGATCGGGGCGCTGCCGACCGGCCACGGCGTCCTCGGCCTGCTCATTCGCGAACCGCGCCCGATCCGGCTGCACGATCTGCACGAGCACGCCGACTCCTTCGGGTTTCCGGCCCATCACCCGCCGATGAAGTCGTTCCTCGGCGTTCCGGTTCGGGTGCGCGACACGGTGTTCGGCAATCTCTACCTCACCGAAAAAGAAGGCGGCGGCGACTTCACCGACGAAGATCAGGAACTGGCCGTCGCGCTCGCCGCGGCCGCCGGCGTGACGATCGAGAACGCCCGTCTCTACGACGAGGCCCGCCGCCGCAGCCGCTGGTTGGAGGCGGTCGCGGCGATGGGCCGCGACCTGCTGCGCCCGGACGACGGTGACGAGAACAACGGCCTCGATCTGGTCGTGCAGCGCGTCCTCGTCGCTTCCGGTGCCGAACTGGCCGTGATCGGGTTTCCCACCGACGACAGCCTGTACTGTGCGGCCGCTGCCGGCGTGGACGCCTCGGCCGAAGTCGCCGCCCGCCTGGTCGGCGGCACGGTACTGCTGCGCCCCGGCACGCTCGACCAACTGCACGACACCGGTGCGTCCTCAGCCCTCGGCAATCCGCCTATTCTGAGACAGGATGCAGCGTCCCCGGCCTCCGCGGCGCAGTGGTCGCTCCTGGGTCCCACACTGGTGGCCGCACTGGGGCCGGCCGGCGACGGGCAGGGCGTGATTCTGCTGTCGCGAGCACCGGCATCCGCTGCCTATAGCCGTACCGATGTGGAGATGAGCGCGGTGTTCGGCACCCAGGTATCGCTCGCGCTCGAGCTCGCCACGGTGCACCGGATGCGCGAGGAGCAGGCGGTGCTCGGCGACCGCGACCGGATCGCGCGCGACCTGCACGACCTTGTCATTCAGCGGCTGTTCGCCGCCGGGCTGAGCATGCAGAGCCTGCGCCGGTTCACGAACGATCCGGTTGCGCTGGACCGCATCAACGCGGTGACGACCGAGCTCGATGAGACCATTCGTGAACTGCGTGACACGATCTATTCCCTGCGCGGAATGGCCCAGGACACCGGCACGCTGAGCAGTCGCATTCTCGCCGTGATCAAGGAGGGCGCGCAGGGTCTGCCGTTCGCCCCGCGCATCCGCCTAT
This sequence comes from Cryobacterium sp. Hh11, assembly GCF_004404045.1. NCBI lineage: Bacteria > Bacillati > Actinomycetota > Actinomycetes > Micrococcales > Microbacteriaceae > Cryobacterium > Cryobacterium sp. Hh11. The sequence goes on along the minus strand of NZ_SOHF01000025.1, from coordinate 140,466 downwards.
CCGGGCCGATTGACGGACCGCTCGCCGATGACCTCAGCGGCAGCCTGCTCGCTGTGATCTCGGAGGGGCTGAGCAATGCTGCTCGCCACGCGCAGGCGACCAGCATTGACATTTCGGTGGACGCCCAGGACGAGCGGATCAAGCTCGTCATCGCCGACAACGGCATCGGTTTCAGTAAGCCGGCGCGGCGCAGCGGCCTGGACAACCTCAAGGAACGCGCGGCGCTGCTCGACGGTAAATTCTCGGTGCGCAGCACCCTCGGCGAGGGAACCCGGCTGCGCTGGTCTGTGCCGGTGCCGGAAATTACAGTCGGTGTTCGTCTCCACGTTTCGCAACGAACACGGCAGCCTGGGTTCGGCGCTGAAAGTCCAGCTTCGCGAGCATCGACGACACGTAGTTCTTGACGGTCTTCTCCGCCAAAAACATGGTCTGGCCGATTTCGCGATTGGTCAGCCCCGCGCCGATGAGGTCGAGCACCTTGCGCTCCTGCGCGGTGAGAGTGGCGAGCCTGGCGTCCTGCGGGTCGGCCAGGCCGGCGATGATGCCGGCCTTGATCGCCGGGTCGAAGAGGGATTCGCCCGCCGCCGCGCGCCGAATCTTGCCGAGCAGGTCGGTGCTGCGAATCTCCTTGAGCAGATAGCCGGCCGCACCAGCCAGAACCGCACCGCGCAGCGCCTGCTCGTCGTCGTAACTGGTGAGAATGAGGCATTGCTGGGCTTCGTCGACCGAACGCACGTCCCGGCAGACCTCGATGCCGGTGCCGTCGGGCAGGCGAGCATCGAGAATGGCCACGTCGGGACGCAGCTCGAGAATGAGCGGCGTAGCCTCAGTGGCCAGACCGCAGTCGGCCACAACCTCGAACCCCTCGCCCTCGAGCAACTCGCGCAGTCCGCGCCGAACCAGCTCGTGATCGTCGAGAATGAAAACCCGCAAGGGAGCGGCCGTGGCGGCGTTGCTGTTCATGGGGGTCCCTCTTCAATCGGCACGGATGCTGGCCGGTGCGTATTGCTGACTGTTAAGTGTCGCGCCGGGCTGCACCCGGGGACTAGGGCCAAAGGTCCGGTCCTTTAGGAACGCACCAGACGTGCGATGGCGGCGGAAGCCTCGCGGAGCTTGGCCTCGGCTTCGGCGCCGCCAGCGACAGCGGCGTGCAGCACGCAGTGATTCAGGTGATCGTCGAGCAAGCCGAGTGCGACCGATTCGAGGGCGCTCGTCATGGCGGAGATCTGGGTGAGGATATCGATGCAGTACTTGTCGTCGGTGACCATTCCCTGCAGCCCGCGGGCCTGACCTTCGATGCGGCGCAGACGCTTGAGGTAGGCATCCTTGTTGGAGATGTAGCCGTGCGGCCCGTCGTGGGTCGACTCTGACTCGTTCATACGGTTATCCTCTGCGTCGTCGTTAGTGTCCCAGTGTACCCCCTCGGGGTATAGTAGTGCTCTGAGTACCCCCAAGGGGTATGCTCGCATGAGACCCCTTCGCGGGGAAACAGAAAGGTTCTGACCATGAACAGCACGACCACCGCCTACGGCGTTGACGGAATGACCTGCGGCCACTGCGTCGCGAGCGTGACCGAAGAGATTGCAGCTCTCGAAGGGGCTGAGAACGTCACCGTGGAACTGGTTAAGGGTGGCACCTCGCAGGTGACCGTCACGAGCGCCGCCCCGCTCGACCGTGCTTTGGTCGCCGCAGCCGTTGAGGAGGCGGGCTACCAGCTGGTGTCCGCGGCCTGATGTCGGATGGTCAACAGGTAGACCTCCTCGTCGGTGGGATGACCTGCACCTCGTGCGCTGCCCGCATCGAGAAGAAGCTCAACCGGATGCCCGGGGTCGCCGCCACGGTCAATTACGCCACCGAAAAGGCGAGCGTTTTCGTGCCGGCCGGCACGAGCGTCGACGACGCCATCAAGACGATTGAAGCCACCGGCTACACGGCCGTGCGGCCCGCAGCCGCGCCCGTAGCGGACACCGGCGACCCCGAGCTGGCCACCCTGCGCCAGCGCCTGCTCGTCTCGGCCGCGCTGACCGTGCCGGTCGCCGCCCTGTCGATGATTCCGGTGTTGCAGTTCACCAATTGGCAGTGGCTGGCCCTGACCCTCGCCGCCCCGGTCGCCATCTGGGGAGCCTGGCCGTTCCACCGCGCCGCCTGGGTGAACGCCCGCCATGGCGCCGCGACCATGGATACGCTGGTCAGCGTCGGTGTGCTCGCCGCTCTCGGCTGGTCGCTCTATGCCCTGTTCTTCGGCATGGCCGGGATGGCCGGCATGACCATGAGCTTCACTTTCTCGGCCACCCCGGGAGGTGGTGCCGATGAGATCTATCTTGAGGTGGCATCCGCTGTCACGGTGTTCATTCTGGCCGGGCGCTACGCGGAGGCGCGGGCCAAACGCAACTCCGGGGCGGCGCTGCAGGCGCTGCTCGAACTCGGCGCGAAGGAAACCACGCTGCTAAAGGATGGCGTGGAGAGCCGGATCAGCACCGCGCTGCTCGTGGTCGGCGACGAGTTTGTGGTGCGGCCGGGGGAGAAGATCGCGACCGACGGCCTGATCGTGGACGGTTCGAGTGCGATTGACGCGAGCCTGCTCACCGGCGAATCGGTGCCGATCGAAGTCGGACCGGGCGACAACGTTGTGGGGGCAACCCTGAATTCCGGCGGGCGCCTCGTGGTGCGGGCCGTCCGGGTCGGCGCTGACACCGAGCTGGCCCATATCGGCCGACTGGTGGAGCAGGCGCAGACCGGCAAGGCCGAGGTGCAGCGTCTGGCGGACCGGGTCTCCGCCGTGTTCGTGCCGATCGTGATCGGGCTCGCTCTGGCGACCCTGGCTGGCTGGCTGCTGGTCGGCGCCGGCGCGACGATGGCGTTCACCGCGGCCGTCGCGACGCTCATTATCGCCTGCCCGTGTGCCCTCGGGCTCGCCACGCCGACCGCGCTGCTCGTGGGAACCGGACGCGGCGCGCAACTGGGCATTCTGATCAAGGGGCCGCAGGTTCTGGAATCCACCCGCCGGGTCGACACCATTGTTCTCGATAAGACCGGCACGATCACGACCGGGCGTATGACGCTGTCGAGCGTTGTGCCACACGAGTGCGGCTCTGTCGATGAGTTGCTGGCTCTGGCGGGGGCGGCGGAAAGCGGGTCGGAGCATCCGATCGCCCGGGCCATCACGGCGGGCGCTGTTTCGAAGCTCGGCCCATTGTTGCCGTCGTCGGCGTTTCTGTCGGAGCAGGGGCTCGGGGTGCAGGCCGAGGTAGACGGCCGTCTGGTGCTGGTCGGCCGGCCCGCGTGGCTGGTTGAGCGGTGGGGGCTTAGGGTGCCGATTGAGCTGCAGGCCGTGCTGGGCACCGCCGAGGGGCTCGGCAAGACCGCCGTCATGGTGGCCTGGGAGGGCCAGGTGCGCGGCGTGCTGACCGTCGCCGACACTGTGAAGCCGACGAGCGCTGGGGCGGTCGAGCGCTTTCGGGCGCTCGGGCTGACGCCGATGCTGGTCACCGGCGACAATCTCGCGGCGGCGCAGAATGTCGCCGCCGCGGTCGGCATTACCGACGTGACCGCCGGGGTGCTGCCCGCCGACAAGGCTCGGGTGATTGCGCGGTTGCAGGCGGAGGGGCACGTGGTGGCGATGGTCGGTGACGGCGTGAATGACGCCGTCGCCTTGGCAACCGCTGACCTCGGCATTGCGATGGGCTCGGGCACCGATGTCGCGATCGAGGCGAGTGACCTCACGCTCATGCGCAGTGATCTGCTCGCTGCAGCGGATGCCATCCGCTTGTCTCGGCGCACCCTCACGACGATCAAGGCGAACCTGTTCTGGGCCTTCGCCTACAACGTCGCGGCGATTCCGCTCGCGATGGCCGGGCTGCTGAATCCGCTGATCGCCGGCGCTGCGATGGCCCTGTCCTCGGTGTTCGTGGTGACCAACAGTCTGCGGTTGCGCGGCTTCCGCGCGCTCCCGGTCGCCTGAGTATTTCCTTCCGGACCTCTCGTGTTTCCGGGTTCGGGCTTTCGGGTTTCTTGTTTCCGGGCCCGGGCCCGGTCGCTGGGCCCATGATCGATCATGGGCCCGCTTCCGCAAGGTGGGCCCGGGCGAGCGGATGCCGCCGCCGCGCCCGCAGGCTTGTGCCCTGGATACCCTCTAGGGTTTAATTTGAATGGAGGCAAACGTGAAAATCATCATTGTGGGCGGCGTCGCCGGCGGAATGTCGGCGGCTACCAGGTTGCGCCGGCTCGACGAGAGCGCCGAGATCATAGTGTTCGAGCGCGGACACTACGTCTCGTTCGCGAACTGCGGCCTGCCGTATTTCGTCGGGGGAATCATCCGTAAGCGCAGTGACCTGCTGCTGCAAACCCCCGAATCTCTCGGAAGTCGTTTCGCGCTCGACGTGCGCATCGACACCGAGGTCGTGCAGATCGACCGCGTCGAACAGACCGTTTCGGTGCGCAATCTGCTCACCGGCGAAGAAAGCATCGAGAGCTATGACCGCCTCGTGCTCGCCGCCGGCGCCTCGGCGCGTTCCGGCGCGACCGACAGCACCATTCCCACCCATACGCTGCGCACGGTCGATGACGTCGACCACATCACCGCGGTGCTCGCGGGCGTCGAAACGGCATCCGCTGTGGTCATCGGCGGCGGATTCATCGGCCTCGAAGCCATCGAAAACCTCGTGCACCGTGGGGTGCAGGTGACCCTCGTGCAGCGCGGCAATCAGATCTTCACCCCCCTCGACCCCGAAATGGCCGCGCCCGTGCTCGACCGGCTGCGCGAACGCGGCGTCGACGTGCGCCTGGGCACCGTCGTGACTGGAGCGTCCGGGCAGAGCGTCACACTCAGTGACGGCACCGCCGTACCCGCCGACCTCGTGATCGACGCGAGCGGCGTGCGCCCCGACGTGACCCTCGCCGAGCAGGCCGGTCTGCGCATCGGCGAGAGCGGCGGCGTCTGGGTCGACGGCACCCAGGCCACCAGCGATCCACTCATCTTCGCGGTCGGCGACGGCGTCGAGAAAACGGATGCCGTCGACGGCTCCGGCACGCTCGTCACCATGGCCGGCCTCGCGAACCGCCACGGCCGCTCCGTCGCCGACAGCATCGCCGGCACTCCCGAGCAGGTTGAGCCGGCCGTCGGCGCCGGAATCGTCGCCATCTTCGGCCTCACCGTGGCCACCGTCGGCTGGAACGAGAAGCGCCTGATCGCCGCTGGGCGCGCCCACCGCATCGCACACACGCACCCCGCCAACCACGCCGGCTACTTCCCGGGCGCGGAGGGGATGTCGATCAAACTGCTCATCGATGCCGCGACCGATGCAATTCTCGGCGCGCAGATCGTGGGCGGTGCGGGGGTGGACAAGCGCATCGACGTACTCGCGGTCGCGATGGCGGCCGGGCTGACGGCATCCGCTTTGACGCGTCTGGAACTCGCCTACGCGCCGCAGTATGCCTCGGCAAAAGACCCGATCAACCAGCTTGGATATGTCGCCGACAACCTCGCGCAGGGAACGAGCGTGAACCTGCAGTGGCACGAGCTGGAGGCGGCGCGCGCGGCCGGCGCTGTGCTCGTGGACGTGCGGTCGGCGGGCGAATTTGCCGCCGGCAGCATTCCGGGCGCACTCAACGTGTCACTCGACGAGTTGCGAGCCCGACTCGCTGACCTTCCGCCGGTGCCGCTGATCGTGCACTGCCAGGTCGGTCAGCGCGGCCACACCGCCGCGCGCATTCTCACCCAGCACGGATTCGACGTGCGCAACCTCGACGGCGGCTACCGCACCTGGCTGGCCGGAACTGTCACTTCACCCATTTTGGAAAGAGCCCTCGCATGAAAGAAATCACCGTCACCGAGCTGTCCGCGCTCACCGCACCCGTTGTCATCGACGTGCGCGAACCGTGGGAGTACGAAGCCGCCCACGTTCCCGGCGTGATCCACATTCCGATGGGCGAGGTCGTCGGGCGAATCAGCGAGATTCCAGCGGATGTTCCGGTGCACGTCATCTGCGCCCTCGGCGGACGCAGCGCGCAGGTGGCGGAGTATCTGGCCGCGCACGGCCACGACACCGTGAACATTGCCGGCGGCACCACCGCCTGGCAGCAGGCCGGTCTGGCGACCGAGCAGGGGGCCTGAGATGGACGACGTTCGCGCCGCCGAGCAGAAGAAGATTCTGAACCGGTTGCGCCGGGCGCAGGGGCAGCTGACCGCCGTCATCGCCGCGGTCGAGGGCGGCGGCAATTGCCGCGACGTCGTGACCCAACTGGCTGCCGTGTCGAGTGCCCTCGACAAGGCCGGCTTCGTCATCGTGTCGACCGCGATGCGCGACTGCATCGCGAACCCTGACAACGAGAACTCGCTGACGGTCCCCGAGCTTGAGAAGTTGTTCCTGACGCTCGCGTAGGGCGTGCGGGCGGGATTCTGCTCGCCGGGCCCACCTGAGGCAACGGGGCCCATGATCTATCATGGGCCCCGTTGCCGGGCCCGGGCCCCGTCCGCAACGAGCGCGGCACTCAGGCGGCGGGGGTCACTCCGAGACCGGCCAGCATCTCCGTGACGTTCGCCCGGATCTGGTCGCGGATGCGCCGCACCTCCTCGATCGGCTGGCCGGCCGGATCGACGAGCTCCCAATCGACGTAGCGTTTGCCAGGGTAGATCGGGCAGGCATCGCCGCAGCCCATGGTGATCACGACGTCCGCCGCCTGCACCACGTCGTCGGTGAGCGGCTTCGGAAATGACTCGTCGAGCGACAGGCCCAGTTCGGCCATGACCGCGACCATGGTCGGGTTCAGCTCGGGCAGGGGCATCGATCCGGCCGAACGCACGTGCACGGCACCGCCCGACAGGGAATTGGTGAACACCGCAGCCATCTGCGAGCGGCCGGCATTCTGCTCGCAGACGAACAAAACTTCGGGCACCGGTCGCTCGATCGCACCCTTGGCCTGGCCCAGCGCGTTCAGGCGTTCGCGAGCAAAGCGTGCCGTGCGGGTCGTCAAATGAGCCTTTACGCTCGACGTGCGCAGCAGCCCGGTATAGGACTCGAGCACGTAACGTTCGACGGTCTCGGCGGCGAAGATGCCCTGAAACTGCTCGGCGAGCTCACCGGCGAGACGCTTGAGCGACTCTTCCGGGTAGGTCAGGCCGGGAAGCATGCCTAAGCCTCGACCGGCAGAATCTCGGCGAGCAGCGCCTCGATGCGCGTCTTGATCTCATCGCGAATGGGGCGCACGCTCTCGATGCCCTGGCCGGCCGGATCGTCCAGCTTCCAGTCCTCGTAACGCTTGCCCGGAAAGATCGGGCAGGCGTCGCCGCAGCCCATTGTGATGACGACGTCGGACTGCTTGACGGCCTCGGTCGTGAGGATCTTCGGCACGTTGCCGGCGATATCGATGCCCTCTTCGGCCATCGCGGCGATCGCGACCGGGTTGATCTGATCCTTCGGCTCCGAGCCGGCCGAGAGCACCTCGACGCGGCCCTGCGACAGTGCGGTCAGAAAGCCAGCGGCCATCTGCGAGCGGCCGGCGTTGTGTACGCAGACAAACAGTACGGAGGGTTTCATTTCTAAGTTCCTTCAGTTAGACGAGGGTACGAGTGGATGCTGCGGCCGGCGCAGAGTCGGCCGCCGGCATCCGTTCGGGAAAGAGTCGCGGTTTCAGCCAGAGCGCGACGTAAACAAGCGCGACGAGCGCCGGCACTTCGATCAGCGGGCCGACGATGCCGGCGAGGGCCTGGCCGCTGAGGGCGCCGAAGGTTCCGATCGCGACGGCGATCGCAAGCTCGAAGTTGTTGCCGGCGGCGGTGAAGGCCAGCGTCGTGGTGCGTTCGTAGCTCAGGCGAAGCATGCGCCCGGTGAGAAAGCCAATGAGGAACATCATCGCGAAGTAGACCAGCATCGGCAGTGCGATGCGGGCCACGTCGCCGGGGTGGTCGATGACCTGCTGGCCCTGCAAGGCGAACAGCATGACGATCGTGAACAGCAGCCCCCAGAGTGCGAACGGGCCGATGCGGGGCAGAAACTTCGCCTCGTACCAGTCGCGGCCGCGGCGGGCCTCACCGATGCGGCGAGACAAATACCCGGCCAGCAGTGGAATTCCGAGGAACACCAGCACGCTCGCGGTGATCGCCCAGATCGAGAACTCGGCGCTCGTGGTGGGCAGGCCGAGCCAGGCCGGCAGCACCTGCAGGTAAAACCAGCCAAGGGCACCGAACGCGACGACCTGGAACACCGAGTTCACGGCCACGAGAAATGCTGCGGCTTCGCGGTCGCCGCAGGCGAGGTCGTTCCAGATCAGCACCATGGCGATGCAGCGGGCGAGGCCGACGATGATCAGCCCGGTGCGGTATTCGGGCAGGTCGGGCAGAAAGATCCAGGCCAGGGCGAACATGAGCGCTGGACCGACCAGCCAGTTCAGCAGCAGAGAAGAGATCAGCAGGTGCTTGTCGGAGGCGACGGAACGGGCATCCGTGTAACGCACCTTGGCGAGCACCGGGTACATCATGATCAGTAACCCGATGGCGATCGGCACGCTGATCGAGCCGATCGTGAACGCGTGCAGCAGATCGCCGACGGCCGGAACGAACACGGCGAGCAGCAGGCCGAGGCCCATGGCGGCGAGGATCCAGACCGGCAGCAGCCGGTCCATCGCGCCGAGTCGGGTGGGGGCAGGTGCCGTAATGCTCACGAATCTCCAAGTCTTGACGACAGCGATTCGCGGTAACATTGATCGTTGTCGATGTCCACGCTAGATCAATACATTGACCAATGTCAATCTAAGGAGGATCTGTTCAGATGACGTTTACCCGGACCCTGCCCCTGACCGACATTTCTCAAGCGGATGCCTGCTCCTCCCCGCTGGCGCGCGCAGCCATCGCCCCGGACCATGCAGACTCCCTGGCCCGCTCGCTCAAGGCCCTCGCCGACCCCGCCCGGCTGCGCATCATCTCGATCGTGGCGGCCCACGCCGACGCCGAGGCCTGTGTCTGCGACCTCACCGACCAGCTCACGCTGAGCCAGCCAACCATCTCGCACCACCTGAAGGTGCTCGTCGACGCAGGTTTTCTCAGCCGGGCCAAGCGAGGAACCTGGTCGTACTACAGCCTGGTACCCGGCTCGCTCGACTCCGTCGCGGGCGTGCTCGCCGCCGTCTGAGGTCGGCCGCCTGATCGCGTCCGGGACCTGAGCCGTCCTGTCAGGCCGCCGTTCGTGCTGATGGCCGGCGCCGGGGCATCCGTTTGTGTCGTGTGTCGTGTGTCGTTTTTCGAATTGTTCGGTTTGTTCTGGCCCTATGCGCTCGGCGCAATTGCTGTCAAGCTGACGCCAGGGGAGAGGAGCCACCCGTGAGCACCTATGTGATCGTCGGCGTGATTCCGGGCCAGCCCGACGCCGTTGTGCTGGAGGCCGCTGCCTTTGCGGCCCGGTTTCAGGCCGAGCTGGTCTGCGCCACGGTCGATGCCGGCCGATATTTCGTGGATGAGTTCGCCGATGGTGGCGTTATCTCCCTGCCGGTCGACCCCGACCTTGACGACACCGATGACGACGGATTCAGCGTGGCCCTCCGCGCTCACCTGGCGACCCTGCTCGATGGCAGCAACCTGGTCTGGTCTACCCGGGCGGTGGCGGGCGATCCTGCCCGTGCCCTCGCCCACCTCGCTGACACGCTCGACGCCGCGATGATCGTGGTCGGTACCCGCGAATCCGGCGTGCGGGCCAGCGTGCAGGAATTCTTCGGCGGCTCCGTGGCCGTACACCTCGCCCACCGGCAGCACCGGCCGGTCGTCGTCGTTCCGCTCGCCCCGGTAGCGTTCCGCGACGAGCTGCCGTGGGAGTCGGAGCGGTAGCCGTCCAGCCGCGTGGGTATCTCGCGCCGCAGCGATTACGTGCCGCAGTCGCCACGTGCCGGAGGCCTACCCGGGCGCAGGCGTGTATTCTGGCCTCGGCGATGGATCCCGCCGGAGCATCCGCTCAAACTGCCCGCGCTGATGGTTCCTACTCATTGCGACGGAACCACACCGGGCAGGACACCATCGACGAAATCACGCCGCGCGCCGCGCATCTGCGCTGGCGCTACCTCGGCCTGGTGTTTCTCGGCGGGACGGCGGGCACCGCCCTGCGCGAAGCGCTCTCGCTCGTGCTTCCTGACGGTCGCCTACCGCTGACCACGCTCGGAATCAACCTACTCGGTGCCCTGTTGCTTGGCCTCCTGCTCGAGGCCCTCGTGCGCAGCGGACATGATGCCGGTGGCCGCCGCAGCCTGCGACTCCTGCTCGGCACCGGTCTGCTCGGCGGTTTCACGACCTACAGCGCGCTCGCGACCGCGAGTGCACTGCTACTCATCGGCGGTGAGATCGGCCTCGCGCTCACCTATGCTCTCGGTACCGTGCTGCTTGGCGGCGTGGCCACCGGGCTCGGCATCGTGCTCGGCGCCGCTCTGCACCGGCATCCGGGGGCGAACGGATGACCCCGCTCCTGTTCCTGGGGATCGCCTGCGCCGGCGGCGTGGGCGCGGCCGCCCGGTTCTACCTCGACGGCCTCGTGCGCTCCCGCCTCGGCGGGGCGTTTCCGTTCGGCACGACCATTATCAACGTGAGCGGCTCGCTGCTGCTTGGCCTCGTCACCGGCCTCGCCCTGAACCACCTGCTCGCGCCGGAGTGGAGCCTCGTGATCGGCGTCGGTCTGCTCGGCGGCTACACGACGTTCAGTACGGCGAGTTTCGAGACCGTGCGACTGGCCCAGCAACGGCGGTATCTCGCGGCGCTGGCCAACGGGATCGGCATGCTCGTCGCATCCGTTGGCGGCGCAGCACTCGGTCTCTGGGCGGGGCTGGCGCTCGGCTGACTCTGACTCTGACTCTGGCTCTGTCTCTGCCTCGGGCTCGGGCGCCCGCGAGGCCGGGCCCATGTTGCGAACGGGGGCCCATGATCGATCATGGGCCCGCTTTCCGGGCCCGGGCCCGGGCCCGGAAAAGATTGGGCCTGAAATGGGAGCCCGAGGAATGGGGTGCGTGCGCCGCCGCGAGGTGCCATCTTTGGCCCCTTGGATTTCTTGAGGTGCCAACTTTGCCCCCTTGGCCGGAGCTCATGGGGCCAAAGTTGGCACCTCACCAGAGATGACCAGCGTTCACGGGGCGGAAGTTGGTACCTCGCGTGGCGTGGCGTGGTTCATGGGGCCAAAGTTGGCACCTCACCAGAGGTGGCCAGCGTTCAGGGGGCTGAAGGTATCGGCCCGCGGCCGGATCAGCCGTCGGACTCCTCGAAGTAGAGGTGGGCGTGCAGGCGGCAGCCGGGGTTGAATTCGGCCGCGCAGTGCGGGCAGCGCTCGACCTGGCGATACTCGGTGATGCTGAGCTCGCGGTGGCAGGCCCCGCACAGAATCGCGAGCTCCGACCACTCGGACTGTGGCCACCGACCGGCCGCATGCGGAACGGGTTCGCCCCGCACAGCCTCGTCGTGGCACTGGTAGCACGGGTAGTAACGCCGGCAGCAGGCGAACCTGATCGCAACGATGTCCAGTTCAGAGTGAAAGTGGATGCAGCGGGTCGCCGAATCGAGAACCGCCCCGAACACGGGCGGCGCGGCATCCGTTTTCGCGGATGCTACGCCGGTATCCGGCGGTGGAACTGCGCTCGCCCTGTTGGCGGGGCTGGCGCTGGGCTGAGAACGTCGGGCCCAGGTTGCGGAGCCGGGCCCATGATCGATCGTGGGCCCGCTTTCCGGGCCCGGGCCCGGTCGATGAATCGGGCCGTACATGCTATTCGCCCGACTCGGCATCAGCGGACGCCTGCTCAGTGACGAAGGCTTCGAAAGTGGCGGCATCGCTGTTGGAGCCCGAGTACTTCACGCCATTCACCAGCACCGTCGGGGTTCCCTCGATTGCATCAATGTCGGAGTGGGGAATCGGTCCCTCGAGCGCACGTTGCGTCGAGGCGTCGACCCAGTCGGAGTAGGTCTGATCGGCGATGCAGCGGGCGACCTCGCTGGAGGTCACCCCGGACCCCTCAATCAGGCTGGTCAGCTCGGTATCGGTCAGGCCGGTCGTGTTCTCGGCGGGCTGATCGGCGAACATAGCCGCGTTGAAATCGAGAAAGTTGTCGGGAGCATAGTTGGCCACGCAGGCAGCCGCGTTTGCGGCGCGGGTGGCGTACTCGGTGCCCGACGACAACCGGTCAAGAATCGAGATCGGGTGAACCTCGACCGTGGCATTTCCGGCGGTGACCCACTCGGTGATCTGCTCGCCGTTGGTGGCCTCGAAATCGCCGCAGATCGGGCACAGATAGTCGATGTACATCACGATGTTGGCCGTGTCGACAAGCGCGCTCTGGTCGGTGGCGATCGGGTCGGCATCCGCTTCGAGAGCTGCTGTCGCGGCGGCGGAAACCGTCGTGCCGTCGCTACCGAGCAGGATGCCGTCGCTGGCCATGTTGGCCGGGCTCGCCGCTGCCGGGGCGGTGACGTTGTTCACGATGACCACGGCGACGATGGCGACCACGGCGAGCAGGCCGATACCGATGCCTCCGCGCAGAAAGAGTCGACGGCGTTTGTCCCGATTGACCTGCTCGGCGCGCATGAGGCGGGCGGTTTCGCGGGCGTCTTCGCGTCGGTCCTTCTTGGGCGGGCGGGCCTGGCCGGAAGTGCTCATGCGGAAGTTCACCATTCGTTTGTCGCTGCTGTTGCCTACGACGTTAGCGGCCCTGCCTAACGGTCTGGTTCCGGGAGCCTGTGAGGCGACTGTGAGAGCCGAGCGCCCTGGCGAGGCCAGGGTGCCACGCGCTTTTGCCCGCGCGAATGGGCCAAAGCCTACGTTCGGGAGCTGAACGCCGCGTCGAACGCTGCCGTTGGAGCGTCAAAGACCAGCGAGCGTACGAAGGCGAGCGCCTCGGGCGCGCCGATCAGGCGATCCATTCCGGCGTCCTCCCACTCCACCGAAATGGGCCCGGAGTAACCGATGGTGTTGAGCATGCGGAAGCTGTCTTCCCATGGCACATCGCCGTGGCCGGTGGAGATGAAGTCCCAGCCGCGGCGGGGGTCGGCCCAGGCCAGAAGTGAGCCGAGGCGGCCGTTGCGACCATTCTTCATGCGCTTCTTGGTGTCTTTGCAGTCAACGTGGTAGATGCGGTCCTTGAAGTCCCAGAGAAAGCTCACCGGGTCGAGGTCTTGCCACACGAAGTGACTCGGATCCCAGTTCAGCCCGAACGCGGGCCGGTGCCCGATGGCCTCGAGGGTGCGAACGGTCGTCCAGTAGTCGAAGGCGATCTCGCTCGGGTGTACCTCGTGGGCGAATCGCACGCCGACCTCGTCGAACACGTCGAGAATCGGGTTCCAGCGGTCGGCGAAATCCTGGTAGCCGGCGTCGATGAGGTCCTGCGAGACGGGCGGAAACATCGCGACATACTTCCAGATCGACGAGCCGGTGAACCCGATGACGGTCTTCACGCCGAGTTTCGCGGCGAGCCGGGCGGTGTTCGTCATCTCCTCGGCGGCACGCTGGCGCACGCCCTCCGGGTCGCCGTCGCCCCAGATCGAGTCGGGAAGAATGTCGCGGTGCCGTTGGTCGATCGGATCGTCACAGACAGCCTGGCCTTTGAGGTGGTTGGAGATTGCCCACACCTTCAGGTTGTACTTCTCGAGCACGCCGAGCTTGCCGGCGACATACTCGGCGTCGTTCCAGCGATTGGGGTCGAGGTGGTCGCCCCAGCAAGCGATCTCGAGGCCGTCGTAGCCCCACTCGGAGGCGAGGCGCGCCACTTCTTCGAAGGGCAGATCGGCCCACTGGCCGGTGAACAGTGTGATGGGGCGGGCCATGAGTTCTCCTATTTCTGTGCTGCGAGTACGGGGGTGGAGGTGGGGGTCCAGGCGCTTCCATTATCGGAGCTGGCTTCGACTGCGGCGAGCACCCGCTGCACCTGCAGGCCGTCAGCGAACGAGGGAGTCGGCTGCACTCCCGCCGAGATGGCCTCGACGAAATCCCTGGCCTGATGGGTGAATCCGTGCTCGTAGCCGAGCGTGTGCCCTGGCGGCCACCAGGCGGCCAGATACGGATGCTGCGGCTCGGTTACCAGAATTTTGGTAAAGCCTTGCTGCCCACTCGCGGCGTGTCCGTCGAAGAAGCTCAGCACGTTGAGATCTTCCAGGTCGAAAGAAATCGCGCCGTCGGAGCCGGCAACCTCGATGCGGAAGGAATTCTTGCGCCCGGTGCTGAAGCGTGTGGCCTCAAAGCTTCCGAGGGCACCGCCCGCGAACCGACCGGTGAACAGGGCCAGATCGTCGACGGTCACAGGGCCGCGCTCGGTGGTTCCGGTGCCGGAGAGCCCCTGCCGGGCACCAAGAAGCGGGCGTTCCTTCACGATCGTCTCGATGATGCCTGAAACGCTCGCGAGCCGGTCTCCGGTGATGAACTGGGCGAGGTCAATGGCGTGGGCACCGATGTCGCCGAGTGCCCCGGAGCCGGCAAGTTCCTTCTGTAGACGCCACGTGAGCGGGGTTTGCGGGTCGACGAGCCAGTCCTGCAGGTAGTTCACGCGCACCTGGCGAATGTCGCCGATCTTGCCGGCGGCGACAAAATCGCGGGCGAGTGTTGCGGCCGGAATTCTCCGATACGTGAACCCGACCATGGCGTAGACGCCCCGGTCGAAGGCGCGAGCGGCGGCATCCGTCATCGCCTCGGCCTCGGCGACCGTGTTGGCTAGTGGTTTCTCGCACAGGACATGTTTGCCCGCGTTGAGCGCGGCGATCGCGATCTCGGCGTGCGACGTGCCAGGGGTGACGATGTCGATCACGTCGATATCCGGCCGGTCGATCACCGCCCGCCAGTCGGAGGACGACTCGGCCCAGCCCCAGCGTGTGGCGGCCTCCGCCGCCTGCGCGGCGTCCCGCCCCACGAGAACGCTCATCTCGGGCTGCGCCGCCAGGTCGAAGAAGCGGGGGGCGACGCGCCAGCCTTGGGAGTGCGCGGCGCCCATGAATCCGTGGCCGATCAGTGCGACGCGTAGCGGTGCGCTCATGTGAGAACTCTTTCTGTTGATGGTCACGGGGAGCAAAGGCTGGCTTGCTCCCCGTGCGACGCGCCGGTGGTGCTTAGGACTCGAAGGCGGTCGGCAGGTATTGCTCCACGTTCTCACTGGTCACCACGGGGGCGTTGAGCACGATCCGGTTGGGGATCTCCACCTCCACGAGGTCGCTCATGGCCTTGTCCTGCACGAGCAGGCGCGCCAAGCGGATGCCGTCGGCAGCCTGGGTGGAGGGGTAAACCACGGTGGCCTTCATCACGCTGTCGCCGGCCTGGATCAGGCGCATGGCGTTAGCGGATCCGGCGCCGCCGACCATGAAGAACTCGTCGCGTCCAGCGGCGTCGATGGCAGCGAGCACGCCGATTCCCTGGTCATCGTCGTGGTTCCAGAGCGCGTCGATCTGCGGGGCCGCGGCGAGCAGCTGTGAGGTGGTGGCCTCGCCGCCCGCCACGGTGAAGTCGGCGGAGACGCGGTTGGTGACCGACAGTCCGCAGTCGCTGAGGGCCTGCTTGAAGCCGGCGCTGCGCTCCTGGGTCAGGGGGAGTGAGTCGATGCCGGCGATTTCGGCGACCACGGCGTCGGGGTTGTCGCTGAGTTCCTCGCAGATGTAGGTGCCGGCGCTGACGCCCATTCCGTAATTGTCACCGAGGATGGTGGCGCGGGCGGCGAAGGTGCTCGAGAACTCGCGGTCCACGTTGATCACAGGGATGCCGGCCTCCATGGCGCGGATGGCCACCTGGGTAAGCGCGGCGCCGTCGGTGGGCAGCAGCACGATGGCATCGACGCCATCGTTGATGAAGCCTTCGACCTGGCTGATCTGCAGGTTGGCATCGTTGGTGCCCTCGGCGATCTTGAGGTCGATGTCGGGGTACTTGGCGGCCTCGGCGATGGCGGCGTTGTTGATGGCGCCGAGCCAGCCGTGGTCGGCCGCGGGGCCCGAATAGCCGATGGTGATGCTGTCGCCCTGGGCTTCGTTGCCCTCAACGCTGGCGTTCGTGGGCTGGGTGTTCGTGGCGGTACCGGCCGTGCAGCCGGTGATGAGGCCGACGACGGCCAGCGAGGTGCCGGCGGCGAAAAGAATTCTGCGACGGACAGTGCGGGGTGCAAGCATGTGATTCCCTCTGGCTCGGTGGATGGCTGCAGGTGCAGGGGTGTCGTGCTGCCGGCGAGAGTGCGACTCAATTGTCGAACAATTGAGGAGGCGTCGACGCTGACGAGTTGAACGATAGCAGATGGTGACGGTTTGCGTGCAACTTATTGATGTTCATCGACGTAAGTGTCGCCCTTGTGTTAGGTTTTTTGCATGATCACTGTTGACCATTCCGCAGCATTACTCGAAGTTCGCGGGCTACGAAAGAGTTTCGCCGGTGTGAAGGCGCTTCAGGGCGTTGACCTTGTTGTGCGACCCGGCGAGGTGCACTGTGTGCTCGGCCAGAACGGTGCCGGAAAATCCACCCTCATCAAGACCCTCTCCGGCGCTTATCAGCCTGACTCCGGCGAGATCTTCTGGCAGGGCGAACCGGTCACCATCGGTGGCCCGGTGGCCGCGCTCGAACTCGGCATCGCCACGATGTATCAGGAACTCGACGTGGTCGACGGCCTCACCATCGCTGAGAACGTCTTTCTGGGGCATGAGCAGGCCACCGGCGGTGTGCTGCACGTCGCCTCGGCCAACGCCCGAACGCAGGAGATCCTCGCGCGGCTCGGTCATAGGGAGATCTCGCCGCGCACCGAAGTGGGCCAACTCTCGGCTGCGAACAAGCAGATCGTGAGCATGGCTCGGGCACTGAGCCGCGACACCAAGCTGATCATCATGGATGAACCCAGCGCCGTGCTCGATTCCCAGGAAGTGGAGAACCTGTTCCGCGTCGTCGCTGAGCTCACCGCGCAGGGCATCGCTGTGGTCTACATCTCCCATCGGCTCGCGGAGATTCGGCGCATTGGCGACCGCATCACGGTGATCAAAGATGGCAAAACCACGGCGTCGGGCCTGAGCGTGGCCGATACCCCCACGCCAGACCTCATCCGCTTGATGACCGGCCGCGAAGTCGCCAACGTCTTCCCGGCGGCCACCCCGCTGCCAGCGGATGCGCCCATCGTGCTGAGCTGCGACGCGCTCGGCGTGCGCGGGTTGTTTCGCAACGTCTCGCTCGAGGTGCGCGCGGGCGAGATCGTGGGCCTCGCCGGACTGGTGGGCTCCGGCCGCTCCGAAATTCTTGAGGCCATCTACGGGGCCCGGCGCAGCACGAGCGGCACGGTCACAGTGAACGGCAAGGTGCTGCGCCCCGGCTCCGTCGACGCCGCGGTCAGCGCCGGCATCGGCTTATCCCCGGAGGAGCGCAAAAGCCAGGGACTTATCCTCGACGAACCCATTTTCAAGAACGTCACCTTGTCATCCTTCGCGCGGTTCGCCCGCGGCGGGTTTCTGCGCGAGGGCGCAGAACGCGAAGCCGCCCGAAAACAGATTCAGGCCCTCGAGCTGCGGCCGGCCGATCCCGATCTGGCGACCCGCAGCCTCTCCGGCGGAAACCAGCAGAAGATTTTGCTTGCACGGTGGCTCGTGCACGGCACCACGGTGCTTTTGCTCGACGAACCGACCCGGGGGGTGGACGTCGGCGCACGCGCGGAGATCTACGCCCTCATCCGCCGCCTCGCCGAGGCGGGTACCGCCATCATCGTCGTCTCCAGCGAGATCGACGAGGTGCTCGGCCTGGCCGACCGCGTGCTGGTCATCAGCGACGGCGAGGTTCTCACCACTACTAATTCCAACGAAATCGACGAGCCCGGTGTGCTCGATCTGGTCATGAGAGGAAGTGCCGCATGAGCGAGCAAATCACCCAGGCGGCCCCGCCGACCCCCATTGCGCACGACACACCGCCCGGCATCGTGAAGCGGATGCTGGGCGGATCGGTGGGCCGCAACCTCGGGCTGGTCATCGCCTTCGGGTTGCTGATCCTGGTGGGAGTCCTCACCGCGGGCGACCGGTTCGCCAGTTTCGACAACTTCGTCACCATCATTCGCTTCGCCTCGATCGTTGGCGTGGTCTGCGTCGGAATGACCTTCGTGATCACGGCCGGGGGCATCGACCTGTCGGTGGGTTCGGTGGTGGGCCTGTCGAGCGTGGTGGCGAGCCTCACCGCGGTGCAGCTGGCCTCCGCGCAGTCGTCCTGGCTACTGATCGTCGTGGTCGCGCTTCTCGTCGGCACCCTGGCCGGCTTCGTGAACGGCGTTGTGATTGCGTATGGAGGCGTCGTAGCGTTCATGGCGACGCTCGCCATGCTCGTGGGCGCGCGCGGCCTCGCCGAACTCATCTCGAACCGGTCGACCCAGATCGTGAACAACCAGGAATTTCTGAGCTTCTTTCGCGCCGACCTGCTCGGCGTGCCCATCCTGATCTGGATCTTTTTGGTCGTGGCGGTGGCCGGCTGGGTACTGCTCAACCGCACCACCTTCGGCCGACGTACAGTGGCCGTCGGCGGCAACGCCGAGGCGAGCCGCCTCGCCGGTATCAAGGTGAAGCGCCACATGGTGTACGTCTACATGCTCTCGGGCCTCACCGCCGGCATCGCCGGGGTGATGTTCCTCGGCCGCACCACGGTCGGTACCTCGACGCACGGCACGCTCCTTGAGCTCGACGTGATCGCCGCCGTCGTGGTGGGCGGCACGCTGCTCATCGGCGGCCGCGGCACCATCGTGGGATCCGTGCTCGGCGTACTGATTTTCAGCACGCTCACCAACGTCTTCACCCAGAACAATCTCTCGACCTCGGTGCAGAACGTGGCGAAGGGCGTCATCATCGTGGTCGCGGTGTTGTTGCAGCAGCGATTCGCCTCCCACGGCAGCCGCAGCAAGTGACCCTGCCGGGCAGCAGGGCGCCGATCGTCTTCGATGACGGGATTAGCGAGACCGCCCTGCCGCACGGCGCCCTGGTCGAGACGGAGGCACTGATCATCGGGTCGGGCCCGGCCGGATCTGCCGCAGCCCTGTTCCTCTCCACCCTCGGCGTCGCCAACATGATGATCACCAAGTACCGATGGACGGCCAATACGCCGCGCGCCCACATCACGAACCAGCGCACGATGGAGATCTTTCGCGACGTCGGCATCGAAGACGCGGTGCGCGCCGAGTCGACACCGAACGAGCTGATGGGTGACACGGTGTTCTGCACGTCGATCGCCGGCGAAGAACTCGGACGCATTCTCACCTTCGGCACGCATCCGGCCCGCCGTGCCGACTACGAACTGGCCTCACCGGCCAGCACCTGCGACATTCCGCAGACCTACCTCGAGCCCATTTTGGTGAAGAACGCCACGACGCGGGGAACACTGACCAGGTTCTCGACGGAGTACCTCTCCCACGTGCAGGATGCGGAGGGGGTGAGTGTGCGTGTGCTGGACCGGCTCACGGGAACCGAGTTCAGCATCCGTGCCAAGTACTTGATCGGCGCCGACGGAGCGCGCTCCCAGGTCGCCGCCGACATCGACCTGCCGATGGAGGGGGAGATGGATATCGCCGGCTCGATGAACATCACCTTCACCGCCGACATCACGCCCTTCGTCGGGCATCGCCCCTCGGTGCTGTACTGGGTGGTGCAGCCCGGGTCGAACATCGGCGGTATCGGAACAGGCCTGGTGCGCATGATCCGGCCGTGGAACCAGTGGCTCGTGGTGTGGGGCTACGACATCTCGCAACCAGCCCCGGTGATCGATGAGGCCGCCGCCACGCAGATCGTTCGCAATTTGCTCGGCCTGCCCGACCTCGAGGTGGAGATCACTGGAACGTCGCTGTGGGGCAACAACGCCCAGTACGCCACCCGGCTGCAGCGGGGGAGGGTGTTCTGCGTGGGAGACGCGGTGCACAAGCATCCGCCGAGTAACGGACTGGGGTCGAATACATCGATTCAGGATTCATACAACCTCTCCTGGAAGCTCGCCGCCGTGCTGGCGGGTACCTCGGGCCCTGAGCTTCTGGAGACCTATACCGAGGAGCGCGCCCCGGTGGCCAGGCAAATCGTGCTGCGGGCGAACAAGTCGGCCAGCGAATTCGGCCAGCTATTTGACGCGCTCGGCGTGACCACGGCGCGCACCGAATCGGAGATGATCGAGATGATCGAGGAACGCAAGGCGAACACCCCGGCCGGCGCAGCCAAACGGCAGGCCATCCAGAACGCGATGGAGGTCAAGAACTATGAGTTCAACGCCCACGGCGTTGAGGTCGGACAGTTCTACGAATCGACCGCCATCGTCGGCGACGGATCAGTGCGCCCGGAACCGCAGCGCGATCCCGAACTGTACTACCAACCCTCGACTGTGCCGGGCTCGCGCCTGCCGCACGCCTGGGTGGGAGACAGCACCCACAAGCTCTCGACCCACGACCTCGCCCCCTTCTCGCAGTTCACACTCATCACCGGCATCACCGGCTCAGTCTGGGCGGATGCCGCGGCGCGGGTGGGCGAGCGGCTCGGCGTCAAGCTCGAAACCGTGATCATCGGTCCCGGCCAGCCCGTCACCGACCTGTACTTCGACTGGGCCAGGCTGCGCGAGGTGGCCGAAGACGGTGTCGTACTTGTGCGCCCCGACAAACACGTCGGCTGGCGGTCGTACCAGCTGGCCGAGAACCCGGAGGAGGCCGTTTTTGCCGCGATGACCGCGATTCTCAGCCGCGCCGACAGCCGCGCCGACAGCCGTGTCCTTGCCGGTCAGTCGGCCTGAGTCGCGCATGATGACCCCGGATGCTTTTGCCCGCCTCGTGCGCCTTCCCGCCGCGCTCACCGCGCCGGGCGATACCCTGGCCGGCGCCGCTGCCTCTGGGCGCTCCCTCGGCCCGCACACCGTTCTGCTCCCGCTCTGCTCGACCCTGATCTACTGGGCGGGCATGGCCCTGAACGACTACGCCGACAGGGCTCTGGACGCGGTCGAGCGCCCGGAACGACCGATCCCCTCCGGCGACGTGACGCCAGCCGAGGCCCTCACCGTGGCGATCGTGCTCACCGCGGCCGGCGTCGCCGTCGCCGCACTGAGTGGCGGGCGGCGTGCGCTCGCCGTAGCGCTCCCGCTCGCCGCGAGCGTCTGGGCCTATGACCTGGTGTTCAAGTCCACCCCGTTCGGCCCGGTATCGATGGCGGCCACCCGGTTGCTCGACGTGCTGCTCGGCGCCGGATCGGTGCGATCAGGGCTTTCGGCGGCACTCACCGTCTTCACCCACACCCTCGGCACCACCACTCTCAGTCGCGACGAGGTGCACGGATCCACGAGCGCCCTCGTGGGCACCCTGGCCGTCGCGGGCACCGTCTGTGCTTCCGTCGCCGCCGCTGCCGGTCCCGTCATCCGGCCGGCCAACGGATGGCTGCCCCGGGTGGTCGGCGCCGCCCTCGCCACCGTCTATCTCGGCGCCGTCGCGCCAGCGCAACTCCGCGCGCGGAACACGCGTGCCGCCGGCGACGTGCGCCGCGCTGTCGGTGCCTCGGTCATCGGCACGATCGGACTGCAGGCGGCGCTGATCGCGCGGTCCGGCTTCGTTGGAACCGGTCTGGCCGTTGCCGCACTGCTGCCGCTCGGTCTGCGCCTCAGCCGGAAGGTATCCGCCACATGATTGTCACCACGACCGAAACCGCGGGGAGCGTACCAGTGAGCGGCACCGCCCTGCACGACCGCCTGACCGACGCTGGATCGATCTGGCTCGAAGCCGCCCGCGTCGACGTTGAGCATCATTCGGCAGCGATCACCCAGCACTACCCGGCCGTGTCCCGGCGCTGTGGGCGTGCCCCGCTCCGGGACGGAGACTTGCTGGGCCTGCGCTACGGCACCGTCGACGACGCGGCGCGCGGAGTTCTGCTGGGCGCACTCGCCGGTCCGGAGTGCGTTGATCTTCTGGATGACCTGTATCGTCACGGCGATGCCGGGGAGAAACGCGGTGTGTTGCGCGGACTGCACCGGCTTGACGGTCCCGACGATCCTCGCGGCACTGGCATCGGTTCAACACTCCTGACCCTCGTCGAAGATGCCCTTCGCACCAATGACGTGCGCCTGGTCGCGGCTGCCCTGCAACCGTATGGCGCGCGCTACCTCGGCGTCGAGGCGTACCGCCACGCCGTCGTCAAGTGCGTCTTCATGGGTGTTCCCCTGCACGTCATCGCGAATCTCGCCGAGCGGCAAGACGCCGAACTCGCCCGCATGCTCGTCGACCTCGCCCACGAACGCAGCGCAGCCGGGCGCGATATTCCCGCCGATATTCCCGCCGTGGTCGCCGCGTTTCCCGAGTGCCTGCACCGCGCGGACCTCCCGGCCGACCTGCTCAACGCACTGCAACCGGCCATCCCTCTATATAAGGAGTAAGAACTCGACATGCGCATCATGGACCCGCACATTCACATGAGTTCCCGCACCACCGCCGACTACGAGGCCATGTACGCGGCCGGGGTGCGCGCGGTGGTGGAGCCGGCCTTCTGGCTCGGTCAGCCGCGCACGAGCGTGGACTCGTTCATCGACTACTTCGACGCTCTCGTCGGCTGGGAACCGTTCAGGGCCAGCCAATTCGGCATCCGCCACTTCTGCACGATCGGGCTCAACCCCAAGGAGGCCGGCGACCCGCGCCTGGCCGGCGTGCTCGACATTATGCCGCGCTACCTCGAGAAAGACGGCGTCGTCGCCGTCGGCGAGCTCGGCTACGACTCAATGACCCCGCAGGAAGACCACGCCTTCGCCGCCCAGCTCACGCTCGCCGTAGCCCACGAACTCCCCGCGCTCGTGCACACTCCGCACCGTGACAAGGTCGCCGGCACCCGCCGCACCCTCGACGTGGTGCGGGAGAGCGGCATCGCGCCCGGCATGGTCGTCGTCGACCACCTCAACGAGGTCACCGTGCACGAGGTCGTTGATTCCGGCTGCTGGATGGGCTTCAGTATCTACCCCGACACCAAGATGGACCCCACCCGCATGGTCGCCGTACTGAAAGACGTCGGCCTCGACCGCGTGCTCGTCAACTCGGCCGCCGACTGGGGTCGCAGTGACCCCCTCACCACGCGCCGCACCGGTGAGGCCATGCTCGCCGCCGGTTTCACCGACGATGACGTCGACCGCATCCTCTGGCGCAACCCGGTGGAGTTCTTCGGCCAGAGCGGTCGCCTCGACCTCGACGAACCAAGCGATACAACGGATGCCGCCCCGCCGGCCGAATTCGCCGGCAACTCCATCATGCGCGGTGCCCGGGCATGAGCGAGGCTACGCCGACGCCGCTTCTCGTGATCGATGTCGCCGGCCTCACCCCCCGGCTGCTCGCCGTGATGCCGCGCCTGCAGACCGTCGCGGCCCGCGGCTTTTCCGCCGAGCTCGGTACCGTGCTACCCGCCGTGACCTGCTCGGCGCAGTCCACCTTCCTCACCGGGCTCACACCCGCCGAACACGGCATCGTGGGCAACGGCTGGTACCTGCGCGACATCGGCGAGGTCAACCTCTGGCGCCAGCACAACCGCCTCGTCGGCGGCGAGAAGGTCTGGGAGACCGCCCGCCGCACGAATCCCGGTTACCGGGTGGCGAACGTGTGCTGGTGGTACGCCATGGGCGCGACGACCGACGTCACCATCACACCGCGCCCCGTTTATCACGCCGACGGACGCAAGAGCCCGGATGCCTACATCCGCCCGCCCGCGCTGCACGACGAACTCGTGGCCAAGCTCGGTGACTTTCCGTTGTTCACCTACTGGGGCCCGACCGCGGGTATGGCTTCCTCGCGCTGGATCGTGGGCGCGGCTCGGCACGTCTTACCCGACCATGACCTCACCCTCGTCTACGTTCCGCACCTCGACTACGACCTACAACGGTTCGGTCCCGACGACCCGCGCTCCTTCGAGGCCGCTCGCGAACTCGACCGGGTGCTCGCGCCGCTGCTCGACGATGCCGCACGGCTCGGCGTGACCATCGTGGTGCTGAGCGAATACGGCATCACAAACGTGGACCAGCCGGTGGATGTGAACCGGATGCTGCGTCGCGAGGGCCTGCTCGAGGTGCACACCAACGCGAGCGGCGAGCTGCTCGACCCGTGGACCTCCCGGGCCTTCGCGGTCGCCGACCACCAGCTCGCGCACGTCTACGTGCAGGACCCCGCCGATGTGCCGCGGGTGAGCACGCTGCTTGAAGCGCTGCCCGGGGTGGCCGAGGTTCTGGACGCCGAAGGCCAGGCCGGCTACGGTCTCGACCATGAACGCAGCGGCGAACTCGTGGCCGTGGCCGAGAAGAACGCCTGGTTCACCTATTACTACTGGCTCGACGATGCGAAGGCGCCTGACTTCGCGCGCGGCGTGGAGATTCACAAGAAGCCCGGCTACGACCCAGCCGAGCTGTTCTTCGACCCTGACGACCGGTTCGTGAAGCTGCGGGCGGCCCGCAACCTCGCGAAGAAGAAGGTGGGGCTGCGTTACGCCATGGACGTGGTGCCGCTTGATCCTTCCTGCGTGCGTGGTTCCCACGGGCGCCTGCCCGACAGTTCGGCAGACGCCCCGGTGCTGCTCTGCTCGGACCCGGCGGCCGCCAGGGGCAGCATCGCCGCCACCGAGGTGCGGGATCTGCTCCTGCGGCTTGCCGGGCTGAAACAGCCCGCCGCGGTATAACCGCTCCGGTACCCAGCGCACAACAACGGCGCCCCCTCGCAGGGGCGCCGTTGTCATGCCAGAAGGGAGTGCTAGAAGCGCACGTTCCGCAGGTAGTTGTAACCCACTTCGGCGGTCTGCAGCGGGGTGACGTCGGGCTGGTCGTTCTCGACCGCGTACAGCTTCACCGGGTGGGCATCAAAGATGCGCGCGAAGTCGATCGTGCCGGTGCCGAGGTCGGCGAATCCGCCGGCCGCGTCGCGGTCCTTCACGTGGTACTCGAGCACCTTCTGCGGCGCATCCTTGATCACGTCGATAGCGAACTGCACCGGGTCAGCGGCGCCGACACCCACACCGCCGGTGACGGCCCAATAGAGGTCCACCTCGAGGTGAACGAGCTTCGGGTCGAGCCGGGTCGTGAAAACTTCCCACGGCGTGAGCCCGCCACCGAGGTCGGTCGTGAACTCGTGGGCGTGGTTGTGGTACCCGTACTTGATCCCCGCCGCCTGGGCAACGGATGCCTCGGCGTTCATCTGGTCAGCCCACAGGCGCCAGTCGTCGGCCACGCTCGAGGCCAGATAGGGAACATTCATGTACGTCTGCCCCAGCGTTACCGCACCGGCGATCTTGGCCTGCAGCGCCGCGGGCGAGCCGCTGATACCGTCGTGGCTCGAGCTCGGCGTGATGCCGAGTTCGTCGAGGTAGGCGCGCATGGCCGCCGGGGTGCGGCCGTAGAGCCCGGCGAGTTCCACCTTGGTGTAACCGTAGTCTGCGAGCGCTTCAAAGGTGGCGTCAACGCCGTCGCCCCTCATGATCGACCGCAACGTGTACAGCTGGATACTGATCAGTCCCGGCGGAACCTTGCGGCCCTTACCCGGCTTGCCTGCCGGGCCCGCTTTGGCAGAATTCAGGCCCGGTGTCGCCATGGCCGAGCTCGCGCCGGCCACGGCGAGGCCGGCTCCGGCTCCTGCCGCGAGTGCGCCGCGCAGAAAGTTGCGGCGGTTGAGGTTCTTCTTGCCTGCGAGCGACTTGTTCAGTTCATTCGCTCCGTCAAATCCGAAACACATGTGAGTACCTTTCGTTAGGTGTGCGAGGCAGAAATTAGTTGGAGCGCAGTACGACCTCGGCGGAGCCGGTGAGGGGTCCGGAGGAGTCGCCGCCGGCATCCGTGTATGAGGCGTTGAAGACCCCGGAGAGGTCGTCGGTCTCCGGGTTGTGGCCGGAGGGAACCGTGGTGGTGATGGTTCCCGTGCAACCGCCCGACGTGGTGATCGGGTGGCCGTGCGAATCGTGGCCCAGGATGTAGGTCACGGTCACGAGCGAGCAGTCGACCGCCTGGTCGTCGGTCACGAGAACCTCGTAGGTCACCGTGTCGCCGAACTGGAAGTCCTGGCCGACCACGGGGGTGAGGAAGGTCACGACCGGGGCCTGGTTGCCCACCTCGATCTCGACCTCTGCGGAGGCGTAGCGTCCGCGGTCCTTGCCACCGGCATCCGTCACCTGCAGGGAAGCCGTGAAGGCGCCATCCGTCTCGTAGGTAAAGGTGGGGTTTGGCTCGCGAGAGTCGATGACCCCGTCGGACTCGAAGTCCCAGGCGTAGCTGAGCTGGTCACCCTCTGGATCGGTGGTTCCCTCGCTGGAGAACTCAACGGTGAGCGGTGAGGCGCCAGCGGTCGGCGTGCCGGAGGCCATCGGGAGGGGCGAGCGGTTGCCCTGGTCGCCCACGAAGTCGATGCGGGAGAGCTGCGCGTCTGGGTTCTGGGCGAAGTATCCGTCGCCGTATTCGAGAACGTAGAGGGCGCCGTTCGGGCCGAACTCCATGTCGATCGGGTTGTCGACGATGATGGAATCCACGACGGCCTCGATCTTCTCCAGCTCGCCGTCGGTGAGGGTCATGCCCTTGATGTAGTCGCGGGTCCATTCATAGAACATCGACATACCGTCGTAGTATTCGGGCCAGGCAACGGATGCCTTACCCTTTGACGCCTTCTTGTCGTAGTCATACGCGGGGCCGGCCATCGGGCCGATGCCGCCGGTCTCAAGCTCAGGGAACTCAGACGACAACCCGTAGCCGTACCAGACGTCGGGCTGCACAACGGGAGGCAACTCGCGCAGGCCAGTGTTGCGGGGCGAATCGTTCACGGGAGCGGCGCAGTCAAAGGTGTCGCCGGAGAGGCCGGTGGCGAAGTCGAAGTCCACGTAGGGCAGCTCGGCGGTGGCGCAGTACGGCCAGCCGTAGTTTGCCGCTTCGGTGATACTCGTCCACTTGCCGGTGCCGGCTGGGCCGCGCAGGGGATCGGCGGTCCGGGAATCGGGGGAATAGTCGCCAACGTACAGCTCGCCGGTTTTCTGGTTGAGTTCGATGCGGAACGGGTTGCGCATGCCCATCACGTAGATTTCCGGGCGGGTGAGCTCGGTGCCGGGGGCGAACAGGTTGCCTTCGGGGATCGTATAGCCGCCGTCTGCTGTGGGTGTGATGCGCAGGATCTTGCCGCGCAGGTCGTTGGTGTTGGCTGCGCTGCGCTGCGCGTCGAAGGCCGGGTTGCGTTCGATGCGCTCGTCGATCGGTACGAAACCGTCGGAGGAGAACGGGTTCGAGTCGTCGCCGGTGGAGAGGTAGAGGTTGCCGACCGTGTCGAAGACGATGTCTCCGCCCACGTGGCAGCAGATGCCGCGGTCCACGTCGACGTCCAGGATCTTCTGCTCGCTTGCAAGGTCGAAGACGGCGCCGTCGAACTGGAAGCGCGAGAGGGTGAT
Source organism: Cryobacterium sp. Hh11 (assembly GCF_004404045.1). Classification (NCBI taxonomy): domain Bacteria; kingdom Bacillati; phylum Actinomycetota; class Actinomycetes; order Micrococcales; family Microbacteriaceae; genus Cryobacterium; species Cryobacterium sp. Hh11. The sequence goes on along the minus strand of NZ_SOHF01000025.1, from coordinate 113,147 downwards.
GGAGCCCTTGAACGGGGCGAAGTCAGCCGCTGTGCCGGTGAGCGGGGCGTCGCCCTCGTTCACGCCGGCGGTTGCCGGGTCGTCGATCGGAGTGTTCAGCGGTGCGGAGTAGTACAGGTAGATCCAGTTGTTGCCCGGTGTGCCGAACTTCGGGTCGAGCGCGATGCTCTGCAGTCCCTCTTCGTCGTGCTGGTACACCTCGAGTGACGCGGCGAGGGTGTTGAGCCCCGATTGTGCGTCGTTGAGCCAGATGTCGCCGGCCCGGGTGGTGTGCAGCACGTCATTGTTGGGCAATACGGCCAGGTCGAGCGGCTCGCCCGGGGTGGCGTCGAGGGTGACCTTCTGAAAGCTCGAGTCGGCGGGGGCTGCCGGGGTCGGCGCGCCGGGTATGCCCGGGGGAGCTTTGTCGCCGGGGGCCGCTACTGCGGGCGCCGCGGTGAGGGCGGCGACCACGAGGGTGGCCATCGCCGCCCCCGCAGTCAGTCGAAGTCCGTGCTTCGTTCGCATATCTGGTTCTCCTCGTTGAGATCAGGGCGCAACTCTCAGGTGAGCGGGGCCGGTGTCGCCACGGTATGTGCATACTTCGGTGTCTGAATAACCGGAAGACCTAACATCTATTTGCCGCTCGGTGCCGTAAAAAAATCCCGAGCCCGCCTAGGGATGCCGCGCCGGGGGTGCACTCTTCGGCACCGAACTACAAACCCCCTTATTTTTGACCGCACGGGGTTTCGCGTTCAGTGCCCTAGTCTGGGGGACATGCCAACGCCGGCACGACCCGCCTACCCCAACTCGTACGCCGACCTGCGCCTATGGTTTGACGAAGAGTGGAAGTGCCTCGACTACCTCGACTGGTTACGGTGGCCGAACGGATTCCGCTGCCCGAACTGTGCACACGAGCACGGCTGGCGCGAGGCGCACCAGCGGTGGCGGTGCGCGGGCTGCGGCAAACGCATTTCCGCGACAGCCGGAACAATTTTTCACGGCACCCGCACCGAGCTCGCCGTGTGGTTCAGTGCGGCCTGGTTGCTCGTAAACAGCAAGGTCGGGCTGTCGGCGACCCAGTTACATCGGGAGACCGAGCTCGGCTCACTGCAGACGGCCTGGGCGATGTTGCACCGCTATCGATCGGTCATGGTGCAACCGGGCCGGGATCGCCTGCGCGGCAACGTGGAGGTCGACGTGTCCTACCTCGGCGGCTCGGTTCCCGGCCGGGGTCCACTGAGTCGAGTACTGTTCGCAGTAGCCGTCGAAGTGGATGCCGATGGTCTCGGCCGTACCCGCATTGCGGTGGTCCCGAGCGCCGGGACAGCGCAGCTGGCCGCTTTTATGCTGGATTCCGTCGAGCCCGGCAGCCGCGTCGTAACCCACGACTGGTCCGCGTATCCGGCGGGAATCCGAGACCGGTACGCTCACGTCGCACGGCCACTGTCTGCGCCGGGTTCCCCAACCCGCCAGGTGCTGCCCGCCGTGCGCCGCGTGGTCTTTCAGGCCAACCATTGGCTGATGGGGCCGCGCCAGGGAGCGGTCAGTGCGGAACACCTGCCCGCCTACGTCGACGAATGGGTGTTTCGGTTCAATCATCGGCACTCCGAGAGTCGTGGGCAGCTTTTTCATAAGCTGCTGCGTTACGCCGTGGCCGGGCAGCCCGTCACCTATCAGTCGCTGCTGAAGACCGGGCGCACCCGACCCGCGGTCGGCGTGCCGAGCCAGGCAACCCCATCGGGTTCCCTGGCGCTGCCCTGGCGCTGACCGGCACCGTCGTGGTGCTGGTGGCTCTGCGGGGCCGCCGCAGCGGCATCCGCTCGGAAAGTATCGAAGTTCGAATGATTCGTATGGTTGAATTGCCTGATGGTCGACATAAGCCACGTCAACGCCCTCGGTTCGGCCGGAGCCAGTGACCTTTTTCAAGTGTTGCGGGACGGGCAACCACGCACCCGAACGGAATTGGCCGACCTCTCCGGACTGGCCCGATCCACCGTCGCGCTGCGCGTTGACGCGCTCACGCGTCTCGGCCTCGTCGGTCCGGCCGGGAACGCCACCTCCACCGGAGGTCGGCCTTCGTCGCAGTTCGCCCTGCAATCCGGCAACAAGTTCGTGCTGGCCGTGGACATCGGCGCGAGCCATATTCGGATCGCGCTCAGCGACCTGGGCGGAAAAACCCTCGTACAGGACTCCACGTTCCGCGAAATCGCAGACGGGCCAGAGGCCGTATTGAATTGGGTCATCGAGGCCGGCGCGCGGTTGTTCAGCGCCAGCAAGCGGTCAATGGCCGACCTGCTCGCGATCGGTGTCGGCCTACCCGGGCCGGTCGAGCACAGCAGCGGCCGGCCGATCAACCCGCCGATCATGCCGGGCTGGGACCGCTTTGACGTGCCCGGCTGGCTTCAGCAGCACTTTCATGTTCCCGTGCTCGTCGACAACGACGTGAACCTGATGGCGCTCGGCGAACGGGAATTTGCCTGGTCAGAAACTGACCACCTCGTGTTCATGAAGGTTGCCACCGGCATCGGTGCCGGCGTCATATCCGGTGGTTACCTGCAGCGCGGCGCGCAGGGTATCGCCGGTGACCTGGGGCACGTGCAGATCGCCCGCGGGGCGGGGGTGCCGTGCCGCTGCGGCAACGAGGGATGTCTCGAGGCCGTGGCCTCCGGAGCGGCACTCACCCGCCTGCTGGGTGCTCAGGGCCTTCCGGTGACCACGAGCCAGCACGTTGTCGACCTGGTTAAACAGGGCAATCTCGAAGCGATCCGAGCCGTGCGCCAAGCCGGGCGAGACATGGGCGAGGTGCTCACCATGTGTGTCAACCTGATCAATCCATCCGTCATCGTTCTCGGCGGGTCGATGGCCCAGGCCGGGGAACACCTGATCGCGGGCGTGCGGGAAGTCGTCTACTCGCGCTCCAACCCCCTCGCCACCCAGCACCTGCAGATCACGCAGTCCAGCGCGGGGGCCAACGCCGCCATTCTGGGCGCGAGCATGCTCGCCATCCACTACGCGCTGTCGCCGGACCGCATCGAGGCCATGGTCGCGGGGCTCACCGCCTGACCCGATCTGTTCGCCGGATCGGACCAGAGTGCCCGGTATCAGACGGGCGCGTGCGCCGCGTATTGGGCGCGGATGACCGGGCAAAAGTCGGGCGCCGGCTCGGCCGCAATGGCCGCAGCCCAGGTCGGACGGGTGCCGGTCAGAGCCCAGGCCGCCTGCACTGCCCCGCCGTCGGCGACATACTCGCCCGGCGCCGGCACCACGACCGGAGCCGCGAACACCTGGGCGGCGATGGCGCGCACGGCCGGGTTCTGCGCCGCTCCGCCGATCAGCAGAATGCGCCCGACGCTCACGCCCAGTGCCTGCACGGCGTCGAGGCCGTCGGCCAGTCCGCACAACAAACCCTCGATCGCGGCGCGGGCCAGGTTCGGCCGGGTCGTCGACGCGAGAGTCATTCCGAAAACGGATGCCGTCGCCTCCGGCAGGTTCGGCGTGCGTTCCCCGGCGAAGTACGGCTGCAGCACGAGGCCGCCTGCTCCCGGCTCGGCTTCTAGGGCGAGGCGCCCCAACTCGTCGTAGTCGACGCCGAGCAGCGCTGCGATGGAGTCGAGAACGCGGGCGGCATTGAGGGTCGCGACCAGGGGCAGGAAGTCTGCGGAAGCGGAGGCGAACCCGGCGACCGAGCCGGAGGCATCCGTTGTGGGCTGATCGGTGACGGCGAACACGGTGCCGCTCGTGCCGATCGAGACGATGACGTCGCCGGCGCTCGCGCCGAGGCCGAGGGCGGCGCCCGCGTTGTCGCCGGCGCCCGCCGCGACCACGATGCCGTCTGGGAGCCAGGCGTGGTTGCTGCCGCCCAGTCGCGCGGTGACGCCGGCCTGTTCGTCGGCGCCGAGCACGCGGGGGAGCACGGCGGCGTGGCCGAGGGCGAGTTCGAACAGGTCAAGGTCGTAGTTGCCGGTTCGCGGTGACCAATACGCTGTGCCGCTCGCGTCGGAACGGTCGGTGGTGAGCTCGGTCAGCACGGGGCCGAGGGGATTTTCGGCGGCCAGGCCATCGGCGACGACGGAGGTCGCGGCCGGGCCGAAGCCGCGCAGACGCCAGGTGAGCCAGTCGTGCGGCAGGGCTACGGCGGCGACCCGGGCCGCGTTGGCCGGTTCGGCGTCCTGCAGCCAGCGGAGTTTGGTCGCGGTGAAGGACGCGACCGGAACGACTCCGGTGCGGGCGGCGTACTCGGCGGCGCCTACTTCGCGCAGCAGGTCGAGGGCGGCCGGGGCGCTGCGGGTGTCATTCCAGAGCAGCGCCGGGCGAATGACTTCGCCGTCAACGTCGAGCACGACCATGCCGTGCTGCTGCGCCCCGATCGAGATGGCGGCGACGTCGTCGAGCCCGCCGGCGTCAGCGACGGCCTCCTGCAGGGCATCCCACCAGGCGGCGGGGTCGACCTCGGTGCCTTCGGGGTGGCTGGCCCGACCGGACCGCACCAGCGCTCCGGTATCGGCGTCACGAATGACGACCTTGCAACTCTGTGTCGACGAATCGACTCCGGCAACCAGTGTCATGACATGTCCGTTCGTAGGTGGGGCGGCACAATTAACACAAAAATATCGGATGAGCGCGCTCGATGTGGGTAGCCGCCACGGTAACGGGCGTAGCGCGCACCGATATCGGGTGCGGCCACGAGGCGTGGGTGCCGCGCGCATCGCAAATAGCGACCCTTGGCCCCGGAGCATCCGCTCGCGGGGCCAAGTGTGAGTAATGCGGAGTGATGCAGGGCTAGCGGGCGCCGAGCAGGTGTTCGAGGGCGAGTTGCTGCAGGTGCACGAAGCCGAAGCCCTTGCCGCCGAAGTAGGCGTCGGTGTCGAAGTCCTCGTAGGAGCCGCGGTCGGCCAGCAGGTCGTCGTAGCTTTCGCCGACGGCGAGGGTGTTGTTCGACAGGTCAGGCACCTTCGACGCGGCGAGGGCCGCCTGCACCTCGGGGTCGGCGCGGAAGGCGGCGGCCCGCTGCTTGAGAAGCAGATAGGTGCGCATGTTGGCCGCGGCGCTGGTCCACACCCCGGCGACGTCTTCCGTGCGTGAAGGCTTGTAGTCGAAGTGGCGCGGCCCGGTGTAGGTCTGGCCGCCGTTCGGGCCACCGTTTTCGAGCAGGTCGACGAGGGCGAACGCGTTCTGCAGGTCGCCGTGCCCGAAGACCAGGTCCTGGTCGTACTTGATGCCGCGCTGGCCGTTGAGGTCGATGTGGAACAGCTTGCCCTGGTACAGCGCCTGGGCGATGCCGGCAGCGAAGTTGAGGCCGGCCATCTGCTCGTGCCCGACTTCGGGGTTCACGCCGACCATTTCGGGCCGCTCGAGGGTTTCGATGAAGGCCATCGCGTGGCCGACGGTCGGCAGCAGAATATCGCCGCGGGGTTCGTTGGGCTTGGGCTCAATGGCAAAGCGGATGTCGTAGCCCTTGTCGGTGACATAGTCACCGAGCATGTTCACAGCTTCGCGGTAGCGTTCCAGCGCCGAACGGATGTCCTTGGCCGAGTCATACTCGGCGCCCTCGCGGCCGCCCCACATGACGAACGTCTGGGCGCCGAGCTCTGCGGCGAGGTCGATATTGCGCAGCACCTTGCGGAGCGCGAACCGGCGCACGGCCCGGTCGTTCGAGGTGAACCCGCCGTCCTTGAACACCGGGGCGCTGAACAGGTTGGTGGTGACCATCGGCACGACCAGGCCGGTGTCGGCGAGGGCCTGCTTGAGGCGGTCGATCTGGGACTGGCGGGCGGCATCCGTTGAACCGAAGTCGAACAGGTCATCATCGTGAAAGGTGAGGCCGTAGGCGCCGAGCTCGGCCAGGTTGGTGACGGCGTCGACCACGTCGAGCTTGGGCCGGGTCGGGCCGCCGAACGGGTCGCTGCCGTTGTAGCCGACGGTCCACAGGCCGAAGGAGAACTTGTCGTCGCGGGTGGGGGTCAGGCTCACTTCACTCATTGCACTACTTCCTGGTCAGCGTCGTCGATGATTTGTTGATTACTCAAACATATATCAGAAAGGAATGCAATCTCTCGGGGAGATCTCTGCAGCGTTTGGTCTTGATCGGCGGGGCGGACCCTCGGTTGTCGATCGGTGTGCGAAACGACGGCCCCGATCTTCGTGTGTGTACGCGGCCGCCGGCGGCGGTATGTTGCTGTAAGCACCAAATACCGTGAGGCGGCCTGAATGATCCAGACGAACGAACGCAACTGGGCCGGCAACTATCGCTACCTGGCCCCGATCGTGCACCCGACGAGCGTTGCACAGGTGCAGGAACTTGTCGCCGCGGCCACCCGGGTGCGCGCCCTCGGGTCACGGCACTCCTTCAACGCGATCGTCGATTCGGCAGGCACGCTCCTGGCGCTCGACGAGGTCGACGACGCGATCGTCATCGACCCGGGCGCACTCTGCGTCGAAGTCTCCGGCGGCACGACCTATGGCACCCTCGCCGTGGAGCTGCAACGCCAGGGGTATGCCCTGCACAACCTCGCCTCGCTGCCGCACATCAGCGTCGCCGGTGCGATCGCGACCGGGACCCACGGTTCCGGCGACCGAAACGGCAGCCTAGCCACCGCGGTCCGGGCGCTGGAAATCGTCACTGCCTCGGGGGAGCTGCTGCGCGTCGACCGTTCAACGCCCGACTTCGCCGGAATGGTGGTGGCGCTCGGTGCCCTCGGCATCGTCACCCGGGTCACACTCGATATCCAGCCGAGCTTCGACGTGCGGCAGTTCGTCTACGAGAACCTGCCGTGGAGCGGCGTGCTGCAGAATTTCGACGCCGTCATGGGCAGCGCCTACAGCGTGAGCCTGTTCACCGACTGGCAGGGGGAGACGGTGCAGCAGGCCTGGGTGAAGAGCCGCGGAACTGACTTCGCCGGCGGCCCGGCGTTCTTCGGGGGGACGGCGGCAGCCGTTGCGCGGCATCCGCTGCCCGGAATTTCTGCGGTCAACTGCACAGAGCAATTCGGCGTGCCCGGACCCTGGTCGGAGCGGCTCGCGCATTTTCGCATGGCCTTCACTCCGAGCGACGGCGACGAGTTGCAGAGCGAATACCACGTACCGCGGGAGCACGCTGCCGCCGCGATCGACGCTATGCGTGCGCTGTCATCGCGCATCGCGCCGCTGCTGCTGGTGAGCGAGATCCGCAGCGTCGCGTCCGACGATCTCTGGCTCAGCCCGAGCTACCAGCGTGCCGGTGTGGCCCTGCACTTCACCTGGAAGCCCGAGCAGGCCGCCGTTGAGGCGCTGCTGCCCGCCCTCGAAGAGGCACTCGCCCCCTTCGCGGTGCGGCCGCACTGGGGCAAGCTCTTTCAAGCGGATGTCGCAACCCTCGCGACCGCCTATCCCTGGCTCGGGCATTTTCGGGCCCTGGCCGATCGGCTCGATCCGGCCGGCAAGTTTCGGAACGCGTTTCTGGAGCACACGGTGTTCGGTGTAACGGCACGGGTCTAGTCGTTACCCTCTCGCTATGGTACTATTTCTCGTACAAGTCAGACGCCCGAGCTGGAGGAAAAACGATGACCACGATTACCGCCAGCGATGCCCGAAAATCGTTGTTTCCTCTGTTGGGCCAAGTCAACGACGATCACACGGCCGTCACGATCACGTCCAAGGCTGGAAACGGAGTTCTCATCTCGGAAGAGGACTACGAAGCCTGGCAGACGAGTTTGTACCTGTTTTCCACCCCGGCGAATGCACGACGCCTCGCCGACGCGATCGAACGTTCTGAGCAGGGCAACTACGCGCCCCACGACCTCGACCGGTCGTGAGGCTAGTCTTTGACCCGGCCGGGTGGGACGACTACCAATGGTGGCAGGTTAACGACCGTCGGGTTCTCAAACGAATCAACACCCTTATCGATGATGCGATGCGTACTCCTGCAGACGGTCGCGGTCAGCCGGAACGACTTAAGCATCGCGCCAGCGACGTCTGGTCACGACGGATCAACCAAGAGCACCGCCTCGTTTATCGAATCGTGGGCAATGACTTGGTGATCCTGCAGGCACGGTTCCACTACGACGATTGATCTCTAGCAAGCACGCGTTAGCCAGCAGCTACACGTGATCCCGCCAGCTGTGCTCGGGACTAAAGCCGAGCATCCGCTTTGCCTTGTCGATCGACAGCAGTGTTTCGTGTTCGGTGACCGCTTTGACGACGTCGACGTTTGGAAAGACCTCGGCCGCCAGGCTTGCACTCGAACGGCTCATCACGGTGTCGGCGGCCGCGATGATGAACGTCTCAAAGCCCGGCTGGGCCTGCTCAAGCGCCCGCAGCACGGCCTGGGCGCCGTCGCGACCGTCGATGTAACCCCAGAGGTTCCACTTGCGCAGGGTCGCGTCGGCGTCGTAACCGGGGAAGGCCGCGTAGTCTTCCGGGTCCATCACATTGGAGAAGCGCAGCGCCGTGATGCTGAGCAGCGGGTCCCAGCGCACGAGCTGAATGGCCATCTGCTCTTCGAGGTGCTTGACCAGCGAATACGTGCTCTCCGGGCGGGCCGGGTACGCCTCATCGACGGGAATGTACGGCGGGTCGATATCGAAGGGCAGACCCAGGGTGGTCTCGCTCGAGGCGTACACGATCGTCTTGATGCCCGCCCGCCGCGCGGCCTGGAACACGTTGTAGGTCGCGAGCATATTGTTATGGAAGGTAGCCACGTCGGGCAGGAGGCCCGGCGCCGGGATGGCTCCGAGGTGTACAACGGCGTCGAACCCGTCGGTGCGGTCGTCGATGCCGAACATCACGTCACTCACCTGGCCGTAGTCGGTCAGGTCGATCTGGGTGAAGCCTGAACCGCGGGTTCCGGACTGGTCGAGGTTGGTGACGTCGTGGCCTTCGCTCGCGAGGCGCGCGACGACGCTGCGTCCGAGCTTGCCACTGCCGCCGGTAACGGCGATTCTCATTAAATACTCCTTCTTTTAATAACGGATGCCGCTGGCTTACGCTTCGCGCTGCTCCGGCGAGACGGTCTTGCGCGGGTCGAACTCGGCCAGGTCGCGTACGGCGGCGTCGATTTGTGTGAGCACCTCAGAGTCGAGCTGCACTCCGGCGGCCTTCACGTTGTCGGCAACCTGCTCGGGGCGGGAAGCACCCATGATGGCGGAGGCGACGTTCTTATTCGCGAGCACCCAGGCGAGCGCGAGCTGCGCCATGGTGAGCCCGAGGTCGTCGGCGATCGGGCGCAGTTTCTGCACGGCCGTGAGAACCTCGGTGCTCATCCAGCGCTGGATCATATTGGCGCCACCCTTGGCATCCGTTGCCCGGCTGCCTTCGAGCGGAGCCTGACCGGGCAGGTACTTGCCGGTAAGCACGCCCTGCGCAACCGGGGACCAGACGATCTGGGAAACGCCGAGCTCAACGGCGGCCGGAACCACCTCGGACTCGATCACGCGCCAGAGCATCGAATACTGCGGCTGGTTGGAGATGAGCTGAATGCCGAGCTCGGTAGCGAGCTTGTGGCCGGCGCGTAGCTGCTCGGCGTTCCACTCGCTCACCCCGATGTAGAGGGCTTTGCCCTGGCGCACGACGTCGGCGAAGGCCTGCATGGTCTCTTCGAGCGGGGTCTCCACGTCGTAGCGGTGCGCCTGGTAGAGGTCGACATAGTCGGTCTGCAGCCGGGTTAGTGAGCCGTCGATCGACTCGAGGATGTGCTTGCGGGACAGGCCGACGTCGTTGTGACCCTTGGGGCCGGTGGGCCCGAAGACCTTGGTGAAAATCTCGAGGGACTGGCGGCGTTCGCCCTTGAGCGCGTCCCCGAGCACCTGCTCTGCCACGGTGTTGGCGTACACATCCGCGGTGTCGAAGGAGCTGATTCCCGCATCGAGAGCCGCACGCACGCAGGCCGTCGCGGTGTCATTCTCAATCTGCGAACCGTGGGTCAGCCAATTGCCGTAGGTGATTTCTGAAACTTTTAATCCGCTGTTGCCGAGATAACGAAACTCCATGACGTCCCTGTCTGGCACCCGTGTCCGTCAGCGCCGTCGATGATTTGTTGACTCTGGCAACGTATCACCCCACGATGTCCATCCGGAGCGGTAACCTGAATTCTGATCGAAAAATGAGAGTCGAGAGCAGTGGACGCCATGCAGGGCACCAACCATGACGATCTGCGTCGCCGCAACCTGTCGATCATTCTGCGCCTCGTGCACCGGAGCGGGGCAGCATCGCGCGCCCAGCTCACCCGACTGACCGGCCTGAACCGGTCGACCATCGGCGCCCTGGTTGCCGAACTCGTCGAGCGCGGGTTGGTTGAGGAACGCACGCCCGACCCGACCAAACTGGCCGGTCGGCCGAGTCCGATCGTCGCGGCGAGCGACCGCGTGGTGGCCCTCGCGGTGAACCCCGAGATCGACGCGATTACCGTGGGAGTGGTCGCTCTGAGCGGCATCGTGCACCGCCGCATCCGCTTCGCAACGTCGTCGTCGCCGACGGCCGCCGAGGCCGTCGCGATCACCGCCGGCATCATCGACGATCTGCGAAACGACCTGAGCGAATATTCCATAATCGGAATAGGCGTTGCTGTGCCCGGCCTGGTGCGTGCGTTCGACGGGCTGGTGCGCCACGCCCCACACCTCGGCTGGGTCGACGAGCCGCTCGGCGACCTCCTCGCGGCGGCAACGGGCCTGCCCGTCGTCGCGGCCAACGACGCGAGCCTCGGCGTCACCGCCGAACGCTACTTTGGTGCAGGGCAGGGTATGACCGACTTGATCTACCTCAACGGCGGATCGAGCGGAATCGGTGGCGGCCTCGTCGTCGGGGGCGTCGCGGCCGGCGGTCGAGCGGGCTACGCCGGAGAATTCGGGCACATCCGGGTCAGTGCGAGCGGGCAGAAAGATTCGGCGGGCATCGCGGGCACCCTCGAAGCGGAGGTGACCCGCGACGCCCTGCTCGAAGTGCTGGGCCTGCGAGCGAGCGAAACGGATGCCGACACCCTCGAACGCGCGCTGCTCGCCTCCGATTCCGCGGCGGTGCACGCCGAGGTCGCCCGGCAGCTCGACTTTCTGGCCGTAGCCCTGGCTGGCGCGGTGAACGTGCTCAACCCGCAGCTGATCGTGCTCGGCGGCTTTCTCGCCGCGCTGCGCGCAGCCGACCCCGACCGGCTCGGCCGCGCGGTCGCCGCTCTGTCACTCGGGACAGCGTTCGACGGGGTGCAGATCGCGCCCGCGCTGCTCGGCTCGAATTTGCTGTTGATCGGGGCGGCCGAGCTGGCCTTCGAGGCGCTGCTGCTCGACCCGCAGCTGGATCGGGGGAATACTTTCGCGCTCCCCGCGCTTAGCGCAAGGGTGGCCGTGTCGCCCGCCAGCCATCCTCGCTAAACCAACCAAGGACATCCGCTACGTGATTACCGCCAGCATCCCCGTCATCAGTGCCGCGCAACTTTCCTCGACTGCCGTGCACCCCGGGGACAAGCTGAGCCGGCGACAGCGCATCGTCTACATTCTCATTCTCGGGGCCCTCACCGCCCTGGGCCCGTTCACGATCGACCTCTACCTGCCGGCCTTCCCAACACTCGAGAGCGAATTCGGTGTCTTGCCGTCGGTCATTCAGCTCACCCTGACCGGAACCATGATTGGTTTCGGGTTCGGGCAGCTCGTCGTGGGTCCGTGGAGCGACAAGGTGGGCCGCCGGCTGCCGCTCATGCTGGCGACCGGCGTGCACATCCTCGCCTGCGTCGGTGCTGCGATGTCGAACGACATTATTGTGCTCGCGGGGTTCCGCGTGCTGCAGGGCTTTGGCGCTGCGGCCGGTGCGGTCGTGGCGATGGCCATGGTGCGCGACCTGTTCGGCGGCAAGCCGCTCGTGCGTATGCTCTCCCGGCTGGCCCTGGTCAGCGGCCTCGCGCCGGTGCTTGCGCCGGTCATCGGTTCGCAGCTTCTGCTCGTGATGAACTGGCGCGGCATCTTTTGGGTGCTCGCCGCCTACGGCGTCATCGTGATTCTGGCCGTCGCGTTCTGGATCGTGGAGACGCTGCCCGAGAGCGAGCGCAACGTGAAGGGGCACAACACCCTGGCGCAGCGCTACAAAGCGGTGCTGAGCGACCGCACCTTCGTCGGCGTCGCGATCATCGGGGCGATGACCTTCACCGGGCTGTTCTCCTACCTCTCGGCCTCGCCGTTTCTCTTTCAGGATGTCTACCGGTTCAGTCCGCAGGAATACGGCCTGCTCTTTGCCGTGAACTCGCTCGGTGTCGTCACCGGTGTGCAGTTGAGCTCGCGGCTGATGCACCGATTCAACATTGGGCCGCAGTGGATTTTGTCGGTCTCTACCGTTGTGCTGCTGCTCACCGCCGGGGCGATCGTGCTCCTGGACTTTGCTGGCATGGGACTGTGGGGCACTCTGGTTCCGCTGTGGTTCTTCATCGCTGCCTGCGGCTTCACTTTGCCGAGCGTTCAGGTCATTGCCCTCAACGCGCACGGGCATGAGGCCGGAACCGCGGCGTCGCTGCTTGGCGCGGCGAACTTTGGTGTGGCCGGCCTGATCTCGCCGATTGTGGGACTGCTGGGAGTGGGAACGTCGATACCGATGGCATCCGTTATGGGAGTCGCCGCGGTGGTGTCGCTGCTCTCCCTCTGGCTAATCGTGCGCCCGCGTAGCGTTCCGGCGCTCGAGCGCTGACTTTCTCCGGAGCTTCTCCACAGGAGATAGATTCGATTCGTTATCCACTGATAATGAGCTTTTCTCGTGGTTTCGGGGGAGCGGTGGGAGAATTGGGGTATGCACAACCTCGCTGATGAGCTTCGCCGGGCGGCCGATCGGGTCGCCGCTCTGGGCGATTGCAGCGCGGCGTTTGATGCTTTGGGCGAGGCCGATGTGCTGGCCGGGCAGCGGTCACTGGCTGAGGCCCGGCGGCTGCTCGACGTGTTTGCGGCGTGGATGGCCGGTACGGTCGCGCGCCGGTCCCGGCCCGAGCTGGGAAGCGAGGGTTTGGCTGCGCGGCAGGGGTTCGCGACGCCGGTGGCAATGGTGCAACACGTCAATGGCTCCAGCCGTGGGGAGGCAGAGAAGCTGGTCGCCTCGGGCATTTTGATGGGTGAAACGGATGCTGCCGAAAAGTTGGCCGCGGAAGGCGATGACGACGGTGCGGATGGCATCGATGCCGGTGCACTGGTGGGCCGGCCGGCAGTGCCGTGGCAGGCGCCGATCGTGCATGCCGTTGCCGCCGGCACCCTCACGGTGGATCAGGCCGATGCGCTGCGCCGAGGTTTGGGCGAGATTGACCTGGCCGTGTCTGCCGATATTTTGCGCGCCGCGCTTACGGCGCTGGTGCCGGAGGTGACCGGGCTCAACGTTGAGCAGGTCTTCCGCCGGGCTCGCCGGTTGCGGGACCAGCTCGACGAGGCTGGCATTCGGGCTCGGGAGAAGCAGGCCCGCGACGATACCAAGTTCAAGCTGTTCCGCCGCCAGGACGGCATGGTCGTGCTCAGCGGGCTGTTCGCCCCCGAACAGGGCGAGTACTGGCTCAGTGCCTACGACTGCCTCACCAGCCCGCGCCAGCGCGGAGGCGTGCGCTTCGTAGATCCGGAGCAGGAGGCCTGGGCGGACCGGGTGCGGAACGACCCGCGTACCGTGGACCAGATCGCCGCGGACTCCTTCACCGCGCTGCTCAAGACCGGCACCGACGCAGACCCCACCAAAATGTATGGCGGACGCCAGCCGGCGGTGCGCATCATCGTCACCCAGGCCGACCTTCAGCGAGCCGGGCTCGTGCCGGCCGACGTCGCTAAAGCCCGGAACGAGATCACCGGGCAATTCGGTCAGAGCGAGCAGAGCGGCCTGAGCGAGCAGGCCGGCCTGAACGAGCAGGCCGGGCAATCCGGGCAGCGCGGGCAGCGCGAGCAGAGCGAGCAGGCCGGGCAGAGCGGGCAGAGCGGCCTGAGCGAGCAGGCCGGGCAGAGCGGTCGGGTGGGGCATGGATTCCTTGAGGGCAACCCCGCCCCGATCTCCCTCGAAACGGTGCAACGGTTTCTCTGCAACACCGGCCAGCTGCGGCTGTTGGTAGACGAGGCGGGGCATCCGCTGAAATTGGGCCGCACCATGCGAACTTTCAGTGAGGCGCAGCGCGTGGCCATGGGCGTACGTGACGGCGGCTGCATGTTTCCGGGCTGCGACATGCCACCCTCCCGAACGGAGGCGCACCACGCCGACCAGTGGGTGCGCGACACTGGCGCGACCGACATCGACCTGGGGCTGTTGCTCTGCGGCCCCTGCCACCGCCGACTTCACCAGGAAGGCTGGCGGGTGATTGGCGAGCCGGGGGAGTTCTGGCTGCAACCACCCGCGAGCATCGACCCGACGCAGACGCTGATTCCGCTGGCCAGTAAGAGCCCGCTCATGCTCGAACTCAAGCGGAAGCAGGACGCCGAAGCCAACTGAACCCAGCAACGCGGATCAGGGACCGCGCCGCGGTGCGAATTGTTGGGTCTGAGCGGGTGCGGACCAGGCTGACGGGACCAGGCTGACGGGACCAGGCTGACGGGACCAGGCTGACGGGACCAGGCTGACGGGACCAGGCTGACGGGACCAGGTTGCCGGGACCAGGCTCTGCGGGCGCACCTTACGGTCGAGGGCCCATGATCTAGCCTCGGCCCGCGTTCCGGGCCCGGGCCCGGTGCAGGTGCGGGGGTGCACATCCGGGTTCACATTCGGGGGAGCGGATGGCGCGGGTCCGGCCCGTCGGGGAGCGCGCCCAAGATTTGCGGGAGCACGCGGGCGGGGCCCACCTTACGGTCGCGGGCCCATGATCTAGCCTGGGCCCGGTGCAGGTGCGGGGGTGCACATCCGGGTTCACATTCAGGGGAGCGGATGTCGCGGGTCCGGCCCGTCGGGGAGCGCGCCCAAGATTTGCGGGAGCACGCGGGCGGGGCGCACCTTACGGTCGCGGGCCCATGATCTAGCCTGGGCCCGCGTTCCGGGCCCGGGCCCGGGCCCGGTGCCGGTGCGGGGGTGCACATCCGGGTACAGATTCGGGGAAGCGGATGGCGCGGGTCCGGCCCGCCGATGGCCCAATCCGGAGCGGCTGTTCTACGATGGCGGGATGACGAACCCGAAGTCTCCGGAGCGTGCCGCCGACCCCGCAGCGCGCCGCATCTCTCGCCGCTGGCCTGTGATCAGCGGGATAGCTGCCGTCGCATTGGCCGCCCTGCTTGGCCTCGTCGTCGTCGTGCGTGCCAACGGACTCGCCCTCGAGCTCGACACCGAGTGGATGGGTGAGGTGATCGAACACCGCTCTCCGATCTGGGAGGTTCCGTCGCTGTTCATGAACGCCCTCGGTGGCGGTCTGTTCGGCGTGCTGATCGTGCCGATCGTCATCACCGTGGTCATCGTGTTCATCAAACGTCCGTGGGCGGCCGGCTACTATCTCGTGGCGACCGTGGTCAGTGCCGGCGCTGTGCAAGTCCTGAAGCAGGTCTTTGGCCGTGCCCGACCGGAAGACATGCTGGTCACGTCCGATTTTGGCTCCTTTCCGTCTGGCCACGTCGCCAATGCGGCGACCATGGCGGTGTGCCTCGCCATCATCTTTCCGCGGTTGTGGGTGGCCCTGGCCGGTGCCGCGTACACGATCGTCATGCTACTCAGCCGTACCTACCTCGGCGTGCACTGGCTGACCGACACCATCGGCGGGCTATTGATCGGTTCCGGAGTTGCAATTGTGCTGTGGGCTCCGGTCGCCGCGAAGCTCGATGGCGAGCGCGCACTCGCCGCCCGGCTGCGGCTTGAACGAGACCGAAAGAAGGCAGCGCAATCGTGACTCGAGTGACCCCGGTGCGCAATGGCGACGTCTCGTTCTGGTGGAACCAGCTCGGCCAGCCAGCGCCGCGGCCGCCCCTGCCCGGGTCGACCCGGGCCGACGTCGTCATTGTCGGCGCCGGCTATACCGGACTGTGGACCGCGTATTACCTCAAGAAGGCGGCGCCGCAGCTACGCATTGTGGTGCTCGAAGCCCGTTTCGCCGGGTTCGGCGCCTCTGGACGCAACGGCGGCTGGCTCACCAACTCGATCACCGGTGGCCGCGACCAGTACCTGAAGCACCACGGCCGCCCGGCGGTTGAAAACTTTCAGGCCGCGATGAACGACACGGTCGACGAGGTCATCCGCGTGGCCGCAGCGGAGAGCATCGACGCCGGCATCGTCAAGGGCGGCGAATTCACCGTCGCCTACGATGCCCCGCAGCAGCACCGCCTCGAAGCTGCCGCCCGGGCCGAGCAGACCTGGGCGCACACCGACGTCGAGGTGCTCTCGCGGGCCCAGGCACAAAACCGCATCAACGTGGCGGGAATGACCGGGGGTATGTGGCATCCGCACTGCGCCCGCATCAATCCGGCGGAGCTCGTGGCCGGACTGGCCCGCACGGTCGTTTCGCTCGGCGTTGAGCTCTACGAGAACACCCCGGTGAGCGAGATCGCGGCTAACCAGGCGGTGACCGAACACGGTACCGTCGACGCCGCGTTCGTTGTGCGTGCGACCGAGGGCTTCACGGCCACGCTCAAGGGGCTGCATCGCACCTGGCTTCCCCTGAATTCGTCGCTGATCGCGACCGAGCCGCTCGACGCATCCGTTTGGGAAAAGATTGGCTGGTCGGGCCGGGAAACCCTGGGGGATATGGCGCACGCCTACATGTACGCGCAGCGCACGATCGACGACCGCATCGCCATCGGCGGGCGCGGGGTTCCCTACCGATTCGGTTCGAAAACGGATGCCGACGGCCAGACCCCGCAAGCTACCATCGACGCTCTCCGCGCGATTCTGGTGCGCTTCTTCCCGGCGACGAAGGACGCCGGCATCGATCATGCGTGGTCGGGCGTGCTCGGTGTACCCAGGGATTGGGCCGCGACCGTCGGTCTCGACCCGCAGACCGGACTGGCCTGGGCCGGCGGCTATGTGGGCACCGGGGTGGCGACCACGAACCTGGCCGGCCGTACCCTGGCCGACCTCATTCTCGGCCGGAGCAGTTCGCTCACCGAACTGCCCTGGGTGAACCATCGGGTGCGCCCGTGGGAGCCGGAACCGCTGCGCTGGCTCGCGGTCACGGCGCTCTATCGGGCTTACTCGCTCGCCGACCGCACCGAGCTGACCGGCCGCCGCACGACGTCACCGCTCGCGCGGGTGGCCGATGTGGTGTCGGGGCGCGGGCACTAGCCGTTCAGCCGGGCTGCGTGTCGCGCCAGGCGGCGCACCAGCTGAGGCCGCAGTTGGCCGAGTTCGGCCACGGTCAGCGGGTCGGGTGGGCGCAGCACAGCGACACCGAGCTGGTCGATCACACTCTCAATCGTGGACCGCGACCAGATTTGGCCACTCAGGTGCACGAGCACATCGCCGGCAGCATCAAGCAAATACAGGTGCGGCAGGCAATCGGCCGTCCCGCTCTGATAGAGCTCGACCAGCACCACGCTGCCGATATCGGCGGTGGCGAGGTGCGTTTCGCGACCGAGCGGACTCCGAACCGATAGTCGGTCGGGGGTGACGCGCAGGGCCATTTTGCTGACTCCGAGCCCGAAGATCACACCAAGGGCGGTGAACCCGCATTGGATTTCGAGCACAAACGGCCAGGTCTGGCGAGGAATGGACAGCCAGTACAACACGAGAAAGAGCGGGATGAACAGGGCGAGCGCCGCGATGATCGCGTGCGAAACGATGCGCTCCCGCGGTCGCAGCACACGTATTTGCGCCGGTTCTACCTCATCACTTATCGTCATTGTCGATCCCCCAGGTTGAGTATTGCGCACTTGTTGTCGGAGTCGCCGACCGAAGTTGGGGGCTAGACGAAGCCCGTCAAACCGACTACAAATAACTGCCGCACAATCGAGGCCGGCACGTTCCTGTACGGGGCCCGGGCTCGGAATGCGGGCCCAGTCTAGAAACCGGGCCCGGGCTCGGAATGCGGGCCCAGTTTAGAAACCGGGCCCGGGTTCACAAGGTGGGCCCGGGGGCCCGGGTCCGCCCACGCGTCAGGCCCGGGGGGCCTGACGCCCCACATTCCTGCATGTCCGAGCCAGCGCGGACTCCCCGCGTAGAGTTGGCTCTGTGCACTCACGGGCCGTCCGCGAACGCGGCAACACATCGAAGCGGTATCGCCTGCACCCGGCGCAAGTCGTCGTCACCGGTTTTGCCCTGACCATCCTGGTTGGCACCGCGCTGCTCATGCTGCCGAACTCCCGCGTCGGCCCCGGCGGGGCGTCCTTCATGGAGGCGCTGTTCACCGCCACGAGCGCCGTCTGCGTCACCGGTCTGACCGTCGTCGACACGGCGGTCTACTGGACGCCGTTCGGCCAGATCGTGATTCTGGGGCTGATCCAGATCGGCGGCTTCGGTATTATGTCGTTCGCCTCGGTGGTCGGTTTGGCAATCGCCCGCAAACTCTCGCTGCGCTCGCGCATCACGGCCGCCGCCGAAACCAAGAGTGTCGGTCTCGAAGACGTCAAGGGACTCGTGCTCGGTGTTGTGCGCATCTCGCTGGTCATCGAGCTGACCGTCGCGATCATGCTGGCCGTGCGCTTCATGGTCGGCTACGGCGAACCGGTCGGCCGGGCCGTCTGGTTGGGAGTGTTCCACTCCGTGTCGAGCTTCAATAACGCCGGCTTTGCCCTGTTCAGCGACAACCTGATGGGTTTTTCAACGGATGCCTGGATCTGCCTGCCGATCAGCGCCGCCGTCATCCTGGGTGGGTTGGGGTTTCCGGTGATCGTTCAGTTGCGGCGGCAGCTGCGGCATCCTCGGTCAAAGAGTGCCTGGTCGATTCGCACCTGGACCATGAACACCCGCGTCGTCGTGGCCGGCACGATCGCATTGCTCAGTCTCGGAACGGTATATATCACCGCCGTTGAATGGTCGAATCCGAATACGCTCGGGCCGCTCGACTGGCCCGGCAAGTTGCTGACCGGCTTCTTTCAGTCCGTGCAGACCCGCACCGCGGGTTTCAACAGCATCGACATTGGCCAGATGGATTCGGCGAGCCTGCTCGGAATGGACGTGCTCATGCTGATCGGTGGTGGCCCGGCCGGAACCGCCGGTGGCATTAAGATCACGACCTTCGCCGTCTTGTTCTTCATCGTCTGGACCGAGCTGCGCGGCGAGGTTGCCGTCAACGTTTTTGGCAAGCGGCTCTCCCGGGCGGTGCACCGGGAGGCGATCACGATCGCCCTGCTCGCGGTCGGCGTGATCATCGCCGCGACCGTGGCCCTCATGCTCATGACGGATATCTCAATGGACGCGTTGTTGTTCGAGGCGATCAGCGCCTTCGCGACCGTGGGATTGTCCACCGGAATCACTGCCGGGCTGCCCTGGGAGGGGCAGATCATTCTTATCCTGCTCATGTTCGTCGGCCGTCTCGGTCCGATCACCATCGGCTCTGCTATCGCCCTGCGCGAACGGCACACCACCTATGAACTCCCCAAGGAAAGGCCGATCATTGGCTAAATATTCGCTGTTCGGGCATCGTGACCCGGCCCGCCTGGCCGAAGCCGAATCGGTCGTCGTCATCGGCCTCGGCCGGTTCGGCAGCTCCCTGGCCCTCGAACTCATGAAGAGCGGCACCGAGGTACTCGGCATCGACGGTGACGAAGAAATCGTGCAGGCGCACAACCGGCTGCTCACGCACGTGGTGCGCGCCGACTCGACCAAGGAGGCAACGCTGCGCGAGCTCTCGGTGCCCGACTTCTCGAGCGTGGTGGTGGCTATCGGCGGTGACATTCAGGCGAACATTCTGACCGCGTCCCTGCTGCTCAAGCTCGGCATTCCGAATATCTGGGCCAAGGCCGTCAGCGACCCGCACGGGGAAATTCTCACCCAACTCGGCGTCAATCACGTTATCTACCCCGAAAAAGATATGGGCCAGCGGGTCGCGCACCTCGTGCGCGGTGCCATGCAGGACTACATCGAGATCGGTGAGAACTTCGCGCTCGTGAAAACGGCGCCGCCGCGCGCGCTGATCGGGGTTCCGCTCGGCGAGGCGAAGGTGCGCGCCCGCTACGGTGTGACCGTGACGGCGTTTCATCGGCCTGGCGTGGGCTGGAGCTACACCTCGCTCGACACGGTGATCGAAGATGGCGACATCATTCTGATCGCCGGGGAGTCGGCGCGGGTCGAAAAGTACAGCCTGATGCGGTGAGCGATCCGTTCGCTTTTCTAGCGGATGCCCCGCTCAGCACCCGGGTCGTCGTGCGCACGCGAATCCCCGGTGGCTACACGGACGCGCTCGGGTTTTTGCGAAGCCGCAGCGCGGCATCCGTTTCGGTGGAAACCAAGCGCGGACTGGTGACTCTGCTCATGGCCGACGTCGTCGCCGCCAAAGAAGTTCCCCCGGCGCCAGCGCCGCGCGAGCGCCGGGGTAGCCCGGGTTAGAGAACGATGCGCAGCGGCTCCTCGAGCAGCTGGGTCAGGTCGCGCAGGAACGCGGCCGCGACGGCCCCGTCGAGCACTCGGTGGTCGACGGTCAGGGTGATCTTGACCATGGGCACGCTGACGAGTTGGCCATCGCGCACCTGGGGGACCTCGGTGGCCGCGCCGATCGCCAGAATTCCGGCCTCCGGCGGGTTGAGTACGGCGGTGAACGAGTCGATGCCGAACATGCCGAGGTTGCTGATGGTGAAGGTTCCACCAGACATCTGCGCCAGGGACAGGCTGCCCGTACGGGCGAGCCCGGCCAGGGCGCGCGTCTCGGTGGCGATGGCGGCGAGCGACTTCTGGTCGGCGTCGGCCACCACTGGAACGAGCAGTCCGTCGTCGGTCGCGACGGCCACGCCGACGTTCACGTGGTTGTGGCGCAGAATGACTCCATTGCCCCAGGATGCATTCACCTCAGGGTGCGCGCGCAGCACGACAGCGCAGGCGCGCACGAACAGGTCGTTCAGGCTGACCTTGCTGCCGACCGTCTCGAGCGAAGCGTTGACGTCGGTGCGGAACGCGACGAGACGTTCCACGTTGACGACGCTCGTCAGGAAGAAGTGCGGCACGGCCTGGCTCTCGGTGAGGCGGCGGGCCGTAACGGCGCGAATGCGGCTGACCGGCACAGAGACCGAGTCGGCCGAAACGGCGGTCGGGGCTGCCGCAGCGGCTACCGGCACCGGAACGGATGCGGCGGATGCCTGAGCCAGGATCGCCGTGTCAACGTCGGTGCGGGTGATACGGCCCTGCGGCCCGGTGCCCGCGATCGTGTGCAGGTCGATTCCATGCTCGCGGCCGATCTTGCGGGCCAGCGGCGAGGTACGGAGCTCGCCGGTCGGCGTCGGCGTCGCGGCCGGAGCCTCCGGTGCGGCGGGAGTGGTCGGAGCCACCGCGACGGGGGCCGGGGCTGATGCGGCGGGCAGTGCAGCCGGAGCTGCGGCATCCGCTGCCGGGGCAGTGGTCGCAACCGGGGCAGTGGTCGCAACCGGGGCAGCCGTCGCAACCGGCGCAGCGGGTGTCGCGCCATCCTTGACGATATTGCTGCCGTCGCCGATGCGGGCGACTGCGTCGCCGATCGGCACCAGAGTGCCGGCGACGACGAGCAGCTGCTCGAGGACGCCGTTGTCGAAGGCCTCAAGGTCCATCGTGGCTTTGTCGGTTTCGATCTCGGCGAGCACGTCGCCCTTGTGGATCTCGTCGCCGACCTGCTTCATCCAGCGGCTGAGTTCGCCCTCCTCCATGGTGTCGGAGAGGCGGGGCATGATGACGTCGGGCATGGCCGGCTCCTACTTGTCGTTCGGGGTAGTTGAGATGTTGAGTACTTCGCGCACGACCTTGGCGAGGTCGGCGGCGCTGGGAAGCGCGGCCTTCTCGAGGGCTTTGGCGTAGGGCAACGGCACCTCGGCGGCGGCGACGCGGCGCACGGGGGCGTCGAGAAAATCGAACACGCCCTCGCCGATGGTCGCCGAGATCTCAGCGCCGATGCCGTAACTGAGCCAGTCGTCTTCGAAGACCACGGCGTGGCCGGTCTTCTTCACCGAGGCGCAGATGGTGTCGCGGTCCAGCGGACGCAGGCTGCGCAGGTCGACGACCTCGATCGACAGGCCCTCGGCTTCGAGCTGATGGGCCACCTCGAGGGCGGTCGTGGTGCCGCGCGAGTAGCTCACGATGGTGAGGTCGGTGCCGGTTTTGACGACGGCGGCCTTGCCGATTTCGGCGACCTGTTCGCCGTCGGGAACCTCGCCCTTGGCGCTGTACAGCGAAAGGTTCTCCAGAAAGATCACCGGGTCGTCATCGCGAATCGCCGCGGTCAGCAGCGCTTTCGCGTCGGCCGGGGTCGACGGGGCGACGACCTTGAGCCCGGGAATGTGCGCGTACCAGACCTCGAGGTTCTGCGAATGGGTCGCGGCGAGCTGCTGGCCGCCACCACCGGGCATGCGAATGACCAGCGGAATGGAGACCTGGCCGGCGAACATCGAGCGCATTTTGGCGGCGTGGTTCACGATCTGGTCGATCGCGATGAGGCTGAAGTTGATGGTCATGATCTCGACCACGGGCCGCATGCCGAGCATCGCGGCGCCGAGGGCTGCGCCCACGAACCCCTCCTCGGCGATCGGGGCGTCGAGCACCCGATCGGGTCCGAAGTCTTCGAGCAGTCCGGCGGTGATCTTGTATGACCCCTCGAACACCCCGATCTCTTCGCCGACCAGAAAGACCTTCTCGTCACGCTCGAGCTCGGCGCGCAGGGTCTCATTGAGGGCCTGGCGGTAGGTGATCGTGCGGGTTGTTGCTACTTCGGTAGTCATCACAGTGCGTCCATAACGGGTTCTCCGGGCAAAGCGGATGGCGCATTCGCCACCGGGGTTGCGTATACATACTTGAACAGGTCGGCGACCTCGGGCTCGGGGCTCTCGTCGGCGAACACGACCGCCTCGGAAACGCGCACGTCGGCGGCCTCGTCGATGGCGGCGGCATCCGCTTCACTGAGCACGCCGGAGGCGATCAGCTCGGTGCGAAAGCTCGGCACCGGGTCGGACCGCTGGGCGATCGTGGTGTCTTCGGGTGAGCGGTAGCGGGCCGGGTCGACCACGGAGTGGCCGCGCAACCGGTAGCACATGACCTCGAGCAGCACCGGCTGGCGGGATTCGCGAGCCTGCTTCAGGGCGTCGCGGGCGGCATCGCGCACGGCGAGAACGTCATCCCCGTCGACCCGGATACCGGGCATGCGATAGGACGCGGCACGCTTGTACAGATCGGGTTCAGCGGATGCCTTCTCCACCGTCGTTCCCATACCGAGGCCGTTGTTGACGATCACGTAGACGATCGGAAGCTTCCACAGGCCGGCCAGGTTGAGCGATTCGTGGAACGCACCGATGTTGGTGGTGCCGTCGCCGAGCAGGCACATCACGGCGGCAGCGTCGGGGCCGGCCGTTTCCTGATATTTCAGGGCGAGCGCGGCGCCGGTGGCCGGGGGAATCTGCCCGCCGACGATGCCGTAGCCGCCGAGCAGGCGCGCCTCGGCGTCGAACAGGTGCATCGAGCCGCCGCGTCCGCCGGAGACGCCGGTGACCTTGCCGAACAGCTCGGCCATCACGCGCTCGGGCGAGAGGCCGCGCATTAGGGCGTAGCCGTGGTCGCGGTAGCCGGTGAACAGGTAGTCGCGGGACTCGATGGCGGCCATCAGGCCGACGACTGTTGCTTCTTCGCCGAGGTTCAGGTGGCAGTAGCCGCCGATTTTGGCGCGAGCATACATCTCACTGGAGCGCAGCTCGAAGGCCCGCACCAGCGACATCCGTTCGTAATAGTCACGCAGGGTGTCTGCGGGTTCACCGCCAGTGGACTCGACTACTGCCTTTGGTCGCGTGCGGGCTTTTGCCGCCATGTGGTCCCACTTCCTGCGTATTTCGTATGTTAAGACTATTACTTTGCGTTGAATGATTTGCTTCCCAGCCGCTCAGTCGGAGAATCTGCGGCGGGAGGGAGAGGAAGTGACAGTTTCTGCTGCTGCCCGCTGCAGTTGATTCACGCCTGGGAGGTCATAATGGAGTCATGGCCGCCCAACCTCCGAGTTACAAAACGCTCGCCAGTCTGAGCCGCATGAACCTGCTCTTTCAGCTGCAAAGTCGCGGAACGATGACGGTCAACGACCTCGCCGAAGCCGCTGGCCTGCACCCCAACACTGCCCGCGAACACCTCGATCGCCTGATCAACGACGGTTTCGTCACCTGTGCGCCCGAGCCGCGCGACAGCAAGGGTCGCCCGAAGATGCTCTACAGTGCCGCCGGCGGGGTCAGTACCGAACTCGGTTCGATTCGCGCCCGCAAGATCGAGGCCGCGCAGGAGCGTGCCGAGCAGTTGAGACGGATGCTGCTGCTTCTTCCTGCAGGCCAGCCCGCCTTGGCCGGCTGCACCGGCCCCGCAGCCCGGCGTCAGCTCGATGCCCTCGACGACCACCTGGATCAGGCCGGCTTCGACGCGAGCGTCGCCGCCAACGGTGAACAGGTCAACCTGCACGACTGCCCGTACTCGGAGATGGTCAAGGATCACCCCGAGGTCTGCGGCGTGCACTACCGGTTGATTCAAGGAGTGCTGGAGCAGGCCGACGGCCCCCTTCGCGCGGTCGGCCTGAACCTCATCGACGCCCCGCACCTCTGCGTGATCGACGTGGCTCCCCTTCCTGCTGAACGCGAGAGCGCAAAAAGTGCCCGATTGGACACCTCAAACGGGCACTTTTTGCGCTCTCGCGAACCGGGGTAAAACATTATTACCGGTGGTTTGCGGTTGTTGGCCGCGGGGGGCAGCGGCTTAGCTCGTTCTGAGGGGGAATAGCGCTTCGGCATTCCCCGGCAGGCAAGGGGCAGCCGTGAAAACACGCACAACGAGCACCACCAGCAAGCCCGGTATCGACGGTCCGGTCGCCGATTCGCTGCTCAAGCTCGGTCGCTTTCTGCGCAGCTCAGAAACCAGCGAGGACCTGCGCAGCGTGTTCAAGACCGGCGGCCGCGCCGCCGACGCGTTCTACCGTGACCGCTGGACCCACGACAAAGAGGTGCGCAGCACCCACGGCGTGAACTGCACCGGCAGCTGCTCCTGGAAGGTGTACGTCAAGGACGGCATTATCACCTGGGAAACCCAGCAGACCGACTATCCGAGTGTTGGCCCCGATTCACCCGAATACGAGCCCCGAGGCTGCCCCCGCGGCGCCGCGTTCAGCTGGTACACCTACTCGCCCACCCGGGTGCGGTACCCCTACGTTCGCGGCGTACTGCTGAACCTCTTCCGCGAAGCGAAGGCCCGCCTCGGTGACCCCGTGCTGGCTTGGGCTGAGATCACCGGCAACCCCGAAACTGCCCGCCAGTACAAGAGCGCCCGCGGCCAGGGCGGCCTGGTTCGGGCCAGCTGGGACGAAGCCGCCGAAATCGTCGCCGCCGCCCACGTGCACACCATCAAGCAGTACGGGCCAGACCGGGTCGTCGGCTTCAGCCCGATTCCGGCCATGTCGATCGTGTCGCAGGGCGTCGGCAACCGCTTCATCTCGCTGCTCGGCGGCACCATGCTCTCGTTCTACGACTGGTACGCCGACCTCCCCGTCGCCAGCCCGCAGGTGTTCGGCGACCAGACCGACGTGCCCGAATCGGCCGACTGGTGGAATTCCAGCTACCTCATCATGTGGGGCTCCAACGTTCCCGTCACCCGCACCCCCGATGCGCATTTCATGGTCGAGGCCCGCTACCGCGGCCAGAAGGTCATCACCGTCTCGCCCGACTACGCCGACAACTCCAAGTTCGCCGACGAGTGGCTCGCCGTGCACCCCGGAACCGACGGTGCCCTCGCCCTGGCCATGGGCCACGTCGTGCTCAAGGAGTTTCTGGTCGACCGCCGCACCCCGCGCTTCGTCGACTATATGAAGAAGTTCAGCGACTCGTCCTACCTGATCGCGCTCGTTCCGCGCCAGGATGCCTGGGTTCCCGGCAAGTTTCTGACGGCCGACGCGCTGCCTGGCACCGACGCATCCGTTTCAAGCGCAGCCTTCAAGACGGTCATGCTCGACGAGAACGGTGAGGCCTTCGTGCCGAACGGGTCGATCGGACACCGGTTCAGCGAGGCCGACAAGGGCAAATGGAACCTCGACCTCGAGGGTCGAGACCCACTCCTTTCCATAGCGGATGCCCCCGACTACGACGGTCGCTCTGTCGCGATCGACCTGCCCCGCTTCGACGAAACGCCCGATGTTGACAGCCCGGCCGGGCAGCAGGAGGCCCAGCAGCACGCCGGAGCCGCCGGCATCGTGCGCCGCGGCGTGCCCGTGCGCGAGGTCGCCGGCGTGCTCGTGACGACCGTGTTCGACCTGCTGCTCGCTCAGTACGGCGTCGGCCGCGACGGACTGCCGGGGGAGTGGCCCACCGGCTACGACGACGCCTCCACCCCCGGCACTCCAGCCTGGCAGGAGGAGATCACCTCGGTGCCGTGGCAGGCCGCCGCGCGCATCGGACGCGAATTCGCGCAAAACGCCGAGGACTCCGAGGGTCGCTCGATGATTCTGATGGGCGCCGGCACCAACCACTGGTTCCACTCCGACACCATCTACCGTGCCTTTCTCGCGCTCACCACCATGACCGGCTGCCAGGGCGTGAATGGCGGCGGCTGGGCCCACTATGTCGGCCAGGAAAAGGTGCGTCCGCTCACCGGGTACGGCCAGTACGCTTTCGGACTGGACTGGGTGCGGCCGCCGCGCCAAATGATCGGCACCGGCTTCTTCTACCTCGCCACCGACCAGTGGCGCTACGACGGCCTGAGCGCCGACACCCTCGCCAGCCCGCTCGGCGCCGGGATATTCAAGGGACGCACCACCGCGGACACCATGGTCGAATCGGCCAAGCGCGGCTGGATGCCCAGCTACCCCACCTTCAACCGCAACTCGCTCGACCTGGTCGACGACGCGATCGCCGCTGGCCAGGAACCGGCCGAGTACGTCGTCGATTCGTTGAAGGACGGCTCGCTCGAGTTCTCCTGCGAAGACCCGGACGCGCCCGAGAACTTTCCGCGGGTGCTCGTGGTGTGGCGGGCCAACGTGCTCGGCTCCTCGGGCAAGGGCAACGAGTATTTTCTCAAGCACCTGCTCGGAGCGCCGTCCGCCGTGCGCGCCGTCGAGTCCATGCCGGTGCGCCGCCCGCAGACCATGAAATGGCATGAGAGCGCGCCGGAAGGCAAGCTCGACCTGTTGGTCACGAGCGACTTCCGCATGACGAGCACCACGATCTACAGTGACGTGGTCTTGCCGCCAGCCACCTGGTATGAGAAAAACGATCTCTCGACGACGGATATGCATCCGTTTATTCATTCGTTCAACCCCGCGATCGCGCCGCCCTGGCAGGCGAAGACCGACTTCGACATCTTCCACGTGCTCGCCGCCAAGATCTCCGAGATGTCCGTCACGCACCTCGGCGTGCGCAAAGACCTGGTCGCAGCGCCTCTGCAACACGACACCCCCGACGGCATGGCCACACCGCACGGCACCGTGCTGAACAACCAGCCACTCATCCCCGGCGTCACCATGCCGAAGCTCGTCGTGGTGGAACGCGATTACCCGGCGTTCGCCGCGCAGCTTGGCGCGCTCGGGCCGCTCACCGCCGCGGAAGGCATGGTCACCAAGGGAGTGAAATTCAACCCCGACGTTGAGGTCGCCTACCTCGGCAAGAAGAATGGTCTCGTGGTTGACGGCCCGGCCGCCGGCCGTCCGCGACTGTCGACCGCGATCCACGCTTGTGAAATGGTGCTCGCGCTGTCGGGGACCACCAATGGCCGCCTTGGCACCCAGGGTTTTCGGCAGCTCGAGGAACGCACCGGCGTGAAACTCGCCCAGCTGGCCAGCGACAACGAGGGCCGCCGATTCAGCTACCCGGATGTCCAGGGCGCGCCGGTCCCGGTGCTCACCTCCCCGGAATGGTCCGGCTCAGAGCACGGTGGTCGCCGCTACAGCGCCTTCACCATCAACGTCGAACATCTGAAGCCCTGGCACACCCTCACCGGACGCCAGCATTTCTACCTCGATCACGACTGGATGATCGAATTGGGTGAGCAGCTGCCGATCTTTCGGCCGCCGCTCGATATGCACCGCCTGTTCGACGACTCGATCGTCGGCGCCACCAGTAAGGCCCCGACCGGACACGCGGAGGTCGCCGTGCGCTACCTGACGCCGCACTCGAAGTGGTCGATCCACTCCGAATACCAGGACAATCTGCTCATGCTCTCGCTGTCCCGCGGCGGGCCGACCATCTGGATGAGCCCGCAGGACGCCGACAAGATCGGAGTGCGCGACAACGAGTGGATCGAGTCGTACAACCGCAACGGCGTCGTCGTGGCGCGGGCGATCGTGTCGCACCGCATGCCGGAGGGCACGGTGTACATGTATCACGCGAAGGACCGCACGATCAACGTGCCGGTGGCCGAAACCAGCGGTATGCGTGGCGGTACCAACAACTCGCTCACCCGCATCCTCTTAAAGCCCAGCCATCTGATCGGCGGCTACGCCCAGCTGTCGTTCGCCTTCAACTACCTCGGCCCGACCGGGAACCAACGCGACGAGGTCACCGTGATTCGTCGTCGCAGCCAGAAAGTGGACTACTAATGCGCGTCATGGCCCAGATGTCGATGATCATGAACCTCGACAAGTGCATCGGGTGTCACACCTGCTCGGTCACCTGCAAGCAGGTGTGGACCAACCGCACCGGCGTCGAGTACGCCTGGTTCAACAACGTGGAGACGCGGCCCGGCCTCGGCTACCCGCGCGAGTACGAGAACCAGGACAAGTGGAAGGGCGGCTGGGTGCGGGGTAAGCGCGGCCGGCTGCAGCTTAAGGCCGGCGGGCGGCTGAAGAAGCTCTCGCAGATCTTCAACAACCCCAACCTGCCGCAGATCGACGATTACTACGAGCCGTGGACCTACGACTACGACATGCTCACGACCGCTCCGGCCGGCATCCAAAGCCCGGTCGCGCGCCCGAAGTCGCTCTTGACCGGCCAGAACATGGACATCAAGTGGTCGGGTAACTGGGACGACGACCTCGGCGGCTCACAGGAGACCGCGAGCTCGGACCCCATTCTCGCCACGATGAGCGAGAAGGTGAAGATGGAGTTCGAAGAGACCTTCATGTTCTACCTGCCGCGCATTTGCGAGCACTGCCTGAACCCCGCCTGCGTCGCCGCTTGCCCCTCCGGAGCCATGTACAAGCGTGAAGAAGACGGCATCGTGCTTGTGGACGAAGACGGATGCCGCGGCTGGCGCATGTGCGTCTCCGCCTGCCCCTATAAGAAGGTGTACTTCAACCACAAAACGGGCAAGGCCGAAAAGTGCACGCTCTGCTACCCGCTGATCGAGCAGGGAAAGCCCACCATCTGCTCCGAAACCTGTGTCGGACGTCTGCGTTACCTTGGCCTCATGCTCTACGACGCCGATGCCGTACTTGCAGCAGCCTCGATCGAAAACGATCACGACCTGCTTGACGCCCAGCGTGCCTGCTTTCTCGACCCGTTCGACCCCGAGGTCATCGCCGCCGCCAAGGCGGACGGCATGGCCGACGACTGGATCGAAGCCGCCCAGAACAGCCCCATCTACAAGCTCATCTCCGAGTACGAGATCGCCCTGCCGCTGCACCCGGAATACCGCACCATGCCGATGGTCTGGTACATCCCCCCGCTGTCCCCGGTCGTCGACGTCGTCAGCAACTCCGGCAGCGACGGTGAAGACGCGCGCACCCTGTTCGCCGCGATCGACAAGCTGCGCATCCCGGTGGAATACCTCGCCGGGCTGTTCTCGGCCGGCGACGTCGTTCCGGTCGAGCTGTCGCTGCGCAAGCTCGCCGCGATGCGCGCCTATATGCGGGGCATCAACCTCGGCAACGAGCCAGACGAGCGCATCCCGAACGCTGTCGGCATGACCGGCGAGACCATCACGGCCATGTACCGGCTGCTCGCGATCGCCAAGTATGAAGACCGTTACGTCATTCCGAAGGCGCACGTTGAGACCGCGCGGGAGCTCGACGAGCTCGGCTGCTCACTCGACAATGATGGCGGCCCCGGCATGGGCGGCCCGCGCGAGCACGCTGGCCCCCACAAAGGCGGCGACGCCGGCCCCGCGGGCCCGTACGGCAATACCCCCGGCATGCCGCTGAACGCGACCGTCGACAACTACAACCAGATGGTCGGCGACTCGCCGATCATCAAGACCCGCCCGGTGACCCCTGACCGGGTCAACCTGCTCAACTGGAATGGTGGCGGGGTGCCGAAGGGCATGTTCCCGCCCAAAGCGGATGCCGGGAGCGCGGCATGAGCGCCGCCACCCGCCTTCCTGCGGCACTCGCTGCGCGGGTGAATTTCGGCTTTCGGGCGCCGAAGGTGGCCCCGCCGTTCATGGCCGCCGTGCCGCTCACGCCCGAGCACGGCGTTATCGCGCACATGGCGGCGTCGATTCTGCTGGACTACCCCACGCCCCAGCGGCAGCGGCAGTTTTCGCTGGTGCGTTCAGGCGTTATTCAACTGCCCGACCCGCTGCGGGAGGCGTTCGACGCGTTCTTCACGGCGATCGACGGCTGGAGCGAGCAGGAGCTCGCCACCCATTTCACCGCGATCTTCGATCTGAAGCGCAAATGCTGCCCGTACCTCACCTACTACGCGGCCGGCGATACTCGTCGCCGCGGCATGGCGCTGGTGCGTTTTGTCGAGGCGTATCGGGCGGCCGGCTGGCAGGTCGACGCCGACGAACTGCCCGACTATCTGCCGATGGTGCTGGAGTTCTCGGCGCTGTCGGACTCGCCGATCGCTCAGGAACTACTCGCCGCGCACCGCGACGGCATCGAGGTATTGCGTACGGCGCTGGAGAAATTCGACAGCCCGTACGCGCACCTGGTGCGCGCGGTGTCGCTGTCGTTGCCCGAGATCGATGATGAAACCCGCGAACGCTACCTGGACCTCGTCAACGAGGGGCCGCCGACCGAGACGGTCGGCATGACCTACCTCGGCAATTTGAAGCCGTTTTCCGTGCACGCGAATGAGGCCAGATAGAAATGGGTACCGAGAGTATGACCGCCTGGGATTACCTGCTCTGGGTCGCCTTTCCCTACACCGCCTCCGGCGTGTTCGTGGTCGGGCACCTGCTGCGCTACCGCTACGACCAGTTCGGCTGGACGTCGCGATCGAGCCAGACCTACGAGAATCGGCTGCTGCGCTGGGGCTCGCCGATGTTCCACTACGGCATGCTCATGGTGATCGGCGGGCACGTCGTCGGCCTGTTCATCCCGAAGCCGTGGCTCGAGTTCTTCGGGGTGACCGAGCATATCTATCACCTCGGGGCGACCTGGCTGGGAACATTCGCGGCCGTACTCACGGTGGCTGGCCTCGCCATTTTGATCTACCGGCGACGCCTGACTAAGCGGGTGCTGCTCGTCACGACGGTCATGGACAAGGTCATGTACGTGTTCCTGGCTAGCACGATCTTGTGTGGCACCACGGCGACGGTGCTGTACCAAATCTTCGGCGGCGGCTACGACTATCGTGGGTCGATTTCGCCGTGGATCCGCTCGCTGTATGGCTTTCAGCCCGATCCCTCGCTCATGAGTGACGTGCCGTTCTTCTTTCAGCTGCACGTACTCACCGCGACGACGCTGTTTCTGCTCTGGCCGTTCACCCGGCTGGTGCACGTGTTCTCGGCGCCGCTCGGCTACCTCGTTCGCCCTTACGTGGTTTACCGTTCGCGCGATGACCCCCGCGGTGCTGGGTCGCGGCCGCCGCGGCGCGGCTGGGAGAAGAGCGAACGCCCGCTCGAACGCACACGAAAGTAGGCTGTTTTCATGGTGCGTATTAAGAGGGCGTACGACGAGGCATCCACTGACGACGGGTGCCGGGTGCTGGTTGATCGACTCTGGCCGCGCGGTGTCTCGAAGGAACGCGCCAAGCTCGACGAGTGGCTCAAAGATGTCGCGCCGTCGCCGAAGCTGCGCACCTGGTGGAAGCACGACCCGGAGCGAATGGATGAGTTCGCGCTGCGTTATCGCGCCGAACTCGACTCTGTGGCGGCGACCCAGGTGGCGGTCGCGGCGTTGCGCGCGCTCATCGCCGAGGGTGTCACAACCCTGGTCTACGGAGCCAAGGACCCGCACGTGAACCACGCTCGAGTGCTCGCGGAGTACCTCGCGGAGTAACCGACGTATCGCCACAATGTGCCGAAGCGGAATAGTGCGCCGCCATTTGGGCTTGAAGCTAGAGCCGCCCACACGCGAACACTCGCCTCGACGAGTACTGGCCGGCCCGGGGAACGGGGCAGTCGAGCGTGCGCGGTACCACGAATGGCAACAGAAAGTGTCGTACTAGTGACTTCAGCAGATCGCGTCAGCACCAGCAGAATCCCCAAATGGGTACGCTCCTTCGGCGTTCAGATCATCGCCGCACTCATTATTGGCCTGGGCCTGGGGCTGCTCGCCAAATACACCGGTAGCACCGAAGAGAGCCCGACCGGTCTCGGCGCCACGCTGAAGATCATCGGATCGAGCTACGTCTCGCTCCTGCAGGCGGCCGTCGTGCCACTCATCTTTACGGCCGTGGTCAGCTCCATCGCCAATCTGCGCCAGGTATCCAACGCGGCGAAGCTGGCCTGGAACACCCTGCTCTGGTTCGCCATTACCGCGCTGATCGCCGTTGTGATCGGTATCGGCCTGGGCGTTCTGATCAAACCGGGTGCCGGAACCGGCATGGCCGAGACCGGCGAGTACTCCGGCCGAACCGGCGATTGGTGGGCCTTTTTGACCGGGTTGTTCCCGAAGAACTTCCTCGGTCTGGGCGCGAGCACCAGCGTCGTTGACGGCACCGCGACCACCAACATCAGCTTCAACGTATTGCAGATTTTGGTCATCGCCATTGTTGTGGGAATCGCGGCGTTGAAGGTGGGCAAGCTGGCCGAACCCTTCCTCAACCTGAACGCATCCGCTCTGGCGGTTATTCAGAAGGTGCTCTGGTGGATCATTCGAATCGCGCCGCTCGGCACGATCGGCCTGATCGGCAACGCGGTTGCGGTCTACGGCTGGGACACCATGGGGTCGCTCGGCAAGTTCGCGGTCACCATCTACATCGGCCTGGTACTCGTATTGTTCGTCGTCTACCCGGTGCTGATCAAATCGCACGGGCTGTCCGTGAGGCAGTACTTCTCCGGCGTGTGGCCGGCGGTGCAGCTCGGGTTCGTGTCGCGCTCCTCCATCGGCACCCTGCCGTTGACCCAGCGCGTGACCGAGCGCAGCCTCGGTGTACCCCGCGCCTACGCATCCTTCGCCGTTCCGCTCGGAGCCACGACCAAAATGGATGGCTGCGCGGCGATCTATCCGGCCGTCGCCGCCATTTTCGTGGCCCAGTTCTTCGGTATTCAGCTGGACCTCACCCAGTATCTGCTGATCGTGCTCGTCTCCGTGCTG
Source organism: Cryobacterium sp. Hh11 (assembly GCF_004404045.1). Lineage (NCBI taxonomy): Bacteria > Bacillati > Actinomycetota > Actinomycetes > Micrococcales > Microbacteriaceae > Cryobacterium > Cryobacterium sp. Hh11. The sequence continues at coordinate 79,813 of NZ_SOHF01000025.1, read as the reverse complement.
GGGAGCGCAGCGACTGCCGGTACCACGGGCGCCGTCGTCATGCTGACGCTGACCCTGTCCACGCTGGGGCTGCCACTGGCCGGAGTCGGCCTGCTGCTGGCCATCGACCCGATCATCGACATGGGCCGCACCGCTGTCAACGTCGCTGGCCAGGCGCTCGTGCCCACGATTGTGGCCAAGCGCCAGGGCATCCTGGACGAGACGCTCTACAACGCCCCGCGCACCGCGCAGCCGTTCACGGACGACGACGCCGCGGAGTCGGCGCCGAGCGAGCTGGCCGACACGCGGGCCTAGCTCACTCGCGCTGCTCGTTGAGCGAGGAGCGAGCTAGCGAGCGATCGCGATCATGCGTGGGTCTCGACCGCTCGTTCCTCGCGCCTCGACCGACTGGTGGCCTCGACCAGCGAAGCCTAGACCTGGTCGAGGGGAATGGATTCGTCGGCGAGGCGAGTGGGATCGACCGGCTCGCCCCGACGAATCAGAGCCTGAACGGTGTCATTGACGTCCCAGACGTTGACGTTCATGCCCGCGACGACGCGGCCGGTCTGCTGCCAGAACACGATGAACTCGCGGGAATCCCGGTTGCCGCGGTAGACCAGCTCGGCGCCGTCGGTCAATATGCCGAATCCGGAATACTCCATGCCGAGGTCGAACTGGTCGGTATAGAAGTAGGGAATGGCATCGAACGAAACGCTCTGGCCGAGCATCGCTCGGGCCGCGGCCGGACCGCCGTTCAGGGCATTCGCCCAGTGCTCGCTGCGCAGCCGCTGCCCAATAAGCGGATGCTCCGCGTTGGCCACATCGCCGGCCGCAAAGACGTGCGGGTCGCTCGTCTCCAGGCTCGCGCTGACCAGGATTCCATTGTCGACCGCGAGCCCCGCCTTCTGGGCCAGTTCCACATTAGGCACCGCACCGATGCCCACCAGAACGAGGTCGGCCGGCACGGTTTCGCCGCCGGCCAGGAGCACCCCGGTGACCCGGCCATCCGTTCCGACCAGGCTTTCGACGGTCACGGAGCGACGGATGACCACGCCGTTGCGCTCGTGCAGGCTCGCGAACAGGTCGCCGAGCTCGTCGCCCAGCGCCGCCGCAAGCGGTACCGGGCCGCGTTCCAGGATGGTGACCTCGTTGCCGAGGGTGCGGGCGGTTGCGGCGACCTCCATGCCGATCCAACCGGATCCCACGACTACGAGTCGCTTGCCGCCGTCAGCCAGAACGGAGTGCAGCAGGTCGGAGTGGTCGAGGGTGCGCAGGTAGTGCACTCCGCCGAGGTTTGCACCCGGCACCGTCAGGCGTCGCGGCCGGGATCCCGTGGTCAGGAGCAGCCGGTCGTAGCTCAGTTGCGCGCCGTCGTCGGTGTCGAGGAGGTGCGCGCTGAGGTCGAGGCTCACCGCCCGGGTGCCGGAATGCAGCTGCACCTCATGGTCGGGGTACCAGCTCGCACTCTGCACGAAGACGGAGTCGCGTTCGGCCGTGCCGGCCAGGTAGTCCTTCGACAGCGGCGGGCGAATGTACGGACGGTGTTCCTCTGCTCCGATCAGGTGAATCTCCCCGTCGAAGCCTTCTTCGCGCAAGGCTCGGGCAGCGCTCGCCCCCGCGAGGGACGCCCCTACAATCACAAAATTCTGCTGGTCGGCCATGTGTGGTCCTTCCTCGGGGGTGTGCTCTGACTGTACGAGGGTTTGGCGGTTTGGTCGAGGTGCGGCTGTGCCGGCCGCGCGCGCTACGCGGGACTTGCGCCTCCCGCGCAGCGGCGCATCCCCGCGCGATCGCTCGAGACCGCCATCGCCCAATGGTGGCTGCCCGCGGGGCGGCATCCGTTTAAAAGAGGATGCCAGGTTTCAGCTCGGCGCGACCAGGGTGTCGCAGCGCCAGCAGGTGGCGGGCAGCTCGCCCGGAACGAATGCACCGCACTCCGGGCAGACCTGTTCGAGCCAGCAGGCTGGGTCGCCACCGATCGGGTTGCCGCCGATTGCTGCATCGTCGATCGATTCAGCGTCGTCGTGTGTGGTCATCGTTTCAGTATGGCCCTGGGCCGGGAAAGACCCGAAGCCCCCCGCTGGAGGAGGAGGGGGCTCCGGGTGGGAGTCGAGCGTCAGCTCGGGTTGGGTGCGCCGGGACGCGCGTAGTAGAACCACGCCAGGCCCGTGCAGAGCACGCAGAATACCGTGCAGCCGATGAAAAAAGTGGTCGGGCTCATGGCCGTGAGGGCCATTCCCACGATGAATGGGCCGAAGGCGGCGATCGCGGCGGTCCAGCCGATCGCGCCGCCGGCCTGGCGCTTGGGGAAGATCATCGGCATCTGCTTGAACGTGCCAGCGTTGGCGAGGCCGGAGAAGAAGAAGATGATGATCATGCCGGTGAGAAAGCCCTTGAACTCGTCGACACTGGTCGGGGTGAGGAAGAACACCGTGACCAGGGTGCCGACGGCCATGCCGGCGCCGCCGATGAAGGTGAAGATGGCGCCGCCGAACCGGTCGCAGAGCGGGCCACACGCTGCACGCACGAGGGCGCCGACGACCGGTCCGATGAAGGCGAAGGCGAGCGGGTTGGGCGCATCGGGGAAGTCGCCGTAGACGTTGAGGATAATGAGGCCCATTTGGGCCGCCAGGCCGCTGAACGCGCCGAAACTCATGAGGTAGATGAGCGTCATGATCCAGGTGTGCTTGACCGTGAAGATGTCCATCTGCTGCCGAAAGTTCGCTTTGATCGGCACTTTACGTAGAAAAATGAGAGCGAGAGCGACCGCGAGCAGTACCCAGGGGATGAGCACGAGGCCTCCGTTGTGCAGCCAGACCAGTTCGCCGTTCGAGTCACTCTCCGGGGTGAGCACCGCGGTGCCGAGCAGGCCGAAGCCGACGACCCATGGGGTGAGCAGCTGGATCAGTCCGATGCCGAAGTTGCCGAGCCCCGCCTGCAGACCGAGGGCCGTTCCGGCGAGGCGCTTGGGAAAGAAATAGCTGGTCGAAGCCATGAAACCGGAGAAGCTGCCGCCGCCGATACCGGCTGCGAAGGAGAGCGCGAGCAGTACCCAGTACGGCGTCGACACGTCGCGGGCGACCAGGGTCCAGCCGATCATCGGCAGCAGAAGGAGCGCACTGGAGAGGGCGACGAGGATGCGGGTGCCGAGAATCGGCGGCAGGAACATGAAGACGAGGCGCAGCAGGCCACCGGCCAGGCCGGGCAGCGCGACGAGCCAGTACAGCTGGCTGATGCTCAGGTCGAAGCCGATGTCATTTAGCCGCGGAGCGATCGCGCTGACCAGATACCAGGCCGCGAAGCCGAGGGTCATGCTGAACGTGGTGATCCACAGGGTACGCCAGGCGAGGTGTGAATCCCAGGTCTCTTCGTTTTCCGGATCCCAGTTCGAGAGGTCCGGCTTCAGCGTGGACGTGACGCGTGGTGGTGAGACGGTTGACATGGTTTCCTCGGCTGGTTGGTCGGGCAGCAGGCCCGCTTAGTAGCCAGCTTGTTCGCTTGCCGGTGCCGACGCATCGCGCAAACGCCGTGAAAAATGATTCGGAGCGAAGCGGATGCCGGCGGCCCGGCGCGATCGCGGCCGCGGTCGCACCCCTCCGTTGATCGAGCTTGCCGTCGACCAAGGTGATTGAGTCGGGGGTCGCCGGAATCCGCTTCTCGCTGTGGCGCGGCTGGAGGCTGTCTGTGGTCCGTCCCCTCCGTTCATCGAGCTTGCCGAGATCGCCATCGACCAACGTGACCGGGTCTGGGGTCGCCGGCATCCGATTCTCCCCGGGCGGGCCGCGGTACTCTAGAACGGTGAAAACTCAGCTCAAACTTGGGGCCGAACTCGGGGCCGTCGTGATCACCGTGTCTGATCGCTGTTCGCGCGGCGAACGCGAAGACAGGTCCGGCCCGGCCGTCGTCGATGCGCTCGGCGAGGTCGGCATTCCGTGCGGGCCGCCCCGGGTCGTCCCCGACGGAATTGAAAGTGTGGCTGGCTCTATTTCGGCGGCGCTCGCTGACGGCTCCCGCCTGGTCGTGACGACCGGTGGCACGGGCGTATCGGCGCGCGACCTGACGCCCGAGGGCACGGCGACGGTGCTGCACACGATTCTTCCGGGCATTTCCGAGCGGATGCGCGCGATCAGCGTCGCGACGATTCCCACCGCGGTGCTGTCCCGCGGCATAGCCGGCATCGCCGATTCGGTCGGCAACAACGGAGCCCTGGTGGTGAACCTGCCGGGTTCAGTTGGCGCGGTGCGGGACGGTGTGGCCATACTCGCGCCGCTCGTGCGGCACATCATCGACCAGCTCGACGGCGGCGACCACTGATGGGGGCACCTGCGTCGGACGCGGATTTCTCGGCCGCGGATTCTTCGGGTGTGGGCCGCGCATCGCTCGGCTTCGCCCGTGTCACCGAGTCGCTGCTCGACGTCACCGAGCACGTTTCGGTCGTTTCGGGCGTTTCCCACGGTGCCGTGGTGACGTTCATCGGACAGGTGCGGGACCACGATCCCGATGCGCTCGGGCGCGTCACGGGCCTGGACTACAGCGCGCATCCCGACGCGGAGCGCATTATCGGTGAGATTGCCGAGCGGGTGTTGGCGCAGCATCCGCTGGTCGTATTGGCGGTCAGTCACCGCATCGGACACCTGGAGGTCGGCGACCTCGCCCTCGTGGCTGCGGTCGCGAGCGCCCACCGCGGCGACGCCTTTGCGGCCTGCGAAGCCCTCGTCGAGGCCGTCAAGGCAGAGGTCCCGATCTGGAAGAAGCAATACGAGGTCGACGGAACGCACTCCTGGGTCGGTTTGTAGCCTCGCCGACAGCGCTACTTCGCGGGTGCCGTTCAGAATCGCGGAGATCTGCTCGCAAGAGACAGTTTCAGCGCTGATCCGGGGCGTTCAGCCGAAAATCTCCGCGGTTGTGGACGGGGTGTTAGCCGCCGGCGAAGGGCGGCAGCACGTCGACGGTGTCGGTCGGCGCGAGCGCAACGGTGTCATCGGCGGCGCGGGCGCCGTTCACCAGCAGCGAGCAGAGGCCGAGCACGCGCACGAACTCGCTGCCGTAGCGTTCGCCGAGCTCGGCGCGCAGCTCGCCGATCGTGCCGGCATCGAGCGTGGCCGTTTCGGTCTGGGCGGCTTCGGCCGCTCCGGCGAAGAACCGCAGGGTCGCCATCACAGTTTTTCGGGAGTCCAGTCGAGGGCGAGTTCGCTCGCGGCGGCGCAGGCGGCCTCAATTGCGGCACCGGTACCCCCATTCTTCGCGGCTGCGAGGCCGATCAGAAAGGTGCTGAGTGGTGCAGCCGGCCGGGCCACATTGTGGGCCACGTCGCGGGCCACGTCGAGCAGGTCGCCGACCGGCACGTCGGCCGGATCGAGCTGGAGCCGGTCGGCGAGGGCGGTCAGCCAGTCGTCGAGCGCTTCGGGAGGCAGCGGTGCTGAACTCATTCTGGTCACTCCTCGGGTCGTGCGTCGGGTACACCGGTCAAACGCGCGGTGCTGCTCTCAACATCCTGCCACGTGTCGACGTCGACGCCGGTTTCGGATTCGTCCATCAGCCCCATGAGCTTCAGCCCCGACAGTAGGTTGCGCATGCTGGCGCCGTTGACGCGATCGCCGAGGCGGTCCACGGCCGCGCGCAGGGCGGGCGCCCGGTAGATTCCGGCGAGCCACTGGGCGTGGCCGGTGTAATCGGTGAGGTGCACGCCGTCGGTCTGTTCACCGATCTCCTCCAGAGCGGATGCCGCGGTGACCAGCAGGCGCGCAGCATCCGCTCCCCACGGAAGATCGCAGGCGAGCACGAGCAGCCAGGTGGCGGGCTCGTCAACGTTCGCTTCGACCTTGGTCCCGCCGTGTGCCTCGCAGGCTACTTTGACGTGTGCTGCGCCGTGCGCCTCGAGCGCGGCGAGGCCGGCCGCGATTCCGGCTACCGGGCCGCCGAACGGTGGGTCTTCGAGTGCCCAGATCAGTGCGGACGGCGTGGCGGTACCGGCTGCGGGCGTTGCGGCTGCGGGGGTTAGTGCCGTGGCCGTGCTCGACGCGAGATCGGGTGCGGGTGCGGGTGCAGGTGCACCTGTCGAGGGTGCGGGGTGCGCGGCGAGCGGAGGCGTGTCGGCGGCGGGCACCGCTGCGGGCGGGCCGACAACGACGGTATGCCGGGCGACCGGTCGGGCGTCGAGCACCCTGGAGAGCAGAGTGCGCCCGGCCACCTCGACTGCGGGTTTGAGCACGCCGCCGAGGCGGCTGCCACGCCCGCCCGCGAGCACGATGAGGTCAATGGTGAGTGCCGGAAGTGGGCTCATGAGGCGTGCCCTGGGTACGACCGCGCCCGATATGGGTGCGCGCTACGGTAACCGGTATAGCGGCTAACCGTATCGGGCGCGGTCACGGGAAGGAGCATCCGCTCAGCCTTGGCTGCGCAGCCAGTCGCCGGACTTGCCACCGCTCTTGGAGAGCAGCCGCACGTTCTCGATCGTGACGGATTTGTCGAGGCCCTTGACCATATCGACGATGGCGAGAGCCGCGACCGAGACGGCGGTGAACGCCTCCATCTCGACGCCGGTGCGGTCGGCGGTGCGCACGGTCGCGGTGATGCTCACCCGGTCATCCTCGACGATCAGGTCGACGACGGCGCCGTGCACGCCGATGACGTGGGCGAGGGGGAGCAGATCGGCGGTCTTCTTGGCGCCCTGGATTCCGGCGATGCGGGCCACGGCGAGCACATCGCCCTTGGGAGCAGTGCCGTCGCGGAGCGCCGCGATCACCGTAGCACCGCAGCGCACGAAGCCCGCCGCGGTGGCACTGCGAACGGTCGGAACTTTGTTGGTGACGTCGACCATGCGGGCTTGTCCGGCCGAGTCGAGGTGGGTGAACGGCTGGGTGGGCACTGTCGCGCCGGGAATGTCGGTGGTGTGCGTCATGATGACAGCATGACAGTGATGAGGTCGCCGCCGCGAACGTGAGTCGTGTCTTCGGACACGATGGCAAGACCAGTTGCCTGCGCCAGCCCGGCGACGAGGTGCGAACCCGACCCGCCGCGGGAGGCCGGGCGCACCTCGATGTGGGTTCTGTCTCGGGTTCCGTCGGTGTCGGTGTCAGTCCCGGTCTCGGTTCCAGAATCGGTACGGTGCGTGACGATGACGGGCATGTACTGGGCGCGTCCGGGCGGGGAATTCCAGCCGTCGGCGACGGTCGCGGTGATGGTGCGGCGGTGTAGCTCCGGGTGCCCGAGCAGGCGGCGCAGCGCGGGGCGCACGAACACCTCGAACGACACGTAGGCGCTGACCGGGTTGCCGGGCAGGGCGAAGATGAGCGGTCCGGGCACGTTTTCGGTCGCGGGCCAGCGTCCGAACCCCTGGGGCTTGCCGGGTTGCATCTTCACCGGTCCGAAGTGCACGGTGCCGAGGGGTTGTAGTACGGCTTTGACCACGTCGTACGCTCCAACACTGACGCCGCCGGAGAGCACGATCACGTCGACCGTTCCGGCCAGGTCGGTGAGCAACGCGCGCAACGTGTCGTCGTCGTCGGGCACGGCGCCCACCCGAATGGCAACGCCGCCGGCTTCGGTGACGGCCGCCGCCAGCAGAAAGGAGTTGGAGTCGGGAATCTGACCGCGCCGGGTCGGGCTGCCGGGGGTGACGAGTTCGCTGCCGGTGGAGATGACCGCGACGCGCGGCGCCGGGTGCACCAGCACAGAGCTGGTTCCGGCGCTCGCTGCTGCGGCGACCCGGGTCGGCCAGAGCACGCTTCCCGCGCCCAGCACGCGGTCCCCGGCGTGGGCGTCTTCGCCGGCGCGGCGCACGTGCGCCGCGGCCGTGGGGGCGCGCACGATGGTGACCCGGTCGGTGCCCTGGTCGGTGTCTTCGATCGGAACGACGGCATCCGCTCCGTCGGGAATCGGCGCGCCCGTCATAATGCGCGCGACCTGCCCGGGCATCAGGTGTGGGTTCTCGGCGGTGCCGGCGGCCAGGTCGGCGACGACGGGCAGGCTGATCGGGTTCTGCGCCGAGGCGCCGAGCAGATCGGCGCGGATCACGGCGTAGCCGTCCATCGCGGAGTTGTCGAACGGAGGAGTATCGGTCGCTGACAGCACGTCCTCGGCGAGCACCAGGCCGCGCGCGGCGTCGAGCGACACGCGCACCGGAACCAGCGGCTTCAGGTCGGCCAGAATGACCGCCAGTTGTTCGGCGACGGTGCGAGCGGATGCGGCCGGCGCGCAGGCATCCGCTCTGTCGGAACGCGTGTGGTCGTGCCCATGCCCATCTTCGTGCGCGCTGCCAGCGTGCGCACGTCGAACCTCGGACGGCTCCCCGGCGAGCGCATCGTGTTCGTTCGGCAGGGATGATGTGTCCGGAGCGGAACCGCCGGGCAGATTCGTCTCGGTCATCGGCTAGTTGTGGCTGTCGGGCTGGCGGGCGCTGCCCTGTTATCCGGAGCCGACGCGTGTCGCCCGGTCGGAGTCGGCGCAAGGGACGGCCAGCGGCTGCCGATGCCGGGCGCGCGTCCGGCCGTGACGAGGTCGTCCCAGGCCACGATCCCGCCGGTGAGCACGGAGACGTCGGTGAATCCGGCCTCGCGCAGCGCGGCAGCAGCGCGGGCGGCTCGCCCCCCGGCGTGGCAGTGCACGATCAGCGGGGTCTTCACCGGGAGAGCAGCCCGGCCGGTGTCGGAGAGTACCCCGTCGGTGAGGAGCTCACCGAGCGGCAGTAGTCGGGCCGTCGGAATGGAACTCTCGGCATTCTCGTTCGGCTCGCGCACGTCCAGCACGAGAAAGTTGTCGTTTCCGGCGCGTTGGGCTTCGAGGCGCTCGACGAGTTCGGCACCCGAAACCTCGGCGGTATTCTCTGCGGCGACGCGGGCGGTTTCGGCCGCGAGCTCGGCCGCGACCTCGGCAGCGGTCGGCTCGGCGGCGATGCCGGTGCCGACCAGTGGAATCTCGCTGAATCGGCCGGACAGGGCATCGATCACGAGCACCCGGCCGATCAGCGGGGAGCCGATTCCGGTGATGAGCTTGATGGTTTCGGTCGCCATGAGCGATCCGACCTGGCCGCAGAGAGCGCCGAGCACGCCGGCATCGGCGCAGTTGGGCACTTCACCGTCGGCCGGCGGTGTCGGAAACAGATCGCGCAGGTGCACTCCGGTGACGCCTGAGCCCGCCGGCGGCGTGGCCCAGAACACCGAAAGCTGGGCATCGAATCGCAAAACGGATGCCCACACCAGCGGCAGTCCGAGCCGCGCGCAGGTGTCGTTCACGAGGAATCGGGTCGGAAAGTTGTCGGTGCCGTCGATGACCACGTCGTAGCCGCCCAGGATCTCGGCGGCGTTATTCGCGACCAGACGCTCGGCGTGCCGAACGACGGTGGTCTCCGGGGCGATCTCGGCGATACGCTCGGCCGCGCTGTCGACCTTGGGGCGACCGACATCCGCTTGACCGTGAACGATCTGGCGCTGGAGGTTGCTCGGTTCCACGTCGTCGCCATCGACGATACCGATGGTGCCGACGCCCGCTGCCGCGAGGTAGAGCAGCGCGGGGGAGCCGAGCCCGCCGGCGCCGAGCACGAGAACCCGAGCGTTGGCGAGGCGGCGCTGGCCGAGTTCGTTGAGCTGGGGGAGGCGGCGCTGGCGAGCGGTCCGCACGGATTCGGATGCGCTGAGGCGGTCAACGGGCTCAACGAGGGGAGGAATGGCCATGGCTTAACGCTAGGCGTTGCGCGGCCCCTCGGCCACCCATCCCGCGCGCTCTCCTCTGCCTTCCCATCCGTCCAGCGTGATGTCACGAACCCCATCCGCCCCGGGTCGCCGGCGCCTAACTCCTGCAATTTCTCGCTCCCGGCAGTGCGATGCCCGTATTTACGGGGGCTTGGCCGACCGCCGCGATCAATTTGCAGGAGTTATGCCCCGGCGGTCGGGCTCACTCGGTGGCTTCCTGAATTAGCCACGGCCAATCGCGATGACAGGGACCCAGACAGCGGGTCAAATCCGCAGATGCGGTGCTATCGTGCAATTCATGACGCAATATCGGATTAGTGAGGCCGCCGAGCTGCTCGGCGTTAGTGACGACACCGTGCGCCGCTGGGTCGACGGTGGCCGTCTCGTGGCGGATGCCGATGCATCCGGTCGCCTCGCGGTTGATGGAGCGGCGCTCGCCGCCTTCGCCGTCGACCAGGCGAGCACCCCGGCAGACCCGTCGAGCGTGGGCCGCAGCGCCCGCAACCGCTTCGTCGGCATCGTCACCGCCATCACCATGGACACGGTCATGGCCCAGGTTGAGCTGCAGTGTGGCCCACACCGCGTCGTCTCGCTCATGTCGAGCGAGGCCGTGCGCGAACTCGGGCTCGAGGTCGGGTCGCTCAGCGTCGCCGTGATCAAGGCCACCAATGTGATCGTCGAAACTCCGGGACGGATGCCGTGACCCGCCTCCCCCAGACCCTCGTCGTTCTGGCCGTGCTCGCCCTGGCCCTCACCGGTTGTGCACCCTCGACCGCCACAGATACCGGGGCAACCGACTCGGCTGCCGCGGGCACTGAGCTTGAGCCCCAGACCCTCAGCGTCTATGCCGCCGCGTCGCTCACCGGCGCTTTCGACGAACTCGCGACACTGCTCGAGCAGCAGAATCCGGCCGTCGATGTGCAGCTCACCTACGACGGATCTTCCACCCTCGCCACCCAGATCGCCGCCGGCGCCCCGGCCGACGTGTTCGCGAGCGCCGACCAGAAGAACCTGCAGCCGCTGGCCGACGACGGGCTCGTCGGCCCGGCCACCGTGTTCGCCGGCAACACCCTGCGCATCGCGGTCGCCCCGGGCAACCCGCTGCAGATCGACACCCTCGAAGATCTGGCCCGCCCCGGCGTGATCACCGTGCTGTGCGCGGCGCAGGTGCCGTGCGGTGCGGCATCCGCTGCCCTGCTCGCCAACGCCGGTGTCACTCTCACGCCCGCCAGCGAGGAACAGAATGTGACGGCCGTCGTTACCAAAATCGCCGGCGGCGAAGCGGATGCGGGCCTCGTCTACGCGACGGATGTCGCCGCCAACCCCGGCCGCATCGACGGCCGGACCCCGGCCGGAGCCGACGCGGTCATCGGGCACTATCCGATCGCGGTCGTGGCGGGCAGCGCGCACGCCGACGCGGCCCAAGCTTTCGTTGACCTCGTGCTCTCGCCGGCGGGGCAGTCCGTGCTCGCCGCCCACGGATTTCTCGCCCCGTGAGCGTTTCATGCCGACCGGGCCTGGGCCCGGAAACCGGGCCCAGGATAGAACATGGGCCCACCGACCGGGCCCGGGCCCGGAACGGGAGAAACCTCCCGCGGCACATCGCAGGCTGCGACGAAACGGCTACCGTTCGCGGATGCGGGATCGCCCGCCTGGGCCCACCTTATGCAACCGGGCCCATGATCGAACATGGGCCCGCTTTCCGGGCCCGGGCCCGGGAAGCAATGCTCAGACACGTCACGCTTTCTGGCTCGAGCACCGGGCACGGTCGCGCATGATTCCGCGCCTGCTCTACCTGCCCGCGAGCATCGGCCTTGGACTGCTCGTGCTGCCGCTCGCCGGTCTGCTGTTCAAGGTCGACTGGCCCGGCCTCCCCTCCCTGCTCCTCTCACCGGAAGCCCTGCAGCCGCTGGGACTGTCGCTCGCGACGGCATCCGTTTCGACGCTGCTCTGCCTGCTGTTCGGCGTGCCGCTCGCCGTCGTTATCGCGCGCAGCAAGCCGCGCGTCGCCGGCCTGTTGCGCGCACTCGTGACCGTGCCGCTCGTGCTGCCGCCATTGGTCGGCGGCATCGCGCTGCTCTCCCTGCTCGGACGCGGCGGCGTGCTCGGCAGCACCCTCGAACTGGTCGGGCTGCGCATTCCGTTCACGACCGCGGCCGTCGTCCTCGCGCAGACCTTCGTGGCCCTGCCATTTCTCGTGATCGCCGTCGAGGGCGCGCTGCGCACCGCCGGCACCCGTTTCGAACGGGTCGCCGCGACCCTCGGCGCCCATCGTGGCACCGTCTTCGCCCGCATTACGCTGCCGCTTGTCGGCCCCGGACTACTCGCCGGCACCGTTTTGAGCTTCGCTCGCGCCCTCGGCGAATTTGGCGCGACCGCCCTATTCGCCGGCAACCAGGCCGGAGTCACCCGCACCATGCCGCTCGCCATCTACACCGCCTTCAACGGCTCGGGCGTCACGACCGACCAGGCCGTCGCCCTGTCGCTGCTGCTGATCGCGGTCGCCGTGATCATTCTCGTGCTGGTCGGAACCCGCCGAGCGAGCGTACTGTCGTGACCGCCGCCCTCTGCCAAGACGCCGCCACCGCAGTTCTCGCTGCGAACCTGCAGCTCACCCGAGGCTCGTTCACCCTCGATGTGCAACTCACGCTCGCGCCCGGCGAGGTGCTGGCCCTGCTCGGCCCGAACGGCTCGGGCAAATCGACGGTGCTCGACCTGCTCGCCGGACTCGCCACCCCCGACACCGGAACCGTCACCCTCGATGGTGTGACCCTCACCGCGTCCGGCCGGCTCGTGGCCCCCGAAAATCGCGCTATCGGCCTGCTCGGACAAGAGCCCTTGCTCTTTCCGCACCTGAGCGCCCGGGCCAACGTGGCCTTCGCGCTCCGGGTCGGCGGAGCGCGACTGAAGACCGCCGAGGCTCGGGTGCAGGCCGACCGCTGGCTCGATCGGGTCGGGCTGGCCGGCCTCGGCAGCAGCTTGCCGGGCGCCCTCTCCGGCGGGCAGCAGCAGCGCGTCGCCCTCGCCCGAGCCCTCGCGGCCGGCCCGCGAGTGCTCCTGCTCGACGAGCCGATGGCTGCCCTCGACGCGGAAACAGCACCGTTCATCCGGCAACTCATCCGCGAGCAGCTTAGCGAAACGGGCACGAGCGCCATCATCGTCACCCACGACATCGTCGACGCCGTCGTGCTCGCCCACCGCGTCGCCGTGCTGCACCACGGCGCGCTCATCGACGAAGGCACGACCGCAGCGGTACTCGCGGCCCCGCAAAACCCCTTCGTTGCGGCGCTCGCCGGCGTCAATCTCGTGGTGGGCACCGCGCAGAACGGCGGGGTCGTCGCCCCAGACGGCCGCACATTCTGGGTGCGCCCAGCGGATGCCGCAGCTCTGTCGCCCATAACTCCCGCCTCTGCAACCCCCGGCGCAGAAGCCGCCGCGGCCGTCTTTCGCCCGGCATCCGTTGTCGTGCACACGGAACAGCCCCGTCACGCGAGCCCCCGCAACGTCTGGTCGGCCCGGGTCACCGGCATTGAGCCGGGCACCGGCGGGGTGCGCCTGCGCACGAGCGGCGACCCCGAGATCATCGCAGAACTCACCCCCGCCGCGGTTGCCGACCTCGGCCTGCAGGTGGGCTTGACGGTCTGGCTTTCGGTCAAGGCCACCGATGTGAGTGCCTACCGTCGCTAACGTTACATTCCGGACACCAGGGACGGCGATCAACGATGAGAAAAGAGTAGGTCAGTGCTCCTAGGTATTTCAAGATGATGTGCCAAGGAGCGTCAACGTTGACGTGGCGACCAGCCAAGGACCCTCGGGCGTTCACTGTGTTCAAGAAAAGCTGATCGGGGCCGCGCCGATCGCTCCTTTGTCATCATTTTCCTTCGGCGGTGAAGGCAAGAGCACGACGAGCGCCAACCTGGACATCGCCCTGTCTGACGCGGAAGCTCGCGTTCTGCTCGTCGACGCCAACCTGCGTCGCCCGAAGATCGCCGAATACATGAACGTCGAGGGCGCTGTCGGCTTCACCAATGTTCGCCAGCGAAGCGGATGCGACGGCATCTGGCCACCCACCGCCCCCTGCCCCAGCCCCGCCCGGATACACCTGTCAGGCCACCCTCACCGTTTTTGGGCAGTAGCCGCCTTTTATCCCGCCACCCATGTGAAATCACTGCTGTCTCGCACGCACAAAACGGGAGCGAGTCGAACCGACTCCACGGCGTCTCCGTTCAGCACGCCGAGGAGCAACTTCACGGCGACCCGGCCGATGTCGAGCATCGGTGATCGCACCGACGACAGCGCGATGGGCAGTTGCGCTGCCAGCGACGTGTCATTGAATCCGACAATTGCCAGATCGCGGCCCACGTGCAATCCGTGAGAATTTGCCGCGCCCATGGCGCCGATGGCCGCGAAGTCGTTGACCGCGAAGATCGCACTGGGGCGACGATGTGTGCCTCGCAGAATGCTATCCGCTGCGGTGTGCCCGCCCGTTGTGTCGAAGCGCGACCACACGATGGCGCCCTCGGGGATCGTTCCGCCGAGCGCGCGAAACCGGGAGACAAAGCCGTGCGTGCGATCGACTGCAGTACTGGCATAGGGTTCACCAGCGATGATGGAAACGTCGCGGTGGCCCTGGTCCCACAGGTGCTGCGCCACCAGAGCTCCGCCCAGGGTGTCATCGCAGGTGGCTGACGCAAAACCGGCAATGGCGCGGTTCATGAGCACGAAAGGCACCTTGCGTTCGGTGAGCTCGTCGAGAATATTGCCGTCAAGGTGAGCGTCACCGATGATGAGTCCGTCTACTCGCCGAGACAGCATGATTTCCATCTTGCGCCGCTGTATCAATGTATCGTCACGAGAGTTCATGACGAATGTGGAGTAGTTGGCGTCGTCGGCTGCCTCGTCGATTCCTTCGTACATAACCGCAAGCACGAGGTCGGAAAGACGCGGAACGATAACTCCGAGAAGATGCGTGCGCCGCGTGCGCAGGCTCGTGGCCTGGGGGTCGGGGGAGTAGCCCACCTTCTTGGCGAGGTCACGCACACGTTGGGCCGTGACCGGCGCGGCGGCGCCGCGTGCCGTGTCAGCTTTCCCGTGCAGGATCCGTGACACGGTCGACGGGTGCAGGCCGAGTTCGGCGGCCAGATCTTTCAGGGTGACGGACCCCGGTCTGATGCCTGTCATTTCGCTGTCTCCAGTTTCCGTTATCCGAGAAAGCCGGATACGAAGCTTGACTTGCTTGTGGATCTCATTCTATAGTTTTACCACCTCACTACCCAAACGATTGGGTAGTGAACGTTACGTACCCGCAATGACGCGTGCAGTCGGCCGAAACATTGGGTATTTACTCTTGCATCAAGAAACCCAATCGTTTGGGTACCGACCTCCGGAGAAAATAATGACAGATCGTGCCGGCACCCACGTGGTGTTGCTGGCGACCGGTGGAACCATTTCGTCGCGCGCCCGCTCTGCGGAAGGCGGCGCCGCGGTTGCCGCCGACGCCGGTGCAGAAGTTCTCGGCGGTCTGGCCACAGCCCCGGCCTACCCCGTGCGGGTCGTCGACGTCGCCTGTGAGGGGTCCTACCTGCTCACTCTCGTCGACATGATCGCGATCTGCGCGCAGATCAAGATTGCCCTCGCCGACCCATCGGTGCGGGGGGTCGTCGTCACGCACGGCACTGACACGATGGAAGAGACCGCCTACCTGGCCGACCTCACCCACGACCACGTAAGCCCGGTGGTCTTCACCGGGGCGCAGAAATCCGCCGACGCCGCTGACCCCGACGGTCCCGGCAACCTCGCCGATGCCATCGCGGTCGCTGGATCACCCGCGGCAGCAGACCTCGGCGTGTTGATCGTTTTCGCCGGCGAGATATTCCCCGCCCGCGGCGTGCGCAAGACACAGACCTTCGCGCTCCATGCCTTCACCAACCCCGACTTTGGCTCGGCCGGTTTCCTGACCGCCACCGGTGACGTCGTAATCACCCGCCAGGACCAGCGGATGCCCCCGCTCCCGCTCCCGCCGCTCCCTCCCCGCCAGGCCAGACGCGTCGACGTGGTGTCTGCCTATCCGGGGGCGGACGGAATCTTGCTGCAGGCATCCGTGGCTGCCGGGGCCAGCGGAATCGTGTTGCAAGCGACGGGAAGTGGCAACGGCAACCCCGCCCTGTGCGTCGCCGTCGCCGCCGCCGCCGCGGCCGGCACCGTCGTGGTGACGAGCACCCGGGTGAGTGCCGGCCCGGTCATCCCGGTCTACGGCGCCGGCGGAGGACGAGACCTCGTCGCGGCCGGTGCCATCCCCACTGGCCTGCTGCGGCCCTCGCAATCGCTGATTTTGCTCAGCCTTCTGCTGCAGCTCGATCGCAACCATGATGAGATCGCCGACGCGTTTGCCCTGTACGGGGCAGCCACCACCGAGTCCGCCCAAATTTGTTAGTGCAACGAAAGGCACAGATATGAAAAAAGATATCCAGATTGCATTTGGAGTAGACGTCGACGCTGTCGCCGGCATGCTCGGTTCCTACGGCGGCGAAGATTCCCCGTGCGACATCTCCCGCGGCATGTTCAGCGGCGAGGTCGGTGGGCCGCGTCTTATTCGCCTGTTCGACAAGTACGACTTGCCCGCTACCTGGTTCGTTCCAGGGCACTCCATCGAGACCTTTCCCGAGCTCACCCGCATGATCGTTGCCGCGGGCCACGAGATGGGCGTGCACGGCTACTCCCACGAGAACCCGATCGCGATGACCCGCGAACAGGAGACCACGATCCTGGACCGATCCATCGAACTGATCGAAAACGTCTCCGGACGCCGCCCCACTGGGTATGTCGCCCCGTGGTGGGAATTCTCGTCGGTGACGAACGAAATTCTTCTCGAACGCGGCATTAAGTACGACCACTCGCTCATGCACAAGGACTTCGAGCCGTACTACGTGCGCGTCGGTGACAGCTGGAAAAAGATCGACTACGCCCAGAACGCCCAGACCTGGATGGAGCCGCTCGTGCGCGGCACCGAGACCGACCTGGTCGAGATTCCCGCCAACTGGTACCTCGATGACCTGCCGCCGATGATGTTCATCAAGGCCGCCCCGAACTCGCACGGTTTCGTGAATCCGCGCGATATCGAGCAGATGTGGAAAGACCAGTTCGACTGGGTCTACCGCGAAATGGATCAGGCCGTCTTCACGATGACGATCCACCCCGACGTCTCCGGACGCCCGCAAGTGCTCCTCATGCTCGAGCGCCTCATCGAGCATTTCAACTCCCACGAAGGCGTCAGCTGGAACACCTTCGACCAGATTGCAGATTCATTCCTCGCCCGTTCCCCCCGAAAGGTTCCCTCCGCATGAAACTGAAATCCCCCACCCTCGATCTCACGGCGGCGACCGTCAACGAGAAACGTCGCTTTCCCGCCTTCACCGTGAAGCAGACCCGCACTGCCACGATTCTGGCGCTGTTGGCCTGGACCGTTGCCGTCTTCGACTACGGCCTGTTCGGCACGCTCCTTCCCGCCATGCAGGAATCCTTCGGCTGGACCGCGCCGGAAGCCTACGCGATCAACACCTGGATCGCCGTGGGCACCGCGATCGTCTGCTTCGGCGTCGGCCCGGTCATCGACCGCCTCGGACGACGCAAGGGCATGATGGTCACCGTCGGTGGCACGGCCATCGTCTCCGGCCTCACCGCCATCATCCCCACCGGAATGGCCTTCCTCAGCAGTGGGTTGCTCGTGATCGTTCGATCATTTGGCGGGCTGGGCTTCTCCGAGCAGGCCGTCAACGCGACCTACATGAACGAGGTCTACCAGGTCACCGAAGACGAGAAGAAGCGCAAGCGCCCGGGCCTGAGCTACTCCTTTATTCAGGGCGGCTGGCCGCTCGGCTTTCTGCTCGCCAGTGCGCTCGCCCTGGCTTTTCTTCCGACCTTCGGCTGGCGTGCACTGTATTTGATGGCCACCATCCCCGCAGCGCTCATCGTATGGGCCATCGCACGCAAGCTCAAAGAAACTCCCCAGTTCGAGCTGCACAGTGAACTCACCCGCCTCGACAAGGCTGGGCGCACCGAAGAAGCCCACCTGCTCGCCGGGTCGTACGGCGTCGAGCACTCCTCGACCGCACCACTCAAGCTCATCTGGGAGCCGAAGCTGCGCCGCAACACGATCGTGTTCTCGCTCGCCTGGATCTTCAACTTCTTTGGCATCATGATCTTCAGCATTCTGGGAAGCTCCGTTCTTAAGAACGCGAAGGGCGTCGAACTCTCCGATGCCTTCTGGATGCTCATCATCATCAACGCCCTGGCCTACTTCGGCTACGTGTTCCACGGGTGGCTCGGCGACAAGATCGGCCGCAAGCGCACCATCATCAGCGGCTGGATCCTCGCGTCGGTCGCCTTCACCATCATGTTGAGTCCCCTCGCGAACAGCCCCGTGACCATCGTGGCGAGCTTCGGCGCTGGCCTGTTCTTTCTGGTGGGCCCGTACGCAGCTATTCAGTACTTCATGGCCGAGTGCTACCCGGTGAGCTGCCGCGCCACCGGCACCGCGTTCATTGGCGCGATGAGCCAGCCCGGCATCGTCCTTGGCGGCGCGCTGTTCACCGCCGTCGCCGCCGGATCCAACACGGGAACCGCCGCGCTCTGGGTCGGTGCCCTCGGTACCCTCATCTCGGGTGTGCTCATGTTCGCCGCCAAACCCATGGCCGAAGCTCCCCTCGCTGTCGCACCGGAAAACGAGCTGAAAGCCCAGCGTGCCTAAATCCCGCGTCGCAATAATTACCGGAGCCGCCAGCGGTATCGGTCGGGCCCTCGCCGTGCACTATGCCGGCGAGGGGGTGCGCAGCGTCATCGGCACTTTTCCGGGTGACCCGCACGACCCGCAGGAAACACTGCGGCTGGTGCGCGCCGCCGGTGGCGAAGCCGTCGTGCACGAAGTTGACGTGCGCAGCACGGCATCCGTTGACGCTTTCGCCCAACGAGCGGTCGACGAGTACGGCCGCCTCGACTACGCCGTCGCCAACGCGGGCATTCTTCGTCATGCATCCCTCGCCGACATGACGGATGCCCGGTGGACCGACATGCTCGATGTCGACCTCACTGGTGTCCTGCGCACACTGCGTGCCGGAGCGGAACGCATGACCGAGGGCGGCGCCATGGTGGCGGTGTCCTCGATCGCTGGCGCGGTCTACGGGTGGGAGGGTCATGCCCACTACGCGGCGGCGAAAGCCGGCGTGCTCGGTTTGATTCGCAGTGTGGCTGTTGAACTGGGGCCGCAGGGCATCCGGGCCAATGCGGTCATTCCCGGTCTCATCGAAACTCCGCAGTCACTCGACCCGGTCAATTCGCTGGGACCGGACGGCCTCGCCCGAGCCGGCAAGGACATCCCCTGGGGTCGGGTGGGTACGCCGGCAGAAGTGGCCAGTGTTATCGCGTTTCTCACTTCTTCGCAGGCCGGGTACGTCACCGGGCAGTCCCTCATCGTTGATGGCGGACTCACCGTGAAAATGCGCGCCTAGATATGGAACAGAAATGACCCTGCACCATCGCGCGTCCACCGGCCGCGGAGTCGTCGTCACCGGCGGCAGTAGTGGAATCGGGCGGGCGATCGCCGAAGCATTTGTCGCAAACGGTGACCGCGTGGTCGTACTCGATCGCGCGGGCACCGACATTGACGCGATCAACGTCGACGTGTCGCAGGAAGACAGCGTGCGCACGGCCTTCGCGACCGCTCGCCAACGGCTTGGAACCATTGACGTTCTGGTGAACAGTGCCGGTCTGCTCACCGAGTCACCACTGCAAAACATGACACTCGCCATGTGGAACGAGACTCTCTCGGTCGACCTCACCGGGGTGTTCCTGTGCTGCCGGGAGGTGGTGGGGGAGATGCGCCAACAGAAATGGGGCCGCATCATCAATATCGCTTCCCAGCTCGGCATCAAGGGCGGCACCGGCCTGAGCCACTATTCGGCGGCCAAGGCCGGGGTCGTGGCGCTGACTAAATCGCTGGCGCTCGAAGTTGCCAGCGACAACGTGCTCGTCAACAGCATCGCTCCCGGCCCGATCGAGACCCCGCTGGTGCAGGGAATCTCCGAAGATTGGAAGATTGCCAAGCGCGCCGAATTGCCGCTTCGGCGTTTCGGCGTTGCGGCCGAAGTCGCCCCCACGGCGTTGCTGCTTGCGAGTGAGCCCGGAGGAAACCTCTATGTAGGGCAGACCCTCGGGCCCAACTCCGGCGACGTGATGCAGTAACTCGGGCCGTCAGGTCAGTCAGGAACCAGAAAATGTGCGGAGCATGCGGCACGACGGTCTACCCCGACCCGGTGATGGGCAACGAACACACCCTCAGAAATCGTATTCTGGTGGCGCAAACGGTGTCCGCCGTGTGTTCCAGCGTGCCCGGCGCACCCCGCATCGCGGCGCTCGCCGCTGGATGGTCGGTGACCAGCGCCACCGGCTCGATCTCGTTGTGCCACACCGTTGCTGACATCTGGCGCGCGCTCCCCGTCCGAAGTGCGTCGGTGCTGCAGCACGCGCTCGAGGCGAGGGCGCGCGCCGAAGGGTCCGTGGGCCTTTCGGCGCGCGTCGTTGCCCTCGGGCTCGACCTGACGCGGCAGCGCTTGCTCGTTGGCTCGCCTCGCTGATCGACGTTGCGACTAGCCCGAGCAACGCACCAGCCGCCGCGAGGGCGACCCCGCCCATCGCTGACGAGTGCGAGCTTCCCCTCGCTGGGCCACGCAAACCCGCGCCGCTCTCCTGATCTCCGGGCAGACGGCCCGAATAATAGGGCGGGGCGTTGTTTCTCAGGTGAGCCCGAGGCACGAAGCTTTAGGCTTCGCCACGCAAACTGGTGTCGTCGGAGGTGGCAACAACCCGCGGTTCAGCGGATGCGTATGAGTCCCGGCGGTATCGCGGAATAGCGCGGAGGTACGGTGGCAGAACGACTAAGGAGAGCCATGAACCCGTCCGAACTGCTCATCGAAGAGTTTTCCCGTATCCAGGGATACGTAGGTGCGACCCTGAAAAACGCGACCGTCGCCACCCTCACGTATCGAGCGGATGCCGACGCCAACACGATCGCCTGGCTCATCTGGCACCTGTCCCGCCTGCAGGACGACCACATCGCCGACCTGGCGGGCAGCGAGCAGGTGTACACCGGGCAGGGCTGGGCCGAACGATTCGACCTTCCGTTCGGGCCGACGGCCACCGGCTATGGCCACACCTCTGCCGAAGTCGGCACCGTTCGCGCCGATGCGGGCCTGCTCGGCGGCTACTACGACGCCGTGCACACCGCGACCCTCGCTTATCTGACCACCCTGAGCGCGGCGGACCTGGACCGGGTCGTCGACGAGTCCTGGACTCCCGCCGTCACCGTCGGCGTGCGCCTCGCGAGTGTGCTCTCCGACGACCTGCAGCACGCCGGCCAGGCAGCCTTCGTGCGCGGTCTCGCCGATCGCGCTGACGCCTGACCTGTCCGTCACCCAACACGCTGCAGTAAATCTTTGGCGGAGAATGGGGGATTCGAACCCCCGAGGGCTTTCACCCAACACGCTTTCCAAGCGTGCGCCATAGGCCACTAGGCGAATTCTCCTGGCCGCCGTTCAATAAAGCAACGGCACCACAGAATCTTACCTGTTTCCAGCGGATGCTGCCGCCACCCTCGGTTGGTGCAGTCTCGTCGCGTGCCCTAAACTGAGGGTCGGCTCCTCGCGTGGCGCCACCCAGGCCAATTCCCCCAGGACGGAAACGTAGCAAGGGTAACCGGGCTCTGGCGGGTGCGCGAGGAGTCTTTTTCATACCCACAGCGCAAGGGTACCCGGGGCTGTGTCCCTGTACCGAGGTGTGCGGGGAGTCTTTTTCATACCCACAGCGCAAGGGTACCCGGGGCTGTGCCCCTGTACCGAGGTGCGCGAGGAGTCCTTTTTGACCCCACCGGCATCCGCTTTCGCGTAATGAGCGTGAAATCCGCGTGAACGCTCGCGGGTCGGGACCTTTGGCCCTGCGCCGCGCTGCCACGGCTCAATAGGATTAAAGCAGCGCGGCTATGTCGCCGCACCACACTGCGGAGGACCAATGAGCCACGATTCCGGCACCATGCCCTGGCCCACACGCGCGCCGAAACCGCTCAGTGCAGCGGCGCTGGCTAGCATCGACGCCTGGTGGCGGGCCGCGAACTACCTCGCCGTCGGCCAGATCTACCTGCTCGGCAACGCCCTGCTCACCGAGCCGCTCACCCGCGATCACGTGAAGCCGCGCCTGCTCGGCCACTGGGGCACCACGCCCGGCCTCAACTTTCTCTACGCACACCTGAACCGCGCGATCGCCGAACGCAGCCAGAGCACCATCTACATCACCGGCCCCGGCCACGGCGGCCCCGGCATGGTCGCCAACGCCTACCTCGACGGCACCTACACCGAGGTCTACGCCGACATTGAGCAGAACGCTCAGGGCGTGCAGAAACTGTTTCGCCAGTTCTCCTTCCCTGGCGGCATCCCCAGCCACGCCTCGCCCGAGCTGCCCGGATCCATCCACGAGGGCGGCGAACTCGGCTACGCCCTGAGCCACGCCTACGGTGCAGCGTTCGACAATCCGAACCTGCTCGTGGCCGCGGTGGTCGGGGACGGCGAGGCCGAAACGGGCCCGCTCGCCACCAGCTGGCACTCCAACAAATTCATCGACCCGCTGCAGGACGGCGTAGTGCTGCCCATTTTGCACCTCAACGGGTACAAAATCGCCAACCCCACCGTGCTCGCCCGCATCCCCGAAGACGAGCTGCAGGACCTCATGCGCGGCTACGGTCACACTCCTTATCTGGTGAGCGGCGGCTTTGACGGTGAAGATCCGATGCTCGTGCACGCTCGCATGGCCGAGACTCTTGATGACGTGCTCAACCAGATCGCCGAGATCAAGGCTGCAGCCGCCCAGGCCGCCACCAACAACGAGGATTTCGCCCGCCCGCGCTGGCCGATGATCATCCTCCGCACCCCCAAGGGCTGGACCTGCCCCGCCCGTATCGACGGCGTGCACGTTGAGAACACCTGGCGGGCGCACCAGGTTCCGCTGAGTAACGCCCGCGACACCCCGGCGCACACTGCCCTATTAGAAAAGTGGATGCTCTCCTATCGCCCCGCAGACCTGTTCGACCCAGACGGTGCTCCCGTGAAACAGATCACTGACCTCGCCCCACAAGGCGACCTGCGCATGAGCGCCAACCCGATCGCCAACGGCGGACTACTGCGCCGCGACCTGCGCCTGCCCGACTTCCGTGATTTCGCCGTGGACGTGCCCGAGCCGGGTGCAACGCGCAGCGAGGCGACGCGCGTGCTGGGCGGCTACCTGGCCGAGGTCATCCGTTTAAATCCGGATAACTTTCGCATCTTCGGACCCGATGAAACCGCCTCGAACCGGCTCGCCCCGCCGGTCTACGAGGTCACCGACAAGCAGTGGAACGCCGAGATCCGGCCCGGCGACACCAACCTCGCCCGGGCCGGCCGCGTGATGGAGATGCTGAGCGAACACCAGTGCCAGGGCTGGCTCGAGGGCTACCTGCTCACCGGGCGGCACGGGCTGTTCAACTGCTACGAGGCGTTCATTCACATTGTGGATTCGATGTTCAACCAGCACGCCAAGTGGCTCAAGGTGACCGCCGAGATCCCGTGGCGGGCGCCGATCGCGAGCCTCAACTACCTGCTCAGCTCGCACGTCTGGCGGCAGGATCACAACGGGTTCAGCCACCAGGACCCCGGTTTCATCGACCACGTCGTCAACAAGAGCGCCGACGTGGTGCGGGTTTACCTGCCCTTCGACGCCAATACCCTGCTCAGCACCTACGACCACTGCCTGCGCAGCGTCAATTATGTGAACGTCGTCGTGGCGGGCAAGCAGCCGGCGCCGAACCTGCTCACCATGGACGAGGCCGTCGCACACTGCACCCGGGGCCTCGGCATCTTCGACTGGGCTGGCACCGAACTTGCCGGTCAGGAGCCGGATGTCGTGCTCGCCGCCGCCGGTGACGTGCCGACGCTCGAGGTGCTCGCCGCCGCCGAGATTCTGCGCGAGAACCTGCCCGAGCTCAAGGTTCGGGTCGTGAACGTCGTCGACCTGATGCGGCTGCAGTCGGCGGAGGACCACCCGCACGGCCTGAGCGACAGCGCCTTCGACGCCGTCTTCACGCCCGACAAGCCGATCATTTTCGCCTATCACGGGTATCCGTGGCTGATCCATCGGCTCACCTACAAGCGTCACGGCCACGACAACCTGCATGCCCGCGGCTACAAAGAGATCGGCACCACGACGACCCCGTTCGACATGGTCATGCTCAACGACCTCGATCGATATCACCTCGTCATGGACGTCATCGACCGCACCCCCGGCCTCGCCGCCCGCGCCGGCCTGCTCCGGCAGCGGATGCAGGACGCCCGCCTGGCCGCGCGCCAATACACCCGAGACCACGGCGAAGACGCTCCCGCCATCACCGACTGGTCCTGGTCTGCCCAAGCGGATGCCGCTCCCCGCGCCGCCTCGACCGGCAGCGACAATGTCTAACCCAGCACTGCTCCGGCCCCCACCCGCGCGCGGGACGCCACCCGTCGTTGGTCAAGTTTGACGACCGCCATCGCCCCGCGCTGGCCGTCTGCGGAACCCCGCCATCCGCGCAGGCTAACCCAGCTCGACCGCCATCGATCAACCCAAACTCGGTATAGCGTGGGTCACGACTTACCTCTATGATCCCGCCGACGCACTCCCACTCCGAATAAGCTTGAATGGACACCGTGGCTCGAAGCATCTATATCACCAGCGCAGAAGGCAATACCGGCAAGTCGACGATCGCTCTCGGCGTGCTCGACACACTGACCCACCTCGTGGAGCGGGTCGGTGTGTTCCGCCCGGTCGCCCGCACCGCGACCGAGCCCGACTACGTCGTCGAGCTTCTCCTCCGGCACCTGCAGGCGAACGCCGGCCCCGGCGCTGCCGCCGGACAAACCTACGAGCAGAGCATCGGTGTCAGTTACGACGACGTCAACACCGATCCAGACGCCGCCCTGGCCCGCATCGTTGCGCGGTATAAAGCGGTCGAGGCCAACTGCGACACGGTCGTCGTCATCGGCAGCGATTACACCGACGTCGGCAGCCCCACCGAACTCGCCTTCAACGCGCGTATCGCGGCCAACCTCGGCGCCCCCGTACTGCTCGTGCTCGGTGGCCGAGTCGGCCCGGGCGAGGGCGAACGCCTCGGCCAGAGCGACGCCCGCTCCGCCACGGATATCGCCCAGCAGACCGACGTGGCGCTGGCGGAATTGCGCGACGAGCACGCATCCGTTTTGGCGATCATTATCAATCGGGCCGACGAGAACGCGCTGCCGGCCATTATCGACGCGGTGCGGGCCACCACCAATGCCCAGCCGGCCCGGTCCGGCGGCGCTTTCGGGGTGCCGATCTGGGCCATTCCCGAAGACCCGTACCTCGTCGCACCGAGCATGCAGAGCATTATGGAGGCCACCGAGGGCACCCTGATCAAGGGTGACCCCGCCCTGCTGGCCCGTGAGGCGCTCGGCGTCGTCGTGGCCGCAATGTCGATGGTCAACGTGCTGCCGCGCCTGATTCAGGGCGCCGTCGTCGTTGTGCCGGGCGACCGCGAAGACGTTCTGCTGGCCGTGCTGCTGGCCAACGCCTCCGCAACCTTCCCGTCGATCGCCGGCATCGTGCTCAATGGCGGCTTCGAGTTGCCCGAGGCGATCCAACGGTTGATGGAAGGCCTCGCCCCCTCGCTTCCGATCATTAGAACCTCACTCGGCTCGTACGACACGACCATGCGCATAACGCGCGCCCGTGGACGCCTCGCCGCCGACTCCCAGCGCAAGCACGACACCGCGCTGGCGTTGTTCGAGACTCACGTCGACGCATCCGCTTTGCTGGACCGACTCGATGTGAGCCGCGCGGAGGTCGTCACGCCGCTCATGTTCGAGTACGCGCTGCTCGAACGCGCGCGCCAGAACCGTCAGCACATCGTGCTGCCCGAGGGTGAGGATGACCGCGTGCTGCGCGCCGCCGCGACCCTGCTGGCCCGCGACGTGGTCGAGCTGACCATCCTCGGTGAGGAATTCGAGGTGCGCTCGCGCGCGATCGGCCTCGGCCTCGACATTTCCAAGGCCCACGTCGTGAGCCCGTACGACGATCTGCTGCGAATCAAGTTCGCCCACGAATATATGCAGTTGCGAGCACATAAGGGAATTTCGCTCGACCAGGCCAATGAAACCGTCACCGATGTGAGCTATTTCGGCACGATGATGGTGCAGCTGGGCCTCGCCGACGGCATGGTGTCTGGCGCGACGCACACCACAGCGCACACCATTCGGCCGAGCTTCGAGATCATCAAGACCCAGGCCGGCGTCGGCGTGGTGTCGAGCGTGTTCCTCATGGCGCTCGCCGACCGCGTGCTGGTCTACGGCGACTGCGCCGTCATTCCGGTGCCGACGGCCGAGCAGCTGGCCGACATCGCCATCTCGGCCGCGGCGACGGCCGTGCAGTTCGGCATCGAGCCGCGCATCGCGATGCTGTCCTACTCCACCGGAACCTCCGGCGAGGGCGCCGACGTCGAAAAGGTGCGCTCCGCGACCGCCCTCGTGCGTGAGCGCCGGCCCGATCTGCTGGTCGAGGGTCCGATTCAATACGATGCAGCAGCGGATGCCGCGGTCGCGGCCACCAAGATGCCCGGTTCCAGCGTGGCTGGGCGCGCCACGGTGTTCATCTTTCCGGATCTCAACACCGGCAACAACACCTACAAGGCGGTGCAGCGAAGCGCGGGAGCCGTCGCGATCGGACCGGTGCTGCAGGGTCTGCGCAAGGCGATCAACGACCTGTCGCGCGGAGCCCTCGTGCAGGACATCGTGAACACCGTGGCGATCACCGCCATCCAGGCGGCCGGACTGACGGATGCCGCGGCCCTGGCGGCGGCAGTGGATGCGACGCCGGCTGGAGCCATCCGATGACCGCGGTTCTGGTCGTCAACTCGGGGTCGAGTTCCTTCAAATACCAGCTGATCGAGATGGACACCGAGACCACCCTCGCGAGTGGACTGGTCGAGCGTATCGGCGAGCTCATGGGGCACTCGTCGCATTCGGTGAGCGGTGTGGGTGGCGCCGAGAGCGCCAAGACCTGGCGTGAACTGCCCATTCCCGACCACACGGCCGGGTTCGCCGTCATGCTCGAGGCCTTCCATGCGCACGGCCCCTCGCTCGCCACCCATGCGCCGATCGCGGTCGGCCACCGGGTTGTACACGGAGGGGCTCGTTTTCACGAGCCGACCCTCGTCACACCGCAGGTGGAACGCGACATCGACGAGCTCTCCGGGCTCGCGCCGCTGCACAATCCGGGCGCGCTGCAGGGCATCGTGGCCGCTGAGATCGCCTTTCCCTCGGTGTCGCACGTGGCCATCTTTGACACGGCCTTTCACCAGACCCTCCCTCCCGAGGCGTTCACCTACGCGATCAACGTGGACCTGGCCGAGCGGTTCCGCATCCGTCGCTACGGGTTTCACGGCACGAGCCACAGCTTCGTCTCGCGGGCCGCCGCGGAATTCGTCGACCGTCCACTGGCCGACCTGAACCAGATTGTGCTGCACCTCGGCAACGGCGCATCGGTGTGTGCGGTGCGCGGCGGCCGATCGGTGGAGACGAGCATGGGCATGACCCCGCTCGAGGGACTCGTCATGGGCACCCGCTCGGGCGATATCGACCCGGGCGTGCTCTTTCACCTGCACCGCCGGGCCGGTCTCGACATGGACGAGCTCGACACCCTGCTGAACCGCGGCAGCGGGCTGCTCGGCCTCACCGGTCGCGGCGATATGCGCGACGTGATCGTGGCGGCGGAGTCCGGCGACGGTCCGTCCCAGCTCGCCATCGACGTCTACGTGCACCGGCTCAAGCACTATGTCGGCGCCTACTTCGCCCAGCTGGGGCGGGTCGACGTGATCACGTTCACGGCGGGAGTCGGCGAGAACGACCCGATGCTGCGAGCGCGCGCGGTCGGTGAACTCGAGGCGTTTGGAATCCGGATCGACCCGGAGCGCAATGCCGCTGCGAATCGAGGTGCGCGGCGCATCTCGGCCGATGACTCTGCGGTCACCGTGCTCGTCATCCCCACCAACGAGGAGCTGGAGATAGCCCGCCAGACCCTCGCCACGGTGCACTAGCTGCACTGAATCAGGTCACGATCAGCAGAAAGCAGAGAAATGTCACTGCGCTCAGGCCGATTTGACGCTGAACTGGACCTTAGCGCGCGCGATCTTCGCACTTAAGTATGCCCGGTCGCGCACGTCATCCGTGGGTGCGGGGGTCTTGACCTTCAGGTGGACGCCTGCGCGCGGCCGAGTGTCGGTTGCGGCAAGTACCATTAGAGCGTGGTTACCGCCCTGTATCGCCGCTATCGGCCAGAGACCTTTGCCGAGATGATCGGCCAGTCCCAAGTGACTGATCCGCTGATGACGGCGCTCCGCACCAACCGGGTGAATCACGCCTATCTATTCAGCGGCCCGCGCGGCTGTGGCAAGACCACGAGCGCGCGCATCCTGGCCCGCTGCCTGAACTGCGCCGAGGGCCCCACCGACACTCCGTGCGGCGTCTGCCCGAGCTGCGTTGAGCTCGCCCGCGACGGCGGCGGGTCGCTCGACGTCGTCGAAATCGACGCGGCCAGCCATAACGGTGTCGACGATGCTCGCGATATTCGTGAGCGCGCTATCTTCGCGCCGGCCCGCGACCGTTACAAGATCTTCATCCTCGACGAGGCGCACATGGTGACGCCGCAGGGCTTCAACGCGCTGCTGAAGATCGTCGAAGAGCCGCCGGAACACGTGAAATTCATCTTTGCGACCACCGAACCCGAAAAGGTGATCGGCACCATCCGTTCGCGCACCCATCACTATCCGTTCCGGCTGGTGCCGCCGGGTCCGATGCTCGAATACGTGCAGCAGATGTGTGACGTCGAGAAGATGGTCGTCGCTCCGGGCGTGCTGCCGCTGGTCGTGCGCGCCGGCGGAGGCTCGCCGCGCGACACCCTGTCACTGCTCGACCAGCTCATGGCCGGGGCCGACGGTCAGTCCATTGAGTACGAGCGCGCCGTCGCCTTGCTCGGATACACGAGCGCCTCGCTGCTCGACGAAGCCGTCGGCGCCATCGGAGCCCGCGATTCCGCCGCCGCCTTCGACGCCGTCGACCGGGTCATCCAGACCGGACAAGATCCGCGCCGGTTCGTCGAAGACCTTCTCGAGCGGATGCGAGACCTCATCATCGTCGCGGCCACCAGCGTCGCGGGAGCCGCAGCGGTGCTGCGCGGGGTGCCGCAAGACGAGCTGGAGCGCATGAGCGTGCAGGCATCCGCTTTCGGGCCAGCCGAACTCTCGCGCACCGCCGATATTCTCAACGCCGCCCTCACCGAGATGAGCGGGGCAACCTCGCCGCGCCTGCACCTCGAGCTGATGATCGCACGCACCCTGATTCCCGCGACCGATGACACGACCAGGGGCGCCCTCGCCCGGGTCGAGCGGCTCGAGCGTCGCATCGGGGTCGACGGGGTCGGTGCGTCGGCGCCCCGGTCGGCTAGTGGCGATCTCGGCAAGCTTGATCAGCGGGTGGGGGCCCCGGTCGCGCCCGCGGCGGCACCGCAAGCTGGCGGCGTCGCCGCTCCCGGTGCTCAGTCGCCCTCCGCGCCAGGCTCTGCAACACCTGCCGCCTCCGCTTCCGGCGCGACCTCGGCCGCGCGAGCAAACTCCGCGACGCCTCCTGCTCCGCTGGTCCAGCCTGTTGAAACCGCCATCCCGGGAACTCAGGGCGCCTCCGCGGCATCACCTTCCTCCGCGGGTCCCGCGTCATCTTCCGGTTCCGCCCCTTCTTCGAGCTCTACGCCGGGCTCCTCGTCTGCCACACCCTCTCCGCTGGTCGAAATCTCGACAGGCTCGATCCAAGGCCTGCCCAACGAGACCGCCATCCCGGGGGCGCAGACTGCCCGCCCGGCCGTTGTTCCGGGCGCGCCGGTCTCCCTGCAGCAGTTGAAAGACGCCTGGCCCGAAATTCTCGAGGCGGTGAAAACGGAAAAAACGACCGCGTGGCTCGTCGTCTACACCGCGCACGTGCTCAGCCTGAACGGTGACGTACTCGCGTTGTCGTTCCCGAGCGTTGCCGACGTTGACAGCTTCAAGCAGCAGAAGGTTCCAGGAATGGGAACGAGCGACTTCCTCCGCACCGCGATCGTCGCCGTGCTCGGCTTGCGCGTCAAGTTCATCGCCCGGGTCGATGCCGGCCGTGAAACGTCCTCGCCGAGCGCATCGTCCGGCGACTCGACGACCGTCGCCGCGGAGCCTGCGCCAGCGGTTTCCGCACCGACACCGCCGGCAACTTCTGTGCCGACAACTTCCGTGCCGGCAGCTTCTGTGCCGACAACTTCTGTGCCGACAACTTCCGTGCCGGCAACTTCTGTGCCGGCAGCTCTCGGAGCCGACTCTGTGTCGAGCGCATCACCTGGGTCGACTGAAAACGCGGCCGACACAGCAGAATCCGCGCTCACCGATCCAGCCTCGACCGGGGCCGCCCAAGTCCGGTCGTCTGCTTCCGCGCCTGCGACCTCTGCATCTGCGTCCGGGGCTCCCGCGCCGGCTACTCCTACCGCTGCGCTCGCCGGGCCTGCGGCGACTGCGGCACCCGCGACGGCGCCAGCTTCCACACCAGCAGGTGCCTCGGCCGTCGCCGCCTCGACCAGTGGGTGGGCCACCGTGGCGATTCCCGGCTCGCCCAACGGCCCGGCATTGCCTGCCGTCGTCGACGACACAACGGATGCCCCGGCACCCGCCAGTCCCGCGGTTCCGATATCAGACGTACCCGACGCGGCTTCGGTCTCGGCTTCCTCCTCGTCGTCAACTCCAGTCTCAGCGCCGTCTTCGCTCGCCGGCTCCGCGTCCCCGCGCCGGGACGAGCCGCCATTTGACGATGCGCCCCCGCCATTTGACGACGACGACGCGCCGCCCGAAATGGACGCGCCCGCGGAGGAACGCGTGCCCGACTACGGGGCCGACGCCGAGGCATCCGCTTCGCAGCTGAGCTCGGGGCAGCCAAGCAGTGCAGGGCAGCAGGATTCGCGTCGCTCAGGCCAGCAGAACGCGGCCCACGCTCCCGGCCAGCCGAACGGCCAGCGCAACGCTGGCCAGCCGAGCGATCAGCAAAACCGCGGCCAGCAGTCTGCGCCGGCGCAGCGTCAACACCCGAACGCATCCGGCCAGCGCGGAGCCGCGAAAGACCCGTCCCGCGCGCCGTCCTTCGCTGAGAAGCAGCGCTATGGTGAGGCCGTGGTACGCGAGATCCTGGGCGCGACCTTCATCGAAGAACAGCCGTACACCGCGGCGCCCCGAACCAGAAACGACCACTAAACCATGTATGAAGGCATCGTTCAAGAGCTGATCGACGAGCTCGGCCAGCTTCCCGGCATCGGACCGAAGTCGGCGCAGCGCATCGCGTTCCACATTCTGCAGACCGAGAAATTCGACGTGACCCGGCTCGCCAACGTGTTGCTCGAGGTGCGCGACAAGGTGCGGTTCTGCGACATTTGCGGCAACGTGTCCGAGCAGCCGACCTGCCTGATCTGCCGCGACCCGCGCCGCGACCCCACCTCGATCTGCGTGGTCGAAGAGGCCAAGGACGTCGTCGCGATCGAACGCACCCGCGAGTTCAAGGGCCTGTACCACGTGCTCGGCGGAGCGATCAGCCCGATCGACGGCATCGGCCCCGACGACTTGCGTATCCGCCAGCTGATGCAGCGCCTCGCCGACAACACCGTGCAGGAGGTCATTATCGCGACCGACCCGAACCTCGAGGGGGAGGCGACTGCCACCTACCTCTCGCGCCTGTTGACGACGCTCGAGATCAAGGTGACCCGTCTCGCCTCGGGCCTGCCCGTCGGCGGCGACCTCGAATACGCCGACGAGGTCACCCTCGGCCGCGCCTTCGAGGGCCGCCGCGAGGTCACCCACTAGCCACCCGCCACCCGCCGCACCTGCGGCCGCCCCGTGCGGTGTCGTAGTACTTCCCGGGCCCGGGCCCGGAAACCGGGCCCATGCTTGATCATGGGCCCGGTTCCCTATCCTGGGCCCGGCGTCCGTATTCGGACCGCGGTTCCCTAACATTGGGCCCGGCGTCCGTGTTCGGGCCCGTCGAGTGATTCGGTGCGGTGACTTCCCCGCGCGGTCTCGTCTTACTTTCCGGGCCCGGGCCCGGGAACTGGGCCCATGCTTGATCATGGGCCCAGTTCCCTATCCTGGGCCCGGCGTCCGGATGGCGCCCTCCCACGCCCCCGCCTGCACGCGCACTCCTGAGTGCCCGCCCTGCACGCGTGCCCCTGAATTCGCTGAACGCCGCCGCACAGTGTCACATGGCACCCACCCGTCAGCACCAGCATTTAGGATGGGAACTTGGACGCGGCCCGAACATCGGCCAGCGACACCCCCATCTCAGGAGTCACATGAGCTTGATCGTGCAGAAGTTCGGCGGATCGTCCGTCGCCGATGCCGAAAGTATCAAGCGGGTCGCCAAGCGCATCGTGGACACCCGCAAGGCCGGCAACGAGGTCGTCGTCGCCGTTTCGGCGATGGGAGACAGTACCGACGAGCTGCTCGACCTCGCCCATCAGGTCACTCCGTTGCCCGCCCCGCGCGAGCTCGACATGCTGCTCACCGCGGGCGAACGCATCTCCATGGCGCTGCTCGCGATGGCCATCAAGAGCCTCGGCTACGACGCCCGCTCCTTCACCGGCAGCCAGGCCGGCATGATCACCGACGCGAGCCACGGCTCGGCGCGCATCGTCGACGTCACGCCCGGACGCATCCGCGATGCCCTCGACGAGGGTGCCGTCGCGATCGTCGCCGGCTTCCAGGGCTTCAACCGCGACACCAAAGACATCACCACCCTCGGACGCGGCGGATCCGACACCACCGCCGTCGCACTGGCCGCCGCCCTCGGCGCCGACATTTGCGAAATTTACACGGATGTCGATGGCGTCTTCACAGCGGATCCGCGCGTCGTTCCCAAGGCTCGCAAACTCGAGCGCGTGACGAGCGAAGAAATGCTCGAACTCGCCGCCGCTGGAGCCAAAGTTTTGTATATTCGCGCTGTGGAATATGCTCGCCGCCATGGGGTCACGCTGCACGTGCGCTCATCCTTCAACAACAACACCGGCACCATCGTCTACAACGCCGCGACCGCGCGAGAAAATGGAGAAATTGTGGAAGAGCCCATCATCGCCGGAATCGCCGCCGACCTGAGCGAAGCGAAGGTCACCGTCGTCGGCGTTCCCGACATTCCCGGCAAGGCCGCCCTGATCTTCAAGATCGTCGCCAAGACCAACGCCAACGTCGACATGATCGTGCAGAACGTGTCGGCCGCGTCGACCGGACTTACCGACATTTCCTTCACCCTGCCCAAGTCGGAGGGCCAGCAGGTGCTCACGGCCCTGACCAACGAGCGTGAGCGCATCGGATTCGCTGGCCTGCAGTACGACGACCAGATCGCCAAGCTCGCCCTGGTCGGCGGCGGCATGCGCACCAACACCGGTGTCTCAGCGAAACTGTTCGAGGCACTCTACGAAGCCGGGATCAACATTGAGATGATCTCGACGAGCGAGATCCGCATTTCGGTCGTTACCCGCGCCGACACCATCAACGAAGCCCTCCGCGTGGTACACACCGCGTTCGGGCTCGACGGCGACGCCGAAGCCATCGTTCACGGCGGCTCCGGCCGCTAGCTCCGGCACACGCCACGCTGTGAGTTTCGCCTCCGGTTTCGGCCGAAATCGGACACAACTCACACCTCGGCGAGCGGATGCCCCGCCTCACCACCCCGTTCAGCCCCAGCCCGTTCATAACTCCTGCAAATTGTCATCATCGACTTTGACTGCCCTGTAATTGCGCGGGACTGAACCGGCGGGCGACGAAATTGCAGGAGTTATGCGCGAAGTGGGGGGAGAACCTCGCATCAACCACCAGCACCACCTCGTCACCCCACCTTTTGGGAGTTAATTCAGGGAATCGACCCGCAGCATCCGCTCTGGGTAGAAAATATCGGCAGGATCGCCGGTGTTTCCTGAATTAGCCACGGGAGACAGCCCCAACGACGTTAGGAAACACACGTGACCACCTCAGCCAGCACTTCTGGAATCAACATCGGCGTCGTCGGAGCCACCGGACAGGTGGGCGCCGTCGTGCGTCGTCTGCTGGAGGAGCGTGACTTTCCGGTGAAGAGCATCCGCTTCTTCGCGTCGGCACGCTCGGCCGGCACCACCCTCACCTTTCGGGGCGAGCCGATCACGGTCGAAGATGCCTCCGTCGCCGACCCGACCGGGCTCGACGTTGCTATCTTCTCGGCTGGGGCCACGCTCTCCAAGGCACAGGCTCCCCGCTTTGCGGCAGCCGGCGTGCTCGTCGTTGACAATTCTTCGGGCTGGCGGATGGACCCAGACGTTCCCCTCGTCGTCAGCGAGGTCAACCCCGAAGCCATCAAGCTCGCCGTCAAGGGCATCATCGCCAACCCGAACTGCACCACCATGGCTGCCATGCCCGTGCTCAAGGTACTGCACGACGAGGCCGGGCTCAAGCGCCTGATCGTGAGCACCTACCAGGCGGTCTCCGGCAGCGGCCTGGCCGGAGCGTTCGAACTCGCCAGCCAGGTGCGCGTCGCCGCGCAAGACGAGAACCTGTTCCAGCTCGTGCACGACGGCAGCGCCGTAGCCCTGCCCGAGCCCACCATCTACGCCCGGCCGATCGCGTTCGATGTGATTCCGCTGGCCGGCAGCATCGTCGACGACGGCCAGTTTGAAACCGACGAAGAGAAGAAGCTGCGCAACGAGAGCCGTAAGATCCTCGGTTTGCCCCAGCTCCTCGTCTCTGGAACCTGCGTGCGCGTACCCGTTTTCACCGGCCACTCGCTCTCGATCAACGTCGAGTTCGCGAAGCCGATCAGCGTCGCCCGCGCCGAGGAACTGCTCAAGACCGCGCCCGGCGTCGAACTGACCGACATCCCCACCCCGCTGCAGGCAGCAGGGCAGGATGCGAGCTTCGTCGGCCGAATCCGTCAGGACGAAGGCGTAGCGGATGGCCGTGGCCTGGCCCTCTTCATCAGCAACGACAACCTGCGCAAGGGTGCGGCGCTGAACGCCGTGCAGATCGCCGAGCTCATCGCTGCCGACCGCCTCGTGCCCCAAGCCTGACCCGCGAGCGCGCCGAGACGTTCCGGGCCCGGAGCGGGGGCCCAGTCTAGAAACTGGGCCTAGGTTCACAGGGTGGGCCCGGTCCGATACGGCCTAGTACGGCCTAGTACCGGCGCCGCGAGCCCACACAATCACCCGCACCAATACCCCCGATCCGGCCCTCCTCCGGGGGTAAGTTGCGTTGGCTTTGACTGCGTGAGCCGAAGAAAGATTTGGGGCGTGCTGCAGCGCGTCTCCTTCGGAGTATTCGGCATCCTGGGCCTCGTCTTTTTTCCCCTGGCCGTCGCCGGGGTACTCGAAGATCTGGGCAGCAGAATTGGGCCGGCGCTCACGGCCTCGACCAACTGGTCCCAGGTCGGCCTGCCCACACCGGGAGAAGGTCGCAGCGCTATCCAAACTGCCGTCGGTACCCTGCTGGGAAGCTTCGTTTTGGCCCTCGTCGTTATCGTGCCGCGCACCATGTGGGACATGCGTCGCCGCATCAACGCGTTCGTGCTCGGCAGCAACATTCTCAGCGCCACCCGCCGACTCGATTCAGCGGCCGAAGTGGCCGAGGCCCTCTTCCATGCCACGGCCAGTGCGGTCGGTGTGGTGACCCGCACGGAGCGGAGGTCGGGTCAGGGGCATCCGCTTGCAGCGATACACTCGACAGTGTGAATTCTCAGGGAACTGTCGACGTTGTCCTCATTGGTGGCGGCATCATGAGTGCCACCCTCGGAACGCTCCTCAAGGAGCTGCAGCCCAACTGGCGCATCGAGGTGTACGAGCGCCTCGGTGAACTGGCCCAGGAGAGCTCGAACCCGTGGAACAACGCCGGCACCGGGCATGCCGGGCTGTGCGAACTCAACTACATGCCGCAGGCTGCAGACGGTTCGGTCACCGCCGACAAGGCCGTTGTGATCAACGAGCAGTTCCAGATCAGCCGGCAATTGTGGGCGCACCTCGTTTCTATTGGTGCCCTGCCGGAGCCTGAAAAGTTCATCAATTCCACGCCGCACATGACCTTCGTGCACGGCAAAGCCAATGTGGAGTACTTGCGCAAGCGGCACGCCGTACTTGTCACCGAACCGCTGTTTGCCGGCATGGAGTTCAGCGACAACGTCGAAAAGATCGGCACCTGGACCCCGCTGCTCACCCGCAAGCGTCCGGCTGGCCAGAAGATCGCCGCCACGCGCATCGCGAGCGGCACCGACGTCGACTTCGGCGCCCTCACCCGGTTCATGTTCAACAACCTCGAGAAGCAGGGGGTCAACATGCACATGAACGAGCAGGTCGTCGGCCTCCAGCACAAAGCGGATGGCTCGTGGAATCTCAAACTGCTGCGTCAGGTCGGGCAGACCCGCAGCACCATCAACGCGCGGTTCGTCTTCGTCGGCGCCGGCGGTGGCGCGCTCGCGCTGCTGCAGCAGAGCGGAATCCCTGAAATTCAGGGGTTCGGAGGCTTTCCGATCAGCGGCCAGTTTCTGCGCACGACCAACCCCAAGCTCGTCGCCCAGCACCAGGCCAAGGTGTACGGCAAGGCGGCCAAGGGTGCCCCGCCCATGTCGGTGCCGCACCTCGACACCCGCGTGGTCGATGGCGAAAAGTCGCTGCTGTTTGGCCCGTACGCTGGATTCAGCCCGAAGTTCCTGAAAACCAGCACCTGGTTCGACCTGCCGTTCTCCATTCGCACGCACAACCTCGGGCCGATGCTCGCGGTCGCGCGTCACAACTTCGACCTGATGAAATACCTGATCGGCGAGGTGTTCGCCTCGCGCAACGCCAAGCTGAACGCCCTGCGTGAGTTCATTCCCGCCGCAGATTCAAAGGACTGGGAGCTCATCACGGCCGGCCAGCGCGTGCAGGTCATGAAGAAGGATCCCAAGCTTGGGGGAGTGCTGCAGTTCGGCACCGAGGTCATCACGTCTTCTGACGGCTCGATCGCCGGACTGCTCGGCGCCTCGCCGGGAGCCTCCACTGCCGCGCCGATCATGGTGGACCTGCTGGCCCGCTGCTTCCCCGACCGCATTGAGGGCTGGAAGCCGCGCATCCGCCAGATGATTCCGAGCTACGGCACCCGCTTGTCCGACGACCCCGCAGCCGCCGCCGCGTCCCTCGCCGCCACCGCCGAGGTGCTGCACCTTAGTAACTAGGCCTCTCACGCGAAAGCGCAAAAAGTGCCCGATTGAACCCTTCAATCGGGCACTTTTTGCGCTCTCGCGGCCTGGTAGATGGGCGTTTGTGACAGTCACGTAGGAGGGGGCCGTCAACCCCGTCAACCCCGTCAACCCCGTCAACCCCGTCAACCCCGTCAACCCCGTCAACCCCGTCAACCCCGTCAACCCCGTCAACCCCGTCAACCCCGTCAACCCCGTCAACCCCGTCAACCCCGTCAACCCCGTGAAGGAGTGAGGGGGGCTACCTGACGGTCCCAAAGCGGCCCGGAGGCGGCAAGTGAACCCGAACAATGGCGTTTCGGATTCGGAGAATCTGCGCATATCGCAACTCGGCATCCTCCTGCTCTCATCCACCGAATGGCTGGTTCGAGATCCCTCACTACCGGACGGCGACCCGGCCGCCCTGATGGGAATCATCGAACAAATCGGGGGTGCCTGCGGAGTGACCAAGCTCGGCGTGCTCAACACGCGCTGGGTCTATTCCTCGTTTGACCGCGCCCAAGCCAGCTTTCTGGTGCCGGGTGCGCCCGAGCCTCCCGCCACATTTGGGCCGACCGAGCCTGTGAGCTCACGCGTCACCGTCTAGCGCGCCCGTCGCCGAGTCGGTCGCTCTAATTGATCCGGGCGTCCGGTCCGGCAGGCGACCGGGCGTCCGGTCCGGTACGCTGCCAGGTGCCCAACCACGAGCCTGGCCCCATATCGAGGACGGCTCTGGGACTAATCACCAGCGCGGGCGCCCGGGAGGCCACCCGGCCGGACACCCCCACCGGGACTCCAGCCGGGGCGTGGGCGTCGTGACGGATTTACCGGTCGTGGCCGTCGGCATCCGGGGTCGGATTTGCCTTGCGCTCCTCCTTCTTAATGGATGCCTCGGCCTGGTCGAGCAGACCGCTCACCTTGGTCTGGGCGACGGTGGCGGCGTCGCGCGCGATGCCTTCGGCCTGCGAGATGACCTTCTGGGTGCCGGGGTCGCCCCACATTTGGCGGGCCTTCGCGGCGATGCGGTCGTAGGCCTGGCGGCCGGCCTTGGATCCGAGTACGAAGCCGGTCGCGGTGCCAGCGAGAAACAGAAACTTGCCCTTCATGGGGACTCCTAGGGATTAGGCGGTTGGTTCGGCGAGGTTGGGGTCTTCTCCATCGAGATCGTGGCCGACCAGATCGGGGTTCGATGGGTTGTCGGCGGGGTCGATATCGTCGAGGTTCGGTTCGTTGTCGGCGTTGTCCTGGTCGTCTTCGCTGTCGCTGTCGCTGTCGCTGTCGCTGTCAGGATCGGTGTCGCTGTCGGGCTCGACCGGGCTGGCTGTGGCGGCTTCTCCGGCCGTTGAGCCGTCATCGCTCGGTGCGGGGCCGTCGGGACCGGTCTCGGCGCTGGCGACCGGAACGGCCGCTTCGGTGCTTTCATCAGCCGAGCCGGCATGTTCCTGGGCCGGGCCGTCGGGTCCGTCAGGTCCAACGAGCTGGTCGGGGTTTGTGGGACTATTGGGCGGCTCAGGAATGTCCAGGGGCGGTTCTTCAACGGGGTCAGAGTCGTGGGTCACGGGCGTACCTTTCTTATAGACAGCAGCCAGATCAGCTGAGCGGCACTCAAGTTATACCGCGAACGTGCGACATTCTTAAGCGTCGTTTCTCAAACATCGTCACCGAGTACGAGCGTGCGCAGTGCCGTCTCGGCCGAGACGCGGCCGGCCGGGTCGATGGTCTCGCCGGCACGGAACAGATCCACGATGCGCGGGTCGACGTAGCTCGTGCGGGCGATCGCGGGGGTGTTGCCGAGCACCGCGGCCGCCTGCCGCATCGCTTCGGCAATAGCTCGGGTGTCGGCGCGACGGTTGCGCGACGCCGCCCGCGGTTGCCGTGAAGCGGATACTGCCGGCACGGCCCCAACGCCGGTCGCCGTCGCTGTAGTGCTGGGTTTCGTGCCGGCTCCGGCGGTGCCGTCCCTTGCCCCCTTCCCGGCGGTGCCGGATTTTGTCCCGCTCCCGGCGGTGCTGGCCTTCGCCCTGCTCCCAGCGCTGCCCGATTTTGTCCCCGCGTCGCTGCTCGCCTCATCCTCGTGCGTGGTCATGCCAGCCGCCGCCCTCAGATTCTGCGCGAGGCTCTGGGCCAGACTTTGGGCCGCAGCGGCCGTGCCCCGCAGGGTACGAAAGTCCTTCGCGCTGAACTCGCCGCCGGTGCGTTCCTTGATGAACGAGTTGATATCGGCGGCCGAGAGGGCATTCTCCTCCCCGTCGACCACCCAGGACAGTAGCGGTGCA
Organism: Cryobacterium sp. Hh11; assembly: GCF_004404045.1. NCBI lineage: Bacteria > Bacillati > Actinomycetota > Actinomycetes > Micrococcales > Microbacteriaceae > Cryobacterium > Cryobacterium sp. Hh11. Next base: position 40,510 of record NZ_SOHF01000025.1, on the reverse strand, counting down.
GCCGGGCGCTCGCGCAAGCGGGCGCGCAGATAAGTCGCGAGGTCAGCATCCGTTATCACGCCTTGAAATTGTTGGCCACTCTTGGCGGGAAAGTCCAGCCGCACCACGTCTCCCCGCACCGACACGTGCGAGCAGAGCAGGGTGGAGAGCCCGTGGCTACCGTAGTCGTCGGCATAACGCTCGCTGCCGATGCGCAACGAGGCGAGGTCGAGCATGCGAAATGCCGCGGCGAGGGCCCGCGCGCGCGGCTCGCTGTCCCCGCGCAAATCCCGGGTCACCTGACCACGCACCCGGGGCAGGGAGGCGGCCAGCTCCAACGCGCGCTCAAACTTGAGGCGGTCCTTTTGTTCGCGCCAGGCCGGATGGTAGATGTGCTGGCGGCGCCCGACCGCATCGAGGCCGATCGCCTGGATGTGCCCGTTCGGGTGCGGCGAGATCCACACGTCGGTCCAGGCGGGCGGAATCGCTAGCTCCGTGAACCGCTGCCGCAGCTGCTTCTCGGTGACCTTCTGCCCGGCCGGGTCGCGGTAGCTGAAGCCCGTGCCCGCGCGCCGCCGGGAATACCCCGGCCGGGTCGGGTCGCTGCGCCGCAGCCGGGTCACGCGGGTGCCGTCGGTGTGCGCATGCTGAAACAGTAGTGCGAATCGCCCTCGTCAGCACGAAAGCGGATGCCGCTGCCCGCCCATCGCCTGCCCGCCACGCTCTCGCTGGGGCCCGCAGCGCTGGCCGAGCTCGCGGCACTCGTGGCACTCCTGCGTCGGGGTACCCGCGTCTCGAACGAGTGCCGCGACGCGCGTCCGCGACCGTTTCGGCGCGACGCGAGCCGCGGCATCCGCTTCGGTGCGGTTTTTTCTGGCATCACTTGCACTTTGCTAGAACTTGTGTTCGACTATACCCATGCGGTGGAGCTCACAGGAACTACAGACCGAGCAGGTCGGAGCCCTTCCCGGACTCGCCCGCCTGAACAACCTCGTACGCAGCGTGCAGACGCCCGAGTTCGCCGGAATCACGTTCCACGAGATCCTGTGCAAGTCGGCGCTCAATCATGTACCCGGTCAGAGCGCGCTGCCGTACGGCTACACGATCAACCCTTATCGCGGATGCTCCCACGCCTGCACCTACTGCTTCGCCAGGCCGACCCACCAGTACCTCGACCTCGACGCCGGCAAAGACTTCGATAGCGAGATCATCGTCAAGGTCAACGTGGCCGAGGTGCTGCGCAAGGAACTCGGCAAGCCCACCTGGGGGAGGCATCCGGTGGCGCTCGGCACCAACACCGACCCATATCAGCGCGCCGAGGGACGCTACCGACTCATGCCCGGCATTATCGCAGCCCTCGCTGACAGCAAAACCCCCATCTCCATTCTCACCAAGGGCACACTGCTGCGCCGCGACCTGGACCTGCTCGTCGAGGCGAGTGAGCACGTTCCAGTCGACCTGGCCATGTCAATTGCCATCTATGACGATGAGTTGCAGCAAGCCGTCGAGCCGGGAACTCCCACGACGAAGGCGCGCCTCGCCACGGTGACCGCGGTGCGCGAACGGGGACTCGACTGCGGCGTCTTTCTCATGCCCATTTTGCCGTTCCTTACCGACACCCGCGCGCATCTCGATGAGGCGCTGCGGCAGGCCAAGGCGGCCGGAGCCACGAGCGTGCTCTATTCCGGCCTCAACCTCAAGCCCGCCGTCAAGGACTGGTACCTGCGCTGGCTCGACCGCGAGCATCCCGAGCTGGTTGCCCGCTACCTCGAGCTCTACGCCGGCGGCCAATACGCGCCCAAGGAGTACCGCACCTGGCTCGCCGCGCGCATCAAGCCGCTCATTCGCGCGCACGGCCTCGAACGCGGCATCGTCGACCCCGCGACCGGCGGCCTCCGCTCCAGCGCTCTCCCGTCTTCCCCGGAACGGATGCCCGCCGCCCGCCGGACGCCCGCCTTCACCCACTCCCCTTCACCGGGCCCGGGCCCGGAAACCGGGCCCATGATGGATCATGGGCCCCGTTCCCTAAGGTGGGCCCGGAGCACGGAGGTGCCCCGGTCCCTGATCGCCGCCGAACTCCCGCCCGACTTGGCCCCGACCCTGTTCTGACCCCATCACTGCCATCCCCGCACCCACCCCGATGGCATACTTGCCTATTGGGGGAAATATGTCTCTAGGGTTACCCGGCCACCTGGTCCAGCGCACGCTCGCACGCGCCATCGCACGGGCCGCGCACTGGTTCGCGCTGACCTGCTTTAGCGCCGCGATCCTGTCAGTCAGTATCCTCACCCTCAGAACCCCCGAACTCTGGATCACCATCGTGGTTGTGGCCGCCATGGCAACCCTGCTCATCCTCTTCACCCGGCATCGGCGCATCCCGCTGGCCGTTGCCTATCTGCTCGTTGGAACCCTCGGCGTTTACGTCTTCACCGCCACCGTGCTCGGCGTACCCGACGTATTCCCCGCGTCGAATATGTTCCTCGTCGCCCTGCCGAAGATGGCCCTCGTCATGGTCGGCGGCGCGGGATCCACCGCCCTCGCCGGCGTGCTCTGGAGCACCGCGGCGTTTCTGGTCGCCGAGGCGGCTGCGCTCCTCGCCATCGTCGGCACGACCGTGCCCTACCGGCCCGACCTGTTCACCCTTTCGACCTACCTCGTCCTCGTCGGGGTTATGGTGCTCGCCGGAATCGACCGCCGCGCCAGCAACGCCGCCCAACCCGCCATTCACCGCGCGGTGCAGGACGGCGCCAACCGCCAGCTGCGCGATGCCCTCGACACCCGCGCCATCGCTTTGCTCAACGACACGACCGTCTCCCAGCTCGTCGCGCTCTCCCTAGCCGAACCCGGCGCTCTCTCGCCGGGCCTCAAAGCCAGCCTGAGAGACACCCTGACCACCCTGCACGACACCAACTGGCTCGCCGATATCGACGCCCGCACGACGACGTCACCGCAGCCAACCGTCCACGAGCAAGCGCCAACACCAAGCCCGGCCTGGCGCTCCAGCGCCGTCTACACCGCCGTCGAACGTTGCCGTGATCGCGGGCTGAAAGTCGAGGTCACCGGCGACCGCGACGCCCTCGCTCGCCTCGACGCCGGCAGCGACCGCGACGTCGGCCTCGCCGTGCAGCAATGCCTCGTCAACGTCATCCTCCACGCCGGCATCGACTCCGCCGAACTCGCCATCGAGTCCGACCGCAGCACCATTTCACTCCTCATAACGGATGCCGGCCGCGGCTTCACGGAATCGGAATCCGCTTCCGACCGGCTCGGTTTACGGCAGTCCGTGCGGCGACGTATCGAGCAGCTCGGTGGATCCGTGCTGATCTGGAGCCGCCCGGGCGCGGGCGCAAGCGTACGACTGACCGTGCCGGCCGAAACCCCCAGCATCAAACCGAAGCCAACCCTGCCCACCCACCACACGCCGGTCCGGCCCGGCAGCCTCAACGCCAACCCGGCCAACGCCAACCCGGCCAACGCCACCCCCACCAACGCCACCCCCACCAACGCCACCCCCACCAACGCCACCCCCACCAACGCCACCCCCGCCCCCCGGAACCCCCGATGACCCGCGCGACCCCCACGCCGCGCCGGCCGCGCGCGCCGGCATCCGCTTCACAGCAGCGTCTCGACCCCATCGGTGGCCTGGCTGCCTGGCCGATCGCCCCGGTCGTCGCCCTGATCGTGGTGACCTACGCGATAGCCGCGACCGTGTCGCGTCCGCACGAAATCCAAATCGAAGAGCTCGCGGTCTCGGCCGTCGCCGCGCTCATTATCGCGGCCGCCGTGCTGGTCTGGTCGGCGCGCCCCGACCTGGCACCGTTCACCCGCAGCCGTGCGATCGTCGTCGTGGCCCTCGGCCTGGTCGCCCACGTGCTCGCCGCGGCCAGCGCCTGGCAGTACAACGGCATGATCCAGGACGACTTCGCCCCGATCGGACTCGGCCTGCTGCTGCTCGCCCTCGCTCCGTTCCGGCCGTGGAAAGAAATCCTCGCGCTGGGCGGAATCTCAGCGATCATCGTCGGCGCCGCCGCCCTCGTGCAATCGCCCTTTCTCGGCGTGCGAACCCCGCCCGCCCTGTTCGCGATCATCGCCATGACCCAGGTGCTCGCGCCCAGCCTCGCCGCCGCCGCGTTCTCGCGCCAGATCGTCAATTCCATTCACCGTTGGCAAACGGATGCCCGCCGCGCGATCCGCGGGCGCACCGAGGAGAATCGCGACCTCCTCGCGCACGAGGTCGTCGACCATCGCGTCAAGAACCTCGGCGCCGATGTGCTGCCGTTCCTGGCCGATGTGCTCGAGCGGGATGCGGTCACCGCCGCCGACGTGAAGCGGGCCCGCTCCCTCGCCTTCCAGGTGCGTCGGGTGCTCGTGGCCGAAGTCGACCACACCTGGCTCGACGACCTGATCGAACGTGAGCGCACGGCCCTGACCGAGCGCGGCCTCAACCCGCTCTGCGTCATTGCCGACCCCGAGCGCCGAGCGACCGCCTTCGACTCCGACCAGCGTGCCGCCGCGGGCGCTATCCTCGTGGCGCTCTGCACCCTCAAGGGCTTTGATCCGACCAGCCTCGTCGTGCAAATCGACGGGTCCGGTCCCGCCCCCGCCGACACCGCCCAGGTCACCCAGGCCTTCGGCGCCCGCGGAGCCCTCCCCACCCCGGCCACCGACACCACGACCACCGACACCACGACCATCGCCATCGTGACCGCCGCCCAGGAGCAAGCCGCCGCGCAAGCCCGCACCCCGGCCCAGGCGCAGCTGAAGCCCCGATCGCGCTCGACCGGTGAACGCGCCGTCGACACCATCACCATCCAGGCTGGAATCTCGCTGCCCCCGTATCAGCGCCGCCGGGCCCTGCGCCCGTACCTCAGCGTGCTCCGCGCCGTCTTCTCCCAGGTGCGCGTGACCAGCCGGCATCCGCTTCTCACGCTAGAATTTGACGCTGACCGCAGCGGCTCAAACTCAACCAAAGGCATCTAATGGCGAAACTGTACTTTCGATACGGCGCCATGAACAGCGGCAAGAGCACCTCCATGCTGCAAGCGGCATATAACTACGAGGAACGCGGCCACCACGTGCTGCTCGCCAAGCCGTCGGTCGACACCAAGGGCGACCGCGGAATTCTCTCCCGTCTCGGCGTGATGCGCGCCGTCGATTTTCTGCTCACCCCGCAAACGGATGCCTACGCCGTGTTCCAGCAGCACCGCGCGCAGGTCTTGAAAGAGTCCGGCCGTGACGTGAGCGCCCTGTTGCTCGACGAGGCCCAGTTTCTCACCGAGACCCAGGTTGACGACCTGCTGCGCATCGCCATTCTCGAGAACGTGCCCGTGCTGGCGTACGGAATCCGCACGGACTTTCAAACCGTCGCCTTTCCGGGAAGCCGCCGTCTGCTCGAAGTGGCCCACAGCCTCGAAGAGCTCAAGACCATCTGCCGCTGCGGACGCAAAGCCGTGTTCAACGGGCGCCAGATCGACGGCGTCTATGTGTTCGACGGCGACCAGGTGGCCATCGACGGCGAAGAGGTCACCTACGAATCGCTCTGCGGTAGCTGCTACCTCGAAGAGAGCCACGGCGTGCTCAACAATCGCAGCCGTCCGGCACCGGAGTAAGTCAGCGCCCTAACGCTGCAGACACGCGTCGCCGTCACCGTGGCCGCCGGTCGCGCACAGAAGAACCAGCTCACCGGTGCCATTGCCGCCCTCATCAGTGTCGGCGCCCCCATCTCCCGGGCTCGTGCTGACCATGCTCCCCACGAGCGGACCGGACGCCTACGGCTACAGCTACGGCTACGGCTACGGCTACGGCTACGGCTACGGCTACGGCTACGGCTACGGCTACGGCTACAGCTACAGCTACAGCTACAGCTACAGCTACAGCTACAGCTACGGCCACGGCTATCCCGGCAGAACCGGCCCGCGCCCGCGGCACGCGCGTCAAGTCCTGACCCACCCGACCTGGTGTGCGCTGACCGGAGGGCTCTCCTCGCACGGTCTGCTTGAATAGGGCCATGCCCTCTCCAGACTCGGCACGGCCTGCATCCGACTCTGACAACCCCGCGCAGCACTCGGCCGATGCAGCCTCCGCTGCTGCGCCCGCCGACGTCCCGGCCAGCACAACCCCCGCCGAAACCCCACCCTCCACGCGCCGCCGCACCATCGTCGGGCTCGTCGTCCTCGGCCTGCTCATCCTCGTCGTGGGGTCCACCGCCTGGGTCGGTATTCGGGGCCTCCAGGCCAGGGACGCCCTCGAAGCCGCCGTTCCGCTCGCGTCGACCATTCAGGACGAAATCCTGGCCGGCGACGGTGAACAAGCGGCTCAAACCGCTGCCGACCTGGCCGCATTCGCGGCAATAGCTCGGTCGCGCACGAGCGACCCGATCTGGCGCGGCTACGAATTTCTGCCGTTTCTCGGACCGAATCTCACGGCCGTGCGTGAACTCGCTACCGTCGTCGATGATGTCGCCCAGAACGTCGTCACCCCGCTGGCCGGTCTGGCCGGAACTTTCGACCTGAACGCGTTCAAGCCCGTCGACGGATCGATCGCCCTGCAACCCCTGCTCGACGCGCAGCCGTCAGTTGACCAGGCCAACACAGCCCTCGCCCGCGCCGTAGAAGATGTCACTGCGATCGACACCGACAACGTACTCGCCGTGGTGCGCGACGCCGTTACCCGGCTGCAAACCGTCACCGAGCAGACCGCGAGCAGCCTGGACGCCATGGATCGCGCCGTCACCCTGCTGCCGGCCATGCTCGGCGCGACCGAGCCCCGGGATTACATCCTGCTGTTTCAAAACCTGGCCGAGCTGCGCGCGACCGGCGGCATCCCTGGCGCTCTAGCCCTGGTGCATACCGATCAGGGCAGCGTCGAACTCACCCAGCAGGCGACCGCTGAGGACTTTGACCCGTTTGCCGCGCCGGTGCTGCCGCTCGGCGACGACACGACCCTGATCTATGGGGACATCACCGGCGAATACATCCAAAATGTCACCCTTACGCCCGACTTCGCCCAAACCGGAGCCCTCGCCCGCGAAATGTGGCGGCTCCAATTCGGCCTCGAAGCCAACGGCGTGCTCTCAATCGACCCGGTTGCGCTGAGCTACCTGCTCGATGCCACCGGCCCGATCACCCTCGCCACCGGCGACGAACTCACCGCCGACAACGCGGTGTCACTGCTCCTGCACGACGTGTACGCGCGCTATGACGACTTGAAGCAGCAGGACATCTTCTTCGCGGCCGCCGCCGGCGCCGTGTTCGACGCCGTCAAGAGCGGTCGCGCCGACCCGAACAGGCTCATCGCCGCGCTCGCCCGCGCCGGAGCCGAACACCGCGTGCTGGTGTGGAACGCCGATGAGACCGAACAGGCAGTGCTCGACGACACCACCCTGGCCGGCGGCCGCCCGGTCAGCGACGATTCGACGAATCGGTTCGGTCTCTACATCAACGACCTCTCCGGCGCGAAAATGGACTTCTACCTCGACGTCGAAACCGCCATCGGCCAGCAGACCTGCCGCACCGACCGGCGCCCGCAATACACGCTCGAGGTCACCGTCTCCAACACTGCACCAGCGGATGCCGCCACCTCCCTTCCCGTCTACGTCACCGGCCGTGGCATCTCGGGAGTGCCGCTCGGCAACATCAAGACCATGGTCGCCGCCTACGGTGTTCCGACGATGTACAACCTCGGTGTCACGCGGGACGGCGTCGCCGCGGAACATGTTCCCGCGACCGATGCCAGCTATCCGGTCACCTCGCTGGTCTTCGAACTGGCTCCCGGTGAAAGCACCGTCCTACTCTTTGACTGGCTCGGCGCTGCGCCGTTCACCGGTGATCTCGAACTGCGCAGCACCCCATTAATAACGCTGCACGAAACCGAGAAGCTCGACCTCAGTTGTTAGGGTTCGCCAGGGGGGAGCCGCACCATTGCCACCACCGGGATCCACCTTGATTCGAAAACTTCGTGCCACGCTCGCGAGTATTGCACTGCTCGCTGGTGCGGCCGTAGCGCTCGCCGCCGGCTATGTAGCAGCCAATCTCATCAGCGTTTCTGGTGACAACACGCCGGGCGGCACGGTCGCTGTCGCCTGCGGTGACGAAGCCTTTGCCACCGGCGAACGGGTGTCTATTGCCGTCTTCGGTGGAGGTTCCGCTACCCTCGCCGCCGTGCGCGCCGCTAGCGTGAACATCGAAAAGTCGGCGACGAGCACCGGTGCCCTCGACCGAAGCGCTACCTTGCCGAGCAACGCAACCGACTCCTAAACCCTCACAGGAACAAGGCTCCGCTCGGGCACCGCCTCGATCACCGTCGCCGCCGATGGCAGCGACGACCTGGCTACGGCCGGTGTCGACGTGCCGATGGCCCTCATCGCGGCCGGTGCACTGCTCCTCTGCCTGGGACTCATCATCACCCTGCGTACCGTTCTCCGTCGTCGCGCCGCCACCGTCCTCTCGCGGCCGGCTAAGCAGATCGACCCCCTGATCGCGGGGGCGCTGCGCAATCAAGTGTCCTTGCGTAACTGTGCCAAACTGCCGGGTAGCGGCTTTGTGCCGCAACGGGAGGTGACGCAGTTGGAACTCCGTGACCACATACGCATCCTGCGCGACAGGTGGATCCTGATTGTGGCGGCGACCTGCCGATCCGTGTCGGCAGCATCCGTTTTCTCGATTGTGCAGACGCCTATCTATAGCACGACGTCCAAAGCTGTCGTCTTGACCGAGTCGTGCGGCACCACGAGCGACCTTGTGCAGGGCGCGAACTTTGCGGTCACCCGGGTGAAGACCTACGCCCGCCTGGCAACCACGCCGCTGGTTCTGCTGCCCGTCATCGAGAGCCTCGACCTTCGCAGTACAGCGGTCGAGCTGGCCAAGGGCATTGCCGTCTCGGCGCTGCTCGACACGTCGATCATGGACATCTCGGTCACCGACACCGACCCGGTTCGTGCCGCCGAAATTGCAAATGCCGTCGCGCAGAGTCTCACGGACGAGGTGCAAAAAGTTGAGCAACCGGACGACCCCACCGCGGCATCGCCCGTGAAACTCACTCGGGTTCAAGTTGCCAGCGTTCCGACTTCGACGGTCTCCCCAAATGTGCCGCTCCACTTTGCGCTGGGCGCGCTCGTGGGGCTCGCCCTCGGCGTTGGCCTCGCGGTGCTGCGCGAGACCCTGGACACGCGCATCCGCACCCAGCGTGACGTGGAACAGGGCACTGACGTGCCCGTCATCGGCGGACTCCCGTTCGACCCGAAGGTCATCGAGCGCCCGCTCATCGTGCACGCCGATCCGCGCAGCCCGCGGGCGGAGTCCTTTCGCACACTGCGCACCAGCCTGCAGTACCTCGACGTGGAACGCGTCGAGCGTTCCTTCATGGTCACCTCATCGATCGGCAGCGAGGGCAAGAGCACCTCGAGCGCCAACCTGGCCATCTCCCTGGCAGATTCCCATGCCCGCGTTCTGCTCGTCGACGCCGACCTGCGTCGCCCGCGCATCGCAGATTACATGGACATCGAGGGTGGGATAGGACTCACCGACGTGCTCATCGGTCGCGCCGAGCTCAGTGACGTTATTCAGCCGTGGGGTCGCGGCCAGTTGTTCGTGCTACCAGCCGGTCGCACTTCGCCCAACCCGAGCGAGATGCTCGGCTCGTCGCGCCTGAAACAGATCATCGAAGACTTCAATCGCACCTTCGACTGCCCACCGCTGCTGCCCGTAACGGATGCCGCCATCCTCGCGAAAAGCGTCGGCGGCGCAATTCTCATCGTCGCGGCCGGACGCACCCAGAAGCAGCAGCTCAAGGGTGCCATTGTTGCCCTGGCCAGTGTGGACGCGCCGATCAGCGGCGTAGTCCTGACCCTGCTGCCCACCAAGGCACCGGGGGCATACGGGTACGGCCAGTACGGCTATGGAAACACCTACTGCGAGATTCCGGTTGAGCCCGTCGCCTCCAACTTCCGTCGATTGCGAGCCCGATGACCGCCCCCCGCATTCTCATCGTCTGCACCGGAAACATCTGCCGGTCGCCGCTGGCCGAGCAGCTGCTGCGGGAAAACCTGCGCAACGCCGGCATCGATGCCGTGGTCACGAGCGCCGGAACCCATGCCATGACGGGCAGCGCCATGACGTCCGAAGCCGCCGCTCTGTCGACGCAATACGGCGCGTCAAACACCGATCACGTGGCTCGGCAGCTCACCGAGCAGCTCATTGCCGACGCCGACCTCGTGCTCACCGCCACGCGTGACCACCGGCGTGATGTCGTCATCCTGCTGCCCAAAGCCACCCGCTACACCTTCACCCTCAACCAGTTCGCCCGCCTGGTAGCCCCGGCCGATGCCGAAGACGGCACCGCGTTCGCCGCTGACGCCTCCCGCGTTGACGCCCAAACAGGCCTCGACTTCCCCGCCTTCGTCGCGTCCGTCGCCTCGACCCGCGGACTCCACCCCTCGCCCAACCCTCCAACCCTCGACGACGTCGAGGACCCTTACCGCCAGCCCGCTGCCGTCTATGACCGCGCCGCCGCGGCGATCAAGGCCTCCGTCACCACGATCACCGCCGCCCTGATCGCGGCCGGAGCCTGATGATCCAGCACCCCCGCCGGCGTCGCATCATCGCCTACTCCGCTTCGGCCTCTTCCTGCTCATCGACGCCGTGCTCATCACGAGCGCCCTCACCTCGACCTCGGTTGATGCTGCCGTCGACGCGTCTTCGGAGCCGGCCGCCACGGCATCCGCTTTTCCATCACCGAGCGCCACCCCGACGACCTCGCCAACGGCCGCGCCAGCCGTGATGCCCCTGCCAACCACCCGCTTGCTCTCCGCGGTGTCGGCTACCGCCGCCTGGCGTGCCAGCACCGGAACCTGCAGGGCCTCGGCCGCACCCGAACTCAGCACCGACTCTGGATCCAGCTGGACCGCCACCGACGCCACCGGCCGCTCCGGAGTCACCGCCCTGCAGTCGATTGCCGCCCAGAGCGAATCGGTCGCCGAGTTCATCGGCCTCGACGAAGACTGCGCCCCGCAGTTCGTCAAGACCTTCGTCGCCGGAGACAACTACTCCAGCTACCCCGACGAGCTCGACAACGCGTGGTACGTCGACCCGGCCGACCGCGCCGCCGTGCACGGACCCGACGGCCTGGCCTCGGCGCCGTGCGACGCGGTCGTCGCCCTCGCCGCGAGTCCGGCCGACGCTGACTCCGCCGCCGTTCTCTGCGCCGACGCACGCATCTTCGCCACAACGGATGCGGCCGCCTCCTGGTCAGCGCCCCTGGCCGTCCCCGGAGTGCTCACCCTCACCGCAACCGACCTGGGCTACATCGCCTTGGCCGCGGGGGACCCGGCCGCCTCGTCGACGGACTCCGGCTCGGTCGCGTGCCTCGGCCTTAGCGTCGTCGACGTCGGCGTGCTCGACCCTGCCGCTGAGACCGCTGCACTGAGCGCGAGCACCACGGGCTGCTACGCCACCGACGAAGCTCCCGCCGAGCTGGCCGCAAACATTGCTGTCGCATCCGCCGACGACACCCTCTGGCTCTGGATCGGCGACCTCACCCTGCGCTCCACCGATGTCGGCCAGTCCTGGCTCTAGTTGCCCCGAGTATGCAGCGCCCACTTCTCCACAGTTCCTAGAATCCCCAGCACACCCCTGCCAGCGGGACTAGTCTCACTCCATGGACGACAACGTCTCGTGGCTGTTCGAGAAGCAAGACGTGCAACGTCCGCGCCTCTGCTCGCAATGCGGGGACGCCATGGAGGTTGCCTGGCACGGTGACGGCTATGACTACGGCTGCACGAATCTCGGCTGCACGCAGCTCTACTTCGGGCCGCCCTATTCCGAGGCCGAGCTGGCCAGCGATGCTCCGCTCGAGCTGAGCCCGCCCAATTGCCCCCGCTGCCTGATGCGCATGGGGGCTGTTTCCGACGGAGAGACGTGGCAATTCGTTTGTCTCCAAAACGGATGCGACGGCATCTGGCCGCCCCGCGACTCCCGTTAGCGGCCTCTCCCGCTGACCGCCCCGCCCCCGCGCTGGTCGAGACGCGAGCCCCTGTTCGCTGGTCGTTTCGCAAGAAACGAACGATCGAGACCTTTCGTCCGGGATCTCGATCGCTCGTAAGCTCGCGCTTCGATCGGCGAGTCGGATGCCCCCAGTTCGCGCACGAATAGCGAGCAACCCTCACAATCCGCTACCCTCGACACGTTAGGACCATCACGCATCCAGCGCTGAATGCACACTGCCCCGACCACAGGGAGAACAATGTCATCCACCGCTCAGCTGCGGCGCGCGCCGACTGTCACGAGCGGCGTCCGTGCCGACATCCAGGGGCTCCGTGCGCTCGCCGTCGTGGCCGTCATTTTCGACCATATCTGGGCGTGGCCATCCGGCGGCTTCGTGGGCGTCGATGTCTTCTTCGTCATCAGCGGCTTTCTCATAACCGGACTCCTGCTGCGTGAGCATGAGCGCACCAACCACATCTCGTTCACCGTCTTCTATCAGCGCCGCATCAAGCGCATTATCCCGGCAGCGACGCTCGTCTTACTGGTCACCGTGGGTACGGCACTCCTCCTGTTCAACCGGGGCCGGTTCTACCAGACCTTCTGGGATGCGATCTGGGCGTTCTTCTCCACCGCGAACTGGCACTTCGCAGCCACCGGCACCGACTACTTCCTGGCGGATGGCCCCGTTTCCCCCCTGCAGCACTACTGGTCGCTCTCCGTCGAGGAGCAGTTCTACTTCGTCTGGCCGTGGCTGATGCTGGCCGTCTTGATTCTCGCCGCCAAGGTAGGAGTCAACCGTCGACGCCTGGTTACCGGCCTCGTCATGGCCATCATCATCGGCGCGTCCTTCGTCTGGGCCATGTTCGACACGCAGGCCAACCCGACCCTGTCCTATTTCTCCACCCTCAGCCGGGCCTGGGAACTCGGCGTCGGCGCGCTCATCGCCATCACGGCGCCGTGGTGGTCACAGTTGCCGGCCCGAATGCGTCCCGTTCTCGCGTGGGTGGGCTTGCTCGGCATCATCGTCTCCATCTTCGTCATCAACGGCACCATGCCCTTCCCCGCGCCGTGGGCGGTGCTCCCCGTCGTCGCCACGGCCCTCGTTCTTGCAGCCGGAATAGGAGGCGAACAACGTTTCCTCTTTCCGCTGACGAACCGGGTCAGCGGCTACCTCGGCAACATCTCCTACTCCCTGTACCTCTGGCACTTCCCGGTCATCATCTTCGCCGGCACCCTGATCCGGCCATCGTCGCCGGTGTACTCCGTTGTCGTTGTCGCGGCCATCGCGGTGCTGTCGGCGCTCGCCTACAACCTGGTTGAGCTGCCCCTGCACAAATCACCGTGGCTGGGCGGCAAGATGAGTCGCCATCGCCGCCGATCCGAGTGGTTGGCCTGGCGGCGACAGTACGCCCCGGCCATGAAACGCAACGGGCTGGCCGGTGCCTCGCTCCTGGCCTTGGGCGTCGTCGTCCTCGCCATTCTCCCGTCGCTGTCACCCAACCCCGCAGCCGGCTACGTTCCGCCGGCTCCCACGACGGGCCCCTCCACCTCTCCGCAGGCCGATGCCGTGCAGGCGCAGCTCTCCGCGGCGTTATCGGCGTCAACCTGGCCCGAATTCAACCCGCCGATCGTCAATTTGGCCGATCAGCGAGTGCCGCAATGGACCGAAAACGGATGCCTGAACGTCACGGCCCGCAATTTCGATCTGTGTTCCTACGGCGCATCCGCTCCCACCCGCACCGCGGTCGTCATGGGCGATTCCATCGCAACCAGCTGGCTTCCGGCCGTGATCTCGGCGCTGGAACCCCTCGGCTATTCGGTTCAGGCACTCACCAAGGAGAGCTGCCCCATTGCCAGAACGGATGTCTTCGACCCGGCCGCCCGAGACACAGTGTTTACCGAGTGCGCATCATTCACCGACTGGGCGCAGCATAAGGTGCAGCAGCTCGACCCGGACCTGATCATCCTCTCGGATTCTTTTCTCTCCATCAAACGACTTGCGTCTCAGGCTGAAGGGCCGGACGCGGAATCCGAGTGGACCGCTGCCTACGCGGCCGCGCTCGCCGAGCTGCCTGCCCGCGCGTCAAAGGTCAGCCTGATGCCGCCGCCCGGTGCCCAGAATTTGCAGTCCTGCTACACCCCCTTGTCTCAACCGGGTGATTGCATCCGTTCGATTCAGGATGACTTCAATCTTCTCCTCCGTGCCGAAACGAGCGCCGCAACTACGGCAGGCACCACTTTCATCAACACCCAGCCCTGGTTTTGTATTGACGCTCTGTGCCCCGCCTTTGTCGGCACATCAGCCGTGTACGCCGACTCCGGTCATCTCACCGCGACCTACAGCGAAAGCATCGGTGCAGTGCTCCAGGAAAAACTACTCTCCATCAAAATCGCTCCGCCGAGCCCCTAAGGTCGCGCGTCGGCTGCAACCGGCTCAACTCACTGCTCGACGGTTAGGGGAAAGGGGTCAGGGTGCAAAATCTGCCCCGGGGTGGCGCGAGCGTGCGGCTCGCCAGAAGAAGTTCAGCGAGCTGGAAGCGCGGAGCCCTAGGCTTCGCCAGGTGGACAGTACAAGAATGCGCTCGGCCGCGATCGATGGCTTGCGCGTTATCGGCATTGTGGCCATCGTGGCTGGGCACGTCTGGTCGGACCAGAGCAATGACATCGCCCGCATGGGTCTCTACACCTGGCACGTTCCCGTGTTCTTCTTTCTCAGCGGATACCTCTGGGCCAACGAACGCACGCTGGGCGTCGAATTCAGCAAGCGGGTACGCACTCTGCTCGTGCCCTACGTCGCGTGGCTGCTCGCTATCGGCGCCGTCTACGGCACGTACCTCTGGGCAAACGGGCAGGCTCTGCACGTAGGTAACGTGTTGCTCGGCGGTTCCTACATGGGCGCACCATTCTTCGCCTTCTGGTTCGTTACCGCGCTCTTCGGCGCCTGCCTGTTGCTTCGTGCACTGCAGCGCTTTCCCGTCTGGCTACCCTGGGCGGTTGCCGTTGCCGGGTTGACCGTCGCCTACCTCGCCCCCGACGCGTTGACCGCCGTCCCCTTCTCGCTGGGCGTTGCCGTGCCCGCCATGATCTTCATCCTCGCGGGCATTTCCTTTCGCCGGATCGCCCCGCGGCTCAGGTCGAGGGGCTGGGTTTCAGTGGCCCTCCTGGCCGGCTCAGCAGCCCTCATCGTCACCGGCCTCTCGCAGCCACTAGACATGAAGCAGGGTGATTTTGGCACTCCTGTCGTGAGCGTCGTGGTTGCCAGCGCCATCTCTGCAGGTCTCGTCCTCTTATTTCAAAGGGTGTTTGCTTCCATCAGGCCACGGGTTGCCGGAGCTGTTACGCGGGCGGCCACCGTCGGGCTCGCGGTTGTGCTGACCCACAGTGCATTCATTTTGTTGTTGAGCAAGATCCCGGTCTATATGCCCCCGGTCGCGCACTTCGTCATTGTTCTCGTGGTGGCATGGTCACTCGCGTACCTCCTCAGTCAGACGCCGCTCGGTAGCGTATTCACCGGTGCTGCCGCGACTCCCGCTCGACGACCGAGCGACAGTTAAGTGCGGCTTGCCACCCGGACCCGCAGTGGCGCGACAGCGACAGCAGGGAGGAGCCAGAGTTGACGATCTCATTGCTCGAGGTCACCACGATGCCGTGTGGCTTCACGACTGACTACTTGCCCAGCAGCTCCGATAACTCGGCGAGCGTTTCACGTCCGAGCGCCTGAACGACGTCATCATGGTTGGCCCAAGGCCCTGTCTGCTCGGTCAGTACATTGACAAGTGCTCGCACCCGTCGGCGGCTTCGTTGGCTCAGCCCGATCAGCGCCTCGCGGGCATCATCCATACAGGCGAGAAGCACCACTGCGTCTTCAGCGTGTCTGCCTCGATCTCGGGAGTCTTCCAGATAGGCAGCTCCTTTGAGTACCAGCGCACCACGGACAGTCGGGATGACGAGCCTGACCGTGTCCGCTTCGGTCAATACATCAATGTTGATTGTCTGCTGCAGTGCGCGGGTCCCTCCGGGGATTCCGAACAGCGGGCGGCCGTCGTAGCGGGGGCGGTTCCACGTGGATTGACGGTCTGAGCACATGAGGTCCACGCGATCTGGTCCTCGATCGAAACGATATGCGTGTTTGGTTGTTGCATCCAGGACGTAGCCAGCTCCCTGCAAACGTGTGGCTGCCTGGGCAAAAGTGATCGCCCGGGTTTCGAGGTGAAGGGCAGAGTCCACGTCTACAGTCGTGCGCGGGGCCGGCAGCCCAGCCAGCTCAGCATGAAGTTTCACCATGAGGCCACCAACGAGTGTCCATAAGCCCTGCGGAAGCAGGCGCGCGAGCTCGAAGGCCGACGGCCAGGGTGGGTCTTCCCATTGGCTCGATCGAGCGTCAATCTTGATCAGTGGGCGGTCATTCATACGGCTTCCTGGGCAGAGGTGATCCATTGGGTCGCCGCTGAGCATTCGCGCGCATCGCCGTAGGTGTAGAGAGCCAGGGCTTCAAGCACTCGGCGGTGTACCTCGTCGCCTTCAATGACAGCAATATCGCCGGAGTCATCGAGGCCCAGACGAGACCTTCTGGCCGCGCGGCTGGCGTCATGTGCGACCAATACGCCCAGTCCGCCGCCAGCGGAGAGGCCAAGCTCACTGGCCAGCACGGAAACGAAACGACTCTTGGCCTCGTCGCTTGCCGCTCGTCTCAGCGACACCCGGCCCCGAAGGACCTGGCCCGCGAGCGCGCCTACGTCCAAGCTCCGGACGCGGTGCTTCAGTCGGCTCCGTTCGGTGCTGCTCAACTCAGTTGTCTTCCCCGTGGCGAGTAGGTCAAGAGCGGCCTTCTGTACCTCGTCTGTCCAGTTGCGGCCCCGGTGCGCCGTGCGCTCAAGGGCCTGAACCTGACGCTGGGAGATTGCGTGGGAGGTGCCGTACTTCGTAGCAACTATGCGACCACTCGCGACCGCTCGCCTCACCTGCCGGGCGGTAACCCCCAGCTCCGTCGCAGCTTGAGACGTAGATAGATGCATGCAGATATGGTCCCATGTCGGACTATATCTGTCAATATTGTGTGGATTTTGCTGCGGCGGTTAATGGCGGGCACCGAGTGAAATCTCGCTGACACACGTGCGTGATTGCATGGCACCCCTGCCCCGAACTTCAGTTGCTTGCTATTAAGCGGATGCCGCACCCCGACGATACCGTCGCCTACGTCGCAGGATGCTC
Organism: Cryobacterium sp. Hh11; assembly: GCF_004404045.1. Classification (NCBI taxonomy): domain Bacteria; kingdom Bacillati; phylum Actinomycetota; class Actinomycetes; order Micrococcales; family Microbacteriaceae; genus Cryobacterium; species Cryobacterium sp. Hh11. The sequence goes on along the minus strand of NZ_SOHF01000025.1, from coordinate 23,342 downwards.
ACGACGTGGGCATGCTTCCCCAGCTATGTACGCGCTCACCAGGTGCGCGGCGTGCCGGTCCAGGTTTTGGCGGCCGCGGTCTTAACGCGTCGTGATGCGTGGGTCGCTGTGTCGGGCGAATATTTGCGCATCGCGAAGTGGTGCGCCGGCGTCGAGCGCGGCCGTGATGGCGGCGTGTCGCATCGTGTGTGGGTGGGTTCCGGCGGGGAGGCCGGCTCGGTTGACGAGGATCTTGCAGCGGCCGTACGTGCCGCGCCGGTTCTGCGCCGTGCCGCGCTTGGTGAGCACCACGGAGCCGGTCGTCCGGTCGCTGGCGGCTGCGAGGAGCGCGCGCAGCACCGGCTCCGTGAGTGGCATTGTCGAATCCTTGTTGCCTTTACCCGTGAGTCGAAGATACACAGCTGGATTAGGGGCCGAGCAGCGCCAGTGGCACGACGGCAACGCCGTCCTGCCGGCGGTACGCGTGTGAACCGGTGTAAATGAGCACCATGTCGGTGAGGTCTTCTCCGAGTTGCTCTTTGAGCCACAGAAGGTGGCGTACGTCGCTGCTGTCTGGGGCGCCGGTCAGTTTTACTTCTACAGCGATATTGGTGCCGTCATTTCGGTGAAGCAGGAAGTCTATTTCGTGATCTCCGCGTGATGTGCGGATGTGTTGGACAACGGCTTCTGCGGCTTGCGCATAGGTCTGCAGACTGAGCGCGACGAGCGCCTCAAATAGGGCGCCCAGCGCCGTTCTGTCCTGAGGCCCGAGCATCTTGGTCCTCGCACCAGCCAAGAGCCGCGGCTCATCTAGACCGAGAAGGCGCGCGGAAAGCGCTGGGTCGGCCAGAAAATGCTTAGGGGACAAGCTCAGCCGTGCAAAGTCGTTGCCTGGATGCCACGCGGGTACTGGATCGAGGAGCCACAGCTGAGTGAGGGCATCACGATATCGCTCAGTCGTCGATCGTGCGGGAACATCGCTGCCAGAGGAGGCAGCTTGGGCAATGGTGATGCTGGTTGCCGTGGAGCCGGTCGCTGCGGCGTATGCCGCCATCCAAGACTTCAGCTGCGCCGGTTGCCTACGCAGCATCCCCTCGTCCACGACCTCGTGCTCTACGACGCGTTGGACGTAGCCGTCGAGGCGAAGACGCCGTGCGCGACCGGGCAACGATCGAATTCCCGGAAAGCCGGAGGCCACAATCTCCTGCACGTACCCTTCCAGGTCGATCTCGGTCTCGCCGCCGATTGCAGCATGACCCGTAAACAAATCGAGAACCGAGACCGTTGGTGTCTCGATATTTCGTTCGGCGAAGGACATCGGCCGCATCCGGAGACTGTCGATACGAGCGGCACCTGAATGGATTGGTGCATTTTTTGGTGCTGCGCTTCCGGTCAGGAGGAAGCGGCTGGTTCCTTGCGTGTCGTCAACGGCACGCCGAACGAGGTCCCAGACCGGCGGGTGCCGCTGCCATTCGTCGATGAGAACCGGCTGCTGGGATGTCTTGATGATGTCGGGGGACGCGCGGATGAGCTCGAGGTCGTGGAGCGCGTCCATCCGAAATATGGTCGCGACGCGACGTTCGGCGGTAGCGGTCTTGCCGACGCCTTTGGGCCCCTCGAGTGCAATTGCCGACAGCGCCGGAAACAGATCGTCCAGCTCTGTGTCGATGACTCGGCGTGAATAGCACGTCTGGTTATTCTCGCTAACACCCCCATTGATCACGGCTTTCAATCGGACACCCTTCCTGCGCTCGTAGTCCACGATACATTTTGCTCACACTTCACGCTACATTTCTATCATGTCTCGCGCTGCACTTGGAGGCGAGACGGCCCTGCCCTTTGCGAGGGAAGTGCGACTCATCGAGCTTCTCCCCGCCCGTGAGAGAACGTCGGGTACATGTCCCCACGATCAAGCGAACTCGCCAGTAACGCCGCCATGAGCTCCCAGCCAAACGCGACCCAGATGCCGAGGCCGCCGTCAGCTGCTCCCGGCGCAGTGTCCCCGCAAGGCGACAATCAAAGCGAATGCCTCAGCGACCGTTGCCACCGCCGCCAGTGTCAGAGTCCTACGGACCGCGACGGTGTAGGCCCCAAAATTGGGTCAGAGTGATGCCCAAACGCGGAGCGCCGCCCCCGGCTTCCTTTGGAAGCCAATATTCATATCCGACGACCAGTACTGAACCTGTCGTGACTGAACATGTCAGCGGGGTATCAGCGACGCCGGCGCGTGATTGGGAAAGGCGTGCCTGCCAACGTCAACTTTATATACACATTTATGATCTAAAGGTGGGAACAAACACCACAATCGCGGGTGGGTTGTTATGTCAGGCTAAAGACATTCGCTCTCTAGCATGAGGGGTGAAATCTACTTGAGGGGCACTGCATGAAATCCGACAATGAAGTCGAAACGAGAAAAGCACCTGAGCGTAAAATCCCGGACAAGGAGCTTCCGTCCGGAATCAAGAAAATCGTCGCCGCTTCGATGGCCGGAACGGTCGCCGAATGGTACGAGTTCTTTATTTACGGGACTGCAGCCACGCTCGTCTTCAGTGTTCTCTTTTTTCCGCAGACAGATAATCCGCTCGATGGAATTATCGCGGCTTTCGCCACGTACGCGGTTGGTTTTCTCGCCCGGCCCATTGGCGGTCTGGTGTTCGGATATTTCGGAGACCGCGTCGGTCGCAAGAAGCTATTGCAATTCAGCCTTCTGCTGGTCGGTGTCTCGACCTTCTTAATGGGATGTATCCCCTCGTTCGACGCGGTGGGTTATTGGGCGCCGGCGCTCCTGGTGACACTGCGCTTCATCCAAGGCTTCGCGGTCGGCGGTGAATGGGGCGGTGCAATTCTGCTGGTCGGCGAACACAGCCCCAATGGCCAGCGCGGCTATTGGTCGAGCTTCCCGCAGGCGGCCGCTTGCGTCGGCAACGTGTTGGCATCCGTTGTGCTTCTGGGCTTGAGCGCATCCATGCCCGAAGAAGCATTCCAGTCCTGGGGTTGGAGAGTCGCCTTCTGGCTGTCGGCCTTCATCGTGCTGATCGGCTATTACATTCGCCGCACTGTCGAAGACGCGCCCATCTTTCTCGAATCGGTCGCGAAGCAAAAAGAACTCGAAACCAAGGCTGCTGGACTGCGGGAAGTTCTCACGCAGTACCCCAAGCAGGTCTTCGTGGGCATGGCGGCACGATTCGGTGAGAATACGGTTTACTACGCGATCATTGTCTTCTCGATCACGTACCTCAAGGTGCACGTTGGGATGAGCACGTCAGACGTCTTGCTGATCATGTTCCTGGCCAATATTGTTCAATTCTTCGCAATGATCTTCGCGGGCAAACTCTCCGACATGCTGGGTCGGCGCCAAACCTATCTGCTCGGCGTGGTCGGCCTGCTGATCTGGGTCTTCGTCTACTTTCCGATGCTCAATACCGGCAGCTTCTGGACCGTATTCGCTGCAATCGTGATTGGTTTGAGTCTGCAGGCCTTGTGTTACGGCCCGCAGGGTGCCCTCATGGCGGAGCTGTTCCCCACCAGAATGCGGTATACCGGTGTGTCTTTCTGCTACCAGGTGACGTCAATTCTGGCCGGATCGATAGCGCCGCTCATCTGCACCGCGCTGCTCGCCACGTTCTCATCAACGATGCCGATCGTTGCCTACCTCTTCACGGCCATGCTGCTTTCCGGAGTCGCGCTCTACTTCTACAAAGAAACTCGCGGAATCTCGCTGTACGAAGTCGATGTCAAAGACGAGCAAAAGATGCTCAGTCACGCCAACGCATCAAAGTAGGCATGTCGAGCAAATATTTCGGCCCGAAACAAATTTCAGGAAGATCGGGCATTGCGCACATTCATGGTTGCGACAATGCCCGATAAGGAAAGGTAGTGGATTCAATGAGTGAACGTATTCTTGACGCGATTATTCTGGGCGCTGGTTTCGGCGGACTGGGGGCAGCTGCGCAGCTCAAGCGCAACAACATTGACAACTTCCTCATCTTGGAAAAGGGAAACCGCATTGGTGGTGTCTGGCGTGACAACACGTATCCAGGTGCCGCGTGCGACACACAATCGGTGATCTACTGCTACAGCTATTTTCTAAACCTGCGTGTGAGTCGCATGTACGCAGACGGGAGCGAACTGCTTGGCTACCTCGAGTCGCTGGCCGATGAGTTCGACGTGCGCGCGAACATCCGTTTTCAGAGCCTGGTCAGTTCGGCCACGTGGCAGGAAGAACGCCACGTTTGGCGTGTAGAAACCGCCGATCAACAAGTTTTCTATGCCAAGGTCTTTATTCCTGCCTGGGGGCAGCTCAGCGAACCATCCACTCCCACTTTTACCGATGCGCATTTGTTTCGGGGGATCTCGTTCCACTCTGCGGAGTGGGATCATGACGTAGACCTGACCGGACTGCGAGTGGGGTCAATCGGATCTGCGGCCAGCGCGGTTCAATATGTACCCGAAGTGGCCAAAGTTGCCCAGCATCTCTCCGTTTTTCAGCGATCCGCAAATTACATACTGCCCCGAAATCAGATCGTCTTCTCAGAAGAAGAGCTCGACCGATTCCAGCGTCATCCCGAATCATTCGAGCGCATTCGCGGGGAAATACACGGCCAGCGAGAAGCCGGTTTCACCCGAACGAAGCATCTCTCGGCTGACCAAAATGAAGGTGCCCTGGAGGCACGGGCACACCTTGAAGCGCAAGTCTCCGACCCTGAGCTACGACGAAACCTCACGCCGAGCTTTGAGTTCGGCTGCAAGCGCATTCTCCGAAGCGATGCCTATTACCCCGCGCTCTCGCGGGCGAATGTCAGTCTGGAAACAGCTTCCGTTGACCGTTTTACCGAGACGGGGATAGTTACCGGTGATGGCGTGCATCATGAGCTTGATGTCATCATCTACGGCACGGGATTCAAGAGTCAGGCCTTCCAGGGTGATCTCGTGGTGACGGGGCGAGACGGCGTCACCCTCGATCAGCGCTGGGGAGATAGCCCGGAAGCATACTTAGGCATGGCCGTCGACGGCTTCCCGAATATGTTCATGGTTTATGGCCCCAACACGAATCTGAACCACAACTCGATCGTGACCATGCTTGAAGCTCAGCACGAATACATCGTTCAGGTCATTACTCACCTCCGCGACGAGAACGATGACGTTTTCGACGTGAGGGTTGACGTGCTTCGGCAGTTCAACGACATGGTGCAAACTGAATTGGAAGGGTCCGCGTATTCGTCCGATTGCTCCTCCTGGTACAAGAATGCGGCTGGCAAAGTCATCAATAACTGGTGTGGAACGGTAGACGAATATCGCACCATGATTAATGAGTTCGATCTGGCTGACTACGCGGCGGTGAAGTGAGCGGATGACTGTGGCGCAGAACGACCGCAGGGCTGCAGATCCTATGGTTGCTGCCGAGGCGGCGCCTTCGATCACCGCGTTCCGGGCTAAGGGCTCGTTATCGTTCCAAGACGTTGGGGTCGAACAGGCCCGAGTCAATTATTCCGTAAGCTGCGCGGCAAACGGGCTGACAAGTCAGGCTATTGCGAAAGTCAACGACGTTCAGTTTGAACCGGACATTCCCGGGCGGCTTTACGATGCTCGCGTAGGCGAGCCCACGGGGCTGGCTCCTGCCATCTTCTTTATACACGGTGGCGGCTGGGTCATCGGTGATCTCGACACTCATGATTCGCTCTGCCGCTATTTGGCGGTTAGTACCGAGTCCATTGTTGTTTCGGTCGACTATCGACTGGCTCCGGAAGCTCCCTTCCCCGCTGCGATTGATGACTGTCGATCTGCTCTCACGTGGGTGCTCGCTCACGGAGGAAAATGGGGAATCGACATCGCTCGCGTTGTCGTCATGGGCGACAGCGGCGGGGGCCAGATGGCTGCGATCCTGGCCAACGAAAGCGGTGGCGACCGTTTCGACAACCGGTTGATTGGTCAGGTGCTCCTATACCCCGTCACGGACCTCACCATGCAGACTCCGTCGTACGAGCGAATCGTCACGGGGTTTCCGTTGACCGCGAATACCATGAACTGGTTTGCAGACCACTACGTGCCCGAGGGTGTCGACCGCTCACAAGCACAGCTCAGCCCCTTACTCAATCCAGTACCGGCGTACGGAGCGGCGGCATTTATCTGCACCGTCGATAACGACCCGCTGGCCGACGAAGGCGCAAGGTATGCGGCCAAGCTTGCCGCGGCCGGCACTGCCGTTGAGTACCTCCACCTGCCCGGCCACTCACACGGTCTCTTCACCTCGGCTGGAGTGATCGCCACAGCGAGGGAAGTCCTAAACCGTGTGAGTGCCTTCGTCAAGGCTCGTTCTACGGCCGCTATCGACGAAGTGGCGCGAGACTGACCTGAACCGTCTTGCGGCTTTGCCCTCAGCCCTCGAACTGGCTGAGGGCAAAGCCCCGATTGGTTCAGCGGATGCTGCGATCGCCCGCGTAGGCAGCCTGCACGATTTCGGTGATGGCGTTGAGATCGAGGCTGACCGGGTTGTTATCGATGAGTCGCTTGGAGTTGAGAGAAAGCTGAGCGATCTGGGCGAGGTCGCCTGACTCAACCCCCAGCTCCTTGATCGTTTCCGGCAGGTCGATACCGGCAATAAGGCGATCGACCGCTTCCACGCCGGCGATGGCAGCTGCCCGCGCATCCAGTCCGGAAATATCACACCCCAGGGCTTCGGCGACCTGGGCCAGAGCCGGTTGGATTGCTTGAAAGTTGTAACGCAACACATAGGGCAGCAATACGCCGACGCCGACGCCGTGTGGAGTATGAGTCAACGCGCCAACGGGGTACTGAATAGCGTGAGCCGCCGCCGTTCCCGCATTGCTGAGAACGACACCGCCGTACAAAGCGGCCATCATCATGTTTGCCCTGGCCTCGGTATTCGATGGGTCCCGGTAAGCGGTGAGAAGGCTGCGCCCAACGAGCTGAATTCCGCCGAGAGCAATCGAATCGCATAAGGCATTCTTGCCAACGAAAACGCGCTCCGAGGCAAGAGAACTCGTTCTCTCGCGGGTAATAGCTGTAAAGGATTCCACGAGGTGCACCAGAGCATCCGCGCCAGTCGCGGCAGTCAGCGCGGGTGGGCAGGTGTACGTGAGTTCTGGATCGCAGATAGCGGCGAACGGAATCAAATGTGGGCTCGAAATGCCCATCTTCATTCCTAATTCTGAATCGGAGACGACGGCGATGGCGGTCGCTTCGGAACCGGTCCCTGCTGTCGTCGGCAGCGCAATAACAGGCACAGTTGGGCCAGGAACAGCAAACTCACCGTAGTAATCGCGGGGCTGGCCGCCGTGTGTCAAAAGCACAGAGACGACCTTGGCCATATCAATGCAGCTGCCGCCCCCAAAACCGATGACAGAAGAAACCTGCTTCTGAGCAACCTCGGTAATCCAGTCGACACATCTGTGGATGCCCAGGAGGGGGAGCTCGGCCTCAGTATCACCGAAGACGTGCACGGTCAGTCCCCTGCTTTCAAGGCTGCTGACGAGTTCGGCGAGGTCGTGCGAACCGGCGAGACGGGCATCCGTGCAGATCAGAACGCTTTCGCCGAGGCTTGCCGCCATCTCAGCGGCGGCGAAGCGTTGCCCCGCACCTGCAACGATGTTTCGCGGCAGTCGCAGAACACCAAAAGGTGCCGAAGGTATTCCAGCTTCGTGTTGACACGACATTGTGCGTACTCCTGACATTGGGGTCATGCCCGTTCTGTGGCGAAGAATCCGCCATCACAGTGCACGACCTGGGGACCGAAAGTATGCGGCTGCGTGGCCCAAGAACGCACAAATGCCGCTCTTCATATGGTTCCAAGAACAGCGAAGAATTTGTATAGCAGCGCGCACCATTGATTGAGCACATCTATATACAAATTGAACATTCTTGGTGCTCGCGACTACTGAGGCACGACCCCACGAGTGCCAGACCGTGCAGCGCGTCAAGAAGTGGTCTGAATTGCACCCATCGTCTTCAGCCGCCACAGACGCAGCGCCACTCGTACATCCAACGATCGGCTGCCTCGGCGCCAGTCAGGGTCCAAGAGCGTGTCGATGCGGTCGAGGCGCTGACGAAGAGTGTTCGCATGCACATGGAGTTCGTTGGCCGCGGTGCCAATGGCAGATTCATTCTCAAGAAAAGTCCAGGCGGTTAACGTCAATTCGGTGCCGTGACGCGAGTCGTAATCGAAGAGGGGACCGAGCTGGGCGTGCATCAGCTGTTCCGCGAAAGCATTTTCGGTGCCACCCAACAGCATTCCAGCCGTTCCCAAAACCGCACGATCTGCTGCCTCGCCGACCCGGGCAAGAGCATGAAGGGCGCGCAGTACGGCGTGCGCTTCAGAATGAGCCGCGGCCAACCTGCCGAAGCCAGTCACAGGACCCGACGAGCCCACCGTTGCCGTGATGAGCTGGCGTTTCAGGATCGTCACTATCGATCGCCCATCATCACCGGAGGCTTCATTTGCGGTCTGTTTAGAGGCCCAGCGGCCCACGGGCTCAACTACACACAGGTGACCCTCGTGCAGTGCAATGATGCCTGGCGTGTCTTCCGCAGCACGCCGCAAGAGGGCGAGTGATTTCTGGCGGTCATTGTCAGCGACGCTAATCACCCTGACCATCAGGGGAGTGGTGTCAGACAAGCCGAACCTTCCCGCCCGCCGGGTCAGCGCGGCCGTTTCTTCCGCTCGAGGCGAGAGCAGGTCGTCTATGAGCTCAAGTTGTAACCGAAGTTCGGCATCGACCAGTGTGCGCCCAAACAGCATTGAAACGCTGAGCACCAAGGCACCTCGTTCGAGCATCGCCAATTGGGTGGCGCCGAATTCTCCAGCCACGATGAGAGACGCCAAGTGCTGATCTCCGGCGATGGCGGACATGACCAGGTATTGCGCGCCGTCAATCGTAAATGGTACGGGTATGGCCGTCGCTGCGGATTGCTCTGCGGCTCGGAGGGCCGTCGGAAAGCCAAAATCCTGGCGCGATTGGGACGCAGATAGAGGTCCTCCCAGTGGATCAACAACAAAAACCTCACTACCGAGCGATTCAGCTAACAGATCCACCAGGCGCGGCATGCTCTCCGCAGCCACGAGAGTTTCTGTCAAGCGCCGATTCAGCGCAGCGATCTCTTCCAGACCACGTACGTGGGCGATGTTCTCCTGCTGCGCACTGTCGCGCTGGGCCAAGGCCTCCGCCATCTCGCTAAAGTGGCGCGCATTCTCGAGAGCAACCGCCGCGTGGGTTCCAATCGACTCCATCAGGGACACATCGTCACTGCTGAAATTGTGCGGCTGCCGGTCCGCGACCAGCAGCGCGCCAATTACTTTTCCTTCAACGCGAAGTGGTACGCCCATGATGGCCCGCACCCCCTCGGCAGCCACCGCAGTGTCGCTATCGAGAAAATGAGATATTGAATCGTCGGTCAGGTAGTCCGCAGTCTGTGCCGGTGACTCTCCCGTGGCCACGGCTCCGAGAACTCCGCCGCCGAGCGGCATTCGGATGTTTCGAAACAACGTCGTCGTAGCGCCGTCGGTGACACGTACGAAGGACTTGCCGGACACATAGTCATTCAGGCTCAAGTAGGCCACATCACTGCCGATCAGCGACCGTGTGCGCCTCACGATGGCTTTCAGAATTGCCTCGACATCGCGTATCCCTGTCAAATCCGTGGCCGTGTTGTACAAGACGCGCAGGAGCTGTTCTCTGCGATGTGCCTCCTGAAGCTGAGAATTCAACCGGCGAACAGCACCTGCGGTCAATTCGTTAATTGCTCCGTCGCGCAGCGATGCCGCCAAGTGAGACTCAAGCGAGGTGGCAGAAATTCCCCTGTCCAACAAAGCCAAAAGGTGCCCGGTGCCGGTCGAGCTGACCTGCCGAGGCGCGACAGCGTCAGACGGCAGGGAAGAACGCTGGTCACTCAGTCGGCCGAGGTCTTCTTCGTGCAGGCTTTCGTTGTCTCCCATTGGCTCATGCTAACTGTCTGCGTTCCCGGGCCGAAGCTCCTTGGTTCACCGTGGGTACACAAACAGTCGACTTCCTTCATCGAATGGGGTGAGTTCGGCACACCCGTGCTCAGCGTCTTGATTGCCGGCGCTATTTCTGCTGTTCTCGTACTCCTGCTGGAACGCGTGTTTGCTTTCGTCACGCCACGTGCCGCCCCGGATCGTTATGAGCGCGGCCGCTATCGGGCTCGATACACTGAACCGAGAGTCCGACGCCGCGCCGGGACCAGGGAATAGGTTTCATGAGTCGAACGTCGCTGGTCGATGACCTGGTCGAGAGCGTCCTCGACCGGATTCTGCGGGGGGTATTCGCGGTGCAGGAGATGCTTCCTCCGGAGGCGGTTCTGGCCGAGGAAGCCGGCGTCAGCCGCCTGACGGCTCGCGAGGCGATCAAGACCGGAGGCCGCGGTGACGTCAATGGTGACCTGCCGCGCATCGGCGGCGGCACGGCTCGCCGCCCGGGAATGGTCGATCAGCACCCGGATGTCGGTGGCCGCCCGGTGCAGCTCCAGCTGCGAGGTGCCGGTGCTGCGCGCCAGCAGTAGATCGGCGAGGATCGTCTCCATCTGCTCGACGCCCCGCACAATCACCCCGGCCCGCCGCTCCACCATCTGTGCCTGCTCGCTCGCGCGCAGCACCAGGTCCGCGTTGCCCAGAATGGAGGTGAGCGGAGTGCGCAGTTCGTGGGTGACCGCCTCGATCAGGTCGTCCCGGGCCCGCACCGCCTGCTCGGTGAGGGCGGTCTTCGCGGCCAGTTCACGACGTTTGCGATGGATGCGCGTGCCCGACACTCCCGCTGCCGCCGACATAATGACCATGGTCAGCGGAAAGGCGACGAGGTGGGTGAACTGCTTGGAGTCGAAGTCGGCGTAGCCCGCGAAAAAGCTGCTCGGGCTCGTCGCTGCCACGAGGGCGAGGCAGATCACGAAGCCCCACGGGCCGAAGGAGTAGGCGATCCAGATGATCAGCAGCATGAGCAGCAGGGCCGTGCCCACCGCCAGAAGCGCCCCAAACATTACGATCTGAAATTCCAGCAGGGATCGGGCGTAGCCCTCGTAATGCCTTGCCATGCTCATTGACCCCCGTATTCGTAGCCTAACGACCGGGGGAGCCAGTGGGAGCCCCTGAAAGGGGCGCAGCGCGCGCGGTCCGCGCGGCGTCGTTCAATCGGGTTAGACGGTGGCGCGCTGTCGCCTGCTCGTGGTTACCATTGCGAGGCCGAGGAGGAGCGCGGCGCCACCACCTGCGAGCAGCAACACGGGAGCGTCGTAACCGGTGGAGGCGAGCCCGCTGGAGGCGAGCCCGCTGTAGGCGAGCCCGCTGGAGGCGAGCCCGCTGTAGGCGAGCCCGCTGTAGCCGACGTACTCCTCATCCGGCGGGACCAGGGTGCCGGTCACGGCCAGGGGAGACTTGCCTTCGGGAACGTAGGTGGCAGCGGATGCTGCGGCCGGCACGGTAAAGATGGCGAGCGCGGTTAGCGCGGTGATGGCGAGGAGCTTCTTGAGCATGAGAAATTTCCTGTCAGAACGGTCGTTTTGGCACAAATCGAGACGTCGGGTGGGCCTCGAAGGCCTCACCGTACCGACCTTCACCGTAGATATCTACGGGTAGCTGATAATTTATCACCTATTCCTGCTGGCTGTTATGCTCTCCTGCCGCGTTGCGCGACGTGGAACAATTGCGTATGACCAACGAGACTTCGCCCCTGCCGCTCTTCCTCGTGATGAATGGCCCGAATCTCAATCTTCTCGGCACGCGCGAGCCCGAGCGGTACGGATCCGAAACCCTGCTCGACCTCGAGACGCGCGTCACCGCCGCGGCCACCCGGCTGAACGTGCGGGTCGAGTTTTTTCAGAGCAACCACGAGGGCGCGCTCATTGACGCCATCCACGGCGCCCGCGGGGTGGCCACCGGAATCATCCTCAACGCGGGTGCCTACACCCACACCTCGATCGCCATTCGCGATGCGATCGTCGGCGTCGCCATCCCCACCGTCGAGGTGCACGTCACCAACGTGCACGCGCGCGAGGAGTTTCGTCACACCTCTTATATCGCCGAGAAAGCGGATGCCGTCATCGCCGGCGCCGGCCTGCTCGGCTATGTCTTCGCACTGGAGCTCCTGGTCGCCAAGTACGCCTGATCCGGGCATTGACCCGCTGCGTCAGACCTCGCCGAGCCCACTGACCCGCGATGCTACATTCTTGCTGACGTAGCGTTGGCGAACTTGAGCGCCCGCCTTGCGCAGAAGTTCGCTCGTCGGCCGTTATGGCGAAGCGATGCCAGCCGTCGCTGATTGCACACTGCCCGCCGGTAGGGTGGCAGGACGCCCCGACCGAAAGCCGAACCATGCCCGATCTCGTTTTGCGCTCCGTCAGGCAGCCCGGCGACACCACATCCTCGGATGTGCACATAACCGGCGGTGTCATCACGCAGATCGTGCCCGCCGGCAGAGACTCAACCGGCACAGACTCAACCCGCACAGACTCAACCCGCACAGACTCAACCGGCCCGCACCCAACCCGACCGAACCTCGCCGTTGCAGGCCCGACCGGCACCCCCGCCGCCGTGGATCTCGACGGCCGCACCGTCATCCCCGGCCTCTGGGACGAACACGTGCACCTCACCCAGTGGGCGCTCACTGGCGCTCGGTTCGACCTCTCGGCGGCAGCATCGGCTCGCGAAGCCCTCGAGCTCGTGCGCGCGCAGGCCATTGCTGTGGCGCGGCCGAACCCGCTGATCGGCGTCAGATTTCGCGATGCGATCTGGACCGACGCACCCACGCTACGCAGTCTCGATGACGTGACGCGGGGGCATCCGACCGCTTTGATCAGCCACGATCTGCACTGTGTCTGGCTCAACAGCGCGGCCGCCGAGCGTTTCGGCGTGCGGGTCGACGAGTCCGGACTGCTGCGCGAGCAGGCCGCGTTCGCCCTCACTATCGCGCTCGGGCAGCTGCCCGATGCCGAGGTTGACGCCCTGGCCACCCAGGCCGGAGCCCGGGCTGCCGCCCGCGGCGTTGTCGGCATCGTCGACTTCGAAATGACCTGGAACCGTGACGTCTGGCAGCGCCGCATCGCCAACGGATTCGACTCCCTGCGCATCGACGCCGGCATCTACCTGGCCGACCTCGACCGCGCGATTGCCGAACGGATGCACACCGGCGACCGCATCGCAGACACCCGCGGCTTGCTCAGCGTGGGGCCGCTCAAGATGCTCATCGACGGTTCGCTGGGAACCCGCACGGCGTTCTGCGTCGACGAGTATCCGGTCGGCGGGCACGGCGTACTCACCGTGAGTGAAGACGACCTGGTCGAGATTCTCGTGAACGCCACCGCGGCCGGACTGCTGCCCGCGGTGCACGCGATCGGCGATGCGGCGAACACGATCGCGCTCAACGCCTTCGAACGCGCTGCGGCCACCGGACGCATCGAGCACGCCCAGTTTCTGCAGGCCGATGACTTTGCCCGCTTTGCCCGCCTCGGCGTTATCGCGAGCGTGCAGCCGGAGCACGCGCTCGACGACCGCGACACGGTGGAAGTGAATTGGGCCGCCGGAGCCGACCGCGTCTTCGCCCTGCGCTCCCTGCTCGACGCCGGCGCGACACTCGCATTCGGATCCGACGCCCCCGTCGCACCCCTCGACCCGTTCACCGCCATGAGCGCCGCGTCGTCCAGGGCCCGCAGCGACGGCCGCGAACCCTGGCGACCCGACCAGGTCGTGACCCGCAGCCAGGCACTCGCCGCCTCAGCCCGCGGACGCACCCGCCTGCGCGTCGGCGACGTCGCCGACATCGCCATCCTCGACGGCGACCCGCTGACCGTCTCCGACGCAGTCTTCGAACGGATGCCCGTCGCCGCGACGCTCCTGGCCGGTCGCGTCACCCACGGCGCCGACCTCTTCGCGGGCTAGCTGTCCACGGACAGGTCTCAGTGGACAACTTCGGTGTGTGAAGGTCGGTCGTCACCCACCAAAGTTGTCTACTGAGTCGATGCCCTGAAACTCACGGCTCCGACCAGCGACCGACCTACCCGAACCGACCTACCCAAACCGACCTACCCAAACCGACCTACCCGAACCGACCCGACACGTAGTCCTCGGTCGCCTGCACGCTGGGGTTCGAGAACATCGTGGTCGTGTCGTCGTACTCGATCAGCTTGCCGGGCTTGCCGGTGCCGGCAATGTTGAAGAACGCGGTGCGGTCAGACACCCGCGAGGCCTGCTGCATATTGTGCGTCACGATCACGATCGTGTACTCGCTCTTCATCTCCTCGATGAGGTCTTCAATGGCGAGCGTCGAGATCGGGTCGAGCGCGGAGCACGGCTCGTCCATCAGAATCACATCGGGCTCGACCGCAATGGCGCGTGCGATGCAGAGGCGCTGCTGCTGCCCACCGGAGAGACCCGATCCGGGACGCGCGAGGCGGTCCTTGACCTCGTTCCACAGGTTGGCACCGCGGAGGGCTTTTTCGGTGAGGTCGTCGGCATCCGTTTTGCTCATGCGACGGTTGTTGAGCTTGACGCCGGCCAGCACGTTGTCCTGAATCGACATGGTCGGAAATGGGTTCGGCCGCTGAAAGACCATGCCCACCTGACGGCGCACGAGCACCGGGTCAACGCCGGGACCATAGAGGTTGTTGCCGTCGATGAGCACTTCACCCTCGACGCGCGCGCCGGGGATGACCTCGTGCATGCGGTTCAGCGTGCGAATGAACGTCGACTTTCCGCACCCGCTCGGCCCGATGAACGCGGTCACCGTGCGGGGCTCGATCACGATCGACACGCCTTCGACGGCGAGAAAGTTGCTGTAGTAGACGTTGAGGTCGTTGACTTCGATGCGCTTGGACATGAGTCCCTTTCTAGAATCTTGAGACAGCGAGAAGTGTTAGCGGCCCAGCTTGGGCGAGAACCAGTGGGCGATGAGGCGGGCGAGTCCGTTGAGCAGCATCACGATGAGAATCAGGGTGAGCGCCCCGGCCCAGGCCCGGTCGATATACGCCTGCGAATCCGCTCCCTGGTTGGCGTATTGCGTGTACACGAACACCGGCAGCGTCATCATCCGCTCACCGAACAGGTCATAGTTCATGCTCGAGGTGAATCCGGCGATGATCAGCAGCGGAGCGGTCTCACCGATGACCCGGGCGATCGACAGCATCACACCGGTGACGATTCCGGCAATGGATGTCGGCAGCACGACCTTGAGAATGGTCAGCCATTTTGGCACCCCGAGTGCAAAAGCGGCCTCGCGCAGTTCGTTCGGTACGAGCTTGAGCATCTCTTCGCTTGAGCGCACCACGACCGGAATCATCAGCACCGACAGCGCGATCGCCCCGCCGAATCCAAAGCGGATGCCCGGGTCGTCAAACAGCAGCGCGAACAGCGCGAAGGCGAACAGCCCGGCAACGATCGAGGGGATCCCGGTCATCACGTCGACGAAGAAGGTGATGGCCTTGGCGAGCTTGCCACGGCCGTACTCGACCAGGTAGATCGAGGCCAGCAGCCCGATCGGCACCGAGATGAGCGTGGCCATTCCGGTCACCATGAGCGTGCCGATGACCGCGTGCAGCACGCCGCCGCCGGCACCGACCACGTTGCGCTGCGAGGAGGTGAAGAACGTCGGCGTCAGAAACGCGGGCAGCCCGTTGACCACGGTCGTGTAGATGATCGACACGAGCGGCAGCAGCGCGATGACGAAAGCCGCCGTCACGAGCGCCGTCATCAAGCGGTCCTTGGCCTTGCGACCGCCCTCGACCAGGCGGGAGAGCACGTAGATGGCCACGCAGTACAACACCGTGCCGAACACGACCGTGCCGACGACGTTGAAGCCGTCGACGCTGCCCGACAGAAACAACATGGCGAAAAACGCGGCTGAAACGGCCCAGCTGGCCAGCAGGACCCAGAGCGAGGAACGGCGTGGCAGCTTGCCCGCGGTAAGCGAGTTGGTCAGCGGCGAAGCTTCCAAAACGGATGTCATCAGTTGGCTCCCGAAAATGCCTTACGGCTGTTGATAATGACGCGGGCCAGCATGTTCACGAGCAGGGTGACCACGAACAGCATGAGGCCGGTGGCCAGCAAAATATTCACGCCGATACCGTGCGCCTCCGGAAAGTTCAACGCGATGTTCGAGGCAATGGTGTTCGAATTCTGAGCGGTGAACAACTGAAAGATGACCTCGGAGCTGGGGGAGAGCACCATGGCCACGGCCATCGTCTCCCCGAGGGCCCGGCCAAGGCCGAGCATTGAAGCGGAGATAATGCCGGGCAGTCCGAACGGCAGCACCGCCATGCGGATCATTTCCCAGCGCGTTGCGCCGAGGGCCAGGGCGGCTTCCTCATGCAGCAGCGGCGTCTGCAGAAAGATCTCGCGGCAGATGGCGGTGATGATCGGCAGAATCATGACGGCGAGCACGATGGCCACCGTGAAGATGGTGCGACCGGTGCCCGAGACGGGGCCCTGGAACGGGGTGAACCACCCGAACCACTCGACCAGGGTGGTGTAGAACGGCTGCACCATCGGGGCGAGTACGCCGATGCCCCAGAGCCCGAAGACCACCGAGGGAACGGCGGCGAGCAGGTCGACCAGGTAGCCGAGCCCCTGAGCGAGCTTGCGCGGGGCGAAGTGCGAGATGAACAGCGCAATGCCGATGGCGACAGGTACGGCCATGAGCAGGGCCAAAATGGCCGAGTAGATGGTGCCGAAGACCAACGGGCCCACGTACGACCAGAAGTTGGTCACGTCACCGCTGAAATCATCGGGTGCGGCGACAAACGCCGGCAGGCTCTCCACGAGGAGGAAGACTGCCACGGCGGCGAGCATGGCAAGAATCAGGCTGCCGGCAATGACGGTGGCCGAGGAGAAGATGCGGTCGCCCGGGCGTTGCCTGGCCTTGATGGTCGTGGCGGCAGCTGTGGTCATGCCGGGGTCTCCCTAGAAAACAAAAACTGGTGAAATCCTGATGCCGGGTATCGGTGTTGGGGTGCGAACGTCAATAAAAAGACGTGCACACCCCAGTCTGCCCGATCAGCTCCCGCACATGTGCGAAAAGCTGACCGGGCAGGTGTGTTCAGGTGTTACTTGACGGTCGCGAGAACCGCGGCGACGTTGTCGATGAGCTCGGAAGTCATCGGTGCGACGCCGGCGAACTCTTCAGCAACGGCCTGCCCTTCGGCGCTGGAGATGAACTCAATGTAAGCCTTGACGAGCTCGCCCTGGGCGGCATCGGCGTACTCGTTGCAAACGATTGCGTAGCTGACCAGAACCAGCGGGTATTCCGCCGGGTTGGTGGTCTTGCGGTTCAGGTCGAGCGAAAGGTCATCGGCTGCGCGGTCGGCCACGAGGGGCGATCCGGCGACAACCTCGGCCGCAGCTTCGGGGGTGTAAGCGACGAACTCGTCGCCGACCATGAGCTTGGCGGTGCTGAGGTCTCCGGCCTGCGAAGCGTCGGCGTAGCCGATCATGTTCGTGCCGTTGGTGACAGCGTCAACAACGCCCGAGGTTCCCTTGGCGCCTTCTCCGCCGAACGGGAAGGTGTCAGAGGCCTTTTCCGTCCACACGGTCGGTGCGGTCTGGCCGAGGTAGTCGGAGAAGTTCTTGGTGGTACCCGAGTCGTCCGAACGGTGCACGGCGTTGATCGTTGCGGCCGGGAGGGTCGCGTCGGGGTTCAGCGCGACGATTGCGGCGTCATCCCAGCTGGTGATGGTGCCGGCGAAGATCTTGGCGAGCGTGTCAGCGTCGATATTGAGTTCGTCAACACCATCGACGTTGAAGATCACGGCGATCGGGGAGATGTAGACCGGAAGGTCGACAGCCTTGGTGCCGGGAACGCAGGAGGCGAATTCGCCGGCCAGCTCGTCTTCACCGAGGTAGGAGTCACTGCCGGCGAAATCGGTGCCGCCGGCGATGAAAGCTTCGCGGCCGCCGCCGGAGCCGGAGGGCTCGTAGTTGATGGTCACGCCGGTGTTGGCGGTCTGGAACGCGGCGATCCAGGCCTGCTGGGCGGCGTCCATGGCGGAGGAGCCGGCGCCGTTCAGGGTGCCGGTGAGCGTGCTAGCAGATGCATCGTCGCCGGTGGTGGCAACATCGCCTTCGTTTGCTGCGCAGGAGGACAGTGCGAGGCCTGCGGCAATGGCGATGACCGCGGGGCGGCCGAAACGCTTGAAGTTCACGTGAATCCCTTTCAAGAAGAACAAGACATGATTGCTGGTGCATGGGCCGGTGCTGACCCGTAAACGACGTTAAGTAAATGAAGTAACCGCCGATCGACGCCAAGGTAAACGGAAGGTTAACGGGCGATAACGTTTCCGGCGTGGGCGGGCCGTAATGCGGGCATCCGTTCTGTGGAGTGGTCGCCAGGCGGATGGCCGAGGCAGAGTCGGTGAGCATTGGGATGCACTGCGGCGGGGCCGATTATAGGACTGAATTGCCAAAAGGCAATCTCATACCATAGGATTGATCCTTGGTGTCTGGTGTCGTCTTTCGTGGCGTGTCTGGCACTAATCCCGCGTGACCAGCATTCAATACAGAGCGACAGTGAGGGTATGGCCAAAAAAGACGGTGTCATCGAAATCGAGGGCGCGGTAGTCGAAGCTCTGCCCAACGCGATGTTTCGCGTTGAGCTGTCAAACGGCCATCGAGTTCTTGCCCACATCTCGGGCAAGATGCGTCAGCACTACATCCGTATCCTTCCCGAGGACCGCGTGATCGTTGAGTTGAGCCCGTACGACCTGACCCGCGGCCGGATTGTCTACCGCTACAAGTAACGACTGCTGTAAGTAACGGCCGACGGCATCCCGTTGGTACGAAGACAGCGAAAAACAAGGAATCACCATGAAGGTCAAGCCCAGCGTCAAAAAGATCTGTGACAAGTGCAAGGTCATCCGCCGCAACGGCAACGTGATGGTCATCTGCGAGAACCCGCGTCACAAGCAGCGCCAGGGATAATCTCTCTCTTCGAGATTCACCTGCATAAGTAAATAGCAGTTCCGGGAGCCCTCTGGGGTGACACCATCGGTTGGAGGCCGGTGTACAGGAACTGTTACAGACCTCCATCACTAAACAGGAGACACAATGGCACGTCTAGCCGGCGTCGACATCCCGCGCGATAAGCGCGTGGAAGTTGCATTGACATACATTTACGGTGTTGGCCGTACGAGGGCCCTCAAGACCCTCGTCGACACTGGAATCGACGGAAACATCCGCGTCAAGGATTTGAGCGACGACCAGCTCGTCCTTCTCCGCGACTACGTCGAGGGAACCTTCAAGGTTGAGGGTGACCTCCGCCGCGAGGTTGCCGCTGACATCCGCCGCAAGGTTGAAATTGGCAGCTACGAGGGCATCCGCCACCGCAAGGGCCTGCCCGTTCGCGGTCAGCGCACCAAGACCAACGCTCGCACCCGCAAGGGCCCGAAGCGCACCGTAGCCGGCAAGAAGAAGGCGCGCTAGGCCTCGGCCTAGCCCGCTAACGCCTTTAGGATTCAGGAGAAATTCATGGCACAACCCAAGTCGGCCGTACGGAAGCCGCGTAAGAAAGAAAAGAAGAACATTGCTGTGGGCCAGGCTCACATCAAGAGCACCTTCAACAACACGATCGTGTCGATCACCGACACGACCGGTGCCGTCATCAGCTGGGCCTCTTCGGGCCAGGTTGGTTTCAAGGGTTCGCGCAAGTCGACCCCCTTCGCCGCACAGCTGGCCGCCGAATCGGCCGCCCGCCAGGCGCAGGAACACGGCATGAAGAAGGTTGACGTCTTCGTCAAGGGACCCGGCTCAGGCCGCGAGACCGCGATCCGTTCACTGCAGGCCGCTGGCCTCGAGGTCGGATCGATCAACGACGTGACGCCCCAGGCTCACAACGGATGCCGTCCGCCCAAGCGCCGCCGCGTCTAAAGCACTCGCTGTCATCTCGACGGGCTCGGCACTTGAATGGCGCCGAGCCCCGTCGGGACTCTTTTCTTTCAACTTTTCACACTCTCGTCATTGCAAGTGTCATATAGCGGACACTTAGCCGAAAGGAATCAACAGTGCTTATTGCACAGCGTCCAACGCTCACCGAAGAGAACATCTCGGAGTTCCGTTCACGGTTCATCATTGAGCCGCTCGAACCTGGCTTCGGCTACACCCTCGGCAACTCGCTTCGCCGTACTCTGCTCTCCTCGATTCCGGGCGCTGCTGTAACCAGCATCCGTATCGATGGCGTGCTGCACGAGTTCAGCACCGTCCCCGGTGTGAAGGAAGATGTCACCGAGATCATCCTGAACATCAAGGGCCTCGTCGTCTCGAGCGAGCACGACGAGCCCATCACCGCGTACCTGCGCAAGCAGGGTGCCGGCCAGGTTACCGCCGCTGACATTTCGGCTCCGGCCGGCGTCGAGGTGCACAACCCGGAACTGGTCATCGCAACCCTCAACGACAAGGCGAAGTTCGAACTCGAACTGACCATTGAGCGTGGCCGTGGTTACGTGTCCAGCACCCAGAACCGCAACGAGTTCTCCGAAGCCGGCCAGATTCCGGTCGACTCGATCTACTCGCCCGTGCTCAAGGTGACCTATCGGGTCGAGGCAACTCGTGCCGGAGAGCGCACTGACTTCGATCGCCTCGTCGTTGACGTGGAGACCAAGTCGGCCATCTCGCCGCGCGACGCCATTGCATCCTCTGGTCGCACCCTGACCGAGCTGTTCGGCCTGGCCCGCGAGCTCAACACCGCAGCCGAGGGCATCGAGATCGGCCCAGCGCCGGTTGACGCTGTGCTCTCGACCGAGCTTTCGATTCCGATCGAAGACCTCGACCTGTCGGTGCGCTCGTACAACTGCCTCAAGCGCGAAGGCATCAACAACGTCAGCGAACTGGTCGCCCTGTCGGAGACCCAGCTGATGAACATCCGCAACTTCGGGCAGAAGTCGGTTGACGAAGTGAAGGACAAGCTCGTTGAGCTCGGCCTGTCACTGAAGGATTCGGTTCCCGGATTCGACGGCGCGCACTTCTACAGCGGCTACGAAGAAGAGACCAACTAAGGCTCGGCTTCCCGCTGCCTTTCGATTTTTTGATACTGGAGATTACCAATGCCTAAGCCCACAAAGGGCCCCCGTCTCGGTGGCGGCCCGGCGCACGAGCGCCTCATGCTTGCGAACCTGGCCGCGGCCCTGTTCACCCACAAGTCGATCAAGACGACCGAGACCCGTGCCAAGCGCCTGCGTCCGCTCGCCGAGCGCATGGTGCAGTTCGCCAAGCGCGGCGACCTGCACGCCCGTCGTCGCGTTCTCGCGACGATCACCGACAAGTCCGTCGTGCACGAGCTGTTCACGGTCATCGCCCCGCAGGTCAACGAGCGTCAGGGCGGTTACACCCGCATCACGAAGCTCGGTTTCCGCAAGGGTGACAACGCGTCCATGGTGCAGATGGAGCTCGTTCTCGAGCCCCTGACCCCCAAGGTCAAGCGCTCCAAGACCGCGACCGTTGCCGCGACCCCCGTCGGGTCCGAGAACGTCGTTGTCGAAGACGTCGTTGCTGAAGACGTAGTCGTCGAAGACGCTGCCGTCGAAGAGACCGTCGTAGCCGAGGATGCAGCAGTCGAAGACGCTGCGCCCGAGGCCGACAAGAAGTAGCACCAGCACCGAAGGGGGGCCCACGAAAGTGGCCCCCCTTTTTTTGCGCCCCCAGGTCGGCGAGAGCGCAAAAAGTGCCCGATTGGACGCCTCAATCGGGCACTTTTTGCGCTCTCGACGAAAGATAGGGTGGGGGGATGGTTGATTACGAGACATCGTTGACGGAACGCGTGGGGGCTGCCCCGGCGCCGGTGAGTCCGTCGCACGCGGACGTCGCTGGGTGGCGCGCGGCCACCGAGAGCGACATCGACGGAATCTGGCAGCTGCGCCAGGCCATGGGTGAGGTCGACCACCCCAACTACCTCACCGCCCGCGGCGCCATCGCCGCCGACTTCGGCTACTCCCACTTTCACGCCGACCGAGACTCGCTCGTCGGCGTCGACGTGGCCGGCCGCATCGTTGCAGTCGGCATGGTCATGTTTCCGCCGCGTCAGGTGAGCCTGGTGCGCTCGATGCCGATCGGCGGGGTGCATCCGTCGCTCCGCGGTCGGGGTATCGGCCGCCAGCTGCTGGCCTGGCAGCTGGCGCGGGCGAAGCAGCAGCTCGCTTCGTCGACCAAACAACTGCCGGGCTGGATCCTGACCTACGCCGACGAACGTTCCCCGCAGAACTCCGCGCTGTTCGCGCACGCGGGCCTGACGCTGGCGCGCTACTTTCTTACCCTCGAACGTGCACTGGATGCCCAGGTGCGCGTGATTGAGGCCGCCGAAGGTATTCGCATTGAGGCATATACGGCCGATCTGTCGGCAGCGGTCCATAAAACCCGCGACGATGCCTTCATGGACCACTGGGCCAGCCAGCCAATGAGTGACGAGAACTGGAACGCCTTCGTCGGCGGCACCTGGTTTCGCCGCGACCTCTCGTTCGTCGCGTGGGCCGGCGACGAGGTCGTCGGCTTCGTGCTGTCGACCGCCAACGACAACGTCTGGGCCAGCCAGGGTTTCACCGGCAGCTATATCGACCTGGTCGGCGTATTAAGCGGATGGCGTGGCCGCCACATCGCGCAATCCCTCCTGGCCGCCCAGCTGGCTGCCGGGCAGGCGCTCGGCCACGAGCGAGTGACCCTCGCGGTCGACTCCGCGAGCCCCACCGGAGCCCTCGGCCTGTACACGGGCATGGGTTTCGTGCCCACGCATCGCAAGATGGCGTACATCCTCGAGTTCTGACCTCAGCGGTACCGCGGGGCCGTGGGCGCGTCGGCGTCCCGCAGCAGCCAGCTCATGTCGGGCAGCGGCGGCAGCGCGGCCAGACGGTCCAGCGCCGCCAGCACCTGGTCGGCGTAGAGCTGCCCGCCGCTCGGGCCCGGATGTACCTGGTCGCCGGCGAGCAGGTCGAGGCGCCCGGCGATCGTGTCGTGCCAGTTGGCTAGCTCGACCCGGCGATTGCCCGCTGCGAACTCGGCCAGGGTCGCATTGACCCCGTCGGTCCAGTCGCGGTCGGCGTAGGCGTTCACGAGCACGAGCTGCCGGTCCGGGCCGAGAATGCGCAGAATGGACACGAGCTCGCTCGCCGAGATCGGGCCGTTGGTCCCGAGACCGATCACGACCACCGGATGCAACTGGCCGGCAGCCTTGAGCGCCAGCAATATGTCGTCTGCGGAATACATCCCGCGCGACACCGAAGCATCGATCGTGATGCCCGTGAGGGTCTCCTGCAATTCCGGGGCAGAGGCGAGCATGACCGAGTCGCCGACGGCGGTGATCAGTCCCTCGGCTGGGACCGGGGTCGCCGTGGCCTGGCGGGCCGCCTCGGCGGCCGCAGCCTGCGCGGCGGCGGCG
>NZ_SOHF01000037.1:0-200768 GCF_004404045.1 Cryobacterium sp. Hh11 | reverse complement strand
GTTCTGCACGCCGGCGACGGGCGCGAGGCGCCGCCGGTGCGGCCGAGGCGCCGAGGCCGGTCCGCCGTGCTGGAGCGGGAGCAGGCGCCGGCCGCGCCCGAGGGATCGGAGCCCGACCTCGATCGAGAGACCGCGACCCGGGAGATCGCGATCGTCGAGGCGACGGTTCCGCGCTAACTGCGGGCGGTTGCCACTGAGTAGACAACTTCGATGGGTTACGACCCCGCAGCACCCGACAAAGTTGTCCACTGAAGGACGGCCTAGCGAACCCCGCCCATCAGGCGCAGCACCGGGCGGGAGATCAGAACGAGTAGGAGCCCGTGCACAATCGCGATGCTGCCGAGCACGCTGAAGTAGACCCGCCCTGGCGCAGTGGCGTACCAGGTCGCGAGCACACCCGACACGGCGGAGCCGAGCGCGACCGAGAGAAAGAACAGAGCCACCATCTGCGTCTTGAAGACCTCCGGCGCGAGCTTGGTGGCGACCGAGAGTCCGACCGGTGAGAGCAGCAGCTCCGCAATCGTAAAGACCAGCAGAATTCCGATCATCGCCAGGAGTGGCGTCGAGTTCGCGGCACCGCCGGCGAACGGCAGGAACAGCAGGAAGGCGCCGCCCATCACCGCGGTGCCCACCGCGAACTTGATCGGCGTGGGGGGCTGCCGCGTTCCCAACCTGGTCCACAGGGCGGCGAAGATGCCGCAGAGCACGATGATGAGCACGGGATTGAAGGACTGCACCCAGGACACCGGCATCTCCCAGCCGAACAGCGCGCGGTCGAGTCGCTCGTCCGAGTAGATCGTGACGACCGTGAATTGCCGTTGGTAGAGCGACCAGAACGCCGCACTAGCGATAAATAGCGGAATGAAGGCGCAGACCCGTTGGCGCTCGACCGTGGTGATCTGGCGGTTCGTCAGGATCACCACGAAGTAGGCAATTGTCGCGACGATCGTCAGCCCGATCACGATGGTGACCAGATTGCTCGCGGTAATCATCCCGGTGAGCCCGAGCACGACAATAACGCCGAGCGTCGCGATCGCAATGACGATGTAGCGGGACCATCGCGAACGCGGCAGCGGATCGGGAACCCGCCGGGCGGCATCCGGCAGGCGCTTGCGGCCGAGGGAATACTGGGTGAGCCCGATCGCCAGGCCAACGGCGGCGAGGCCGAATCCGTAGTGGAAACCGATCGGCGGTCCAGGCGCTGAGGATCGTCGAGAGGTAGACGCCACCGCCGTATGCACCGACGATGCCGGCCGCAGTGGTCTGCGGGATTCCCAAGCCGCCGTCGGCCGCCGAGAAGTATAAATACAACAACAGGATGCCCTGCATGCCGTAAAAGGAAAACCACTCCCGCATCTCGACGCCGAAGATGTTGGCGAGTGAACGCGGCTGTCCAAAGAAGGAGCGGTCATCGCGGGCAGCGGCGTGGTCGACGACTTTGCTCATGCGCCATGATTATCAATCGCCTCCGGGAGAGAACATCGACCGGCTCCTGCCGAAGCAGGAGGCACACCGTCGGAACCCCCGACACGGGCGCGGGATGGTCCAGGCGACCTCGCCGCTCTACACGCCACCCTCGGCGCTGAGCACCGGCGCCCGTCTAGGCTTGACCGATGAGCTCCGAAACCCTGCGCGTCAGCCTGCCCGAGCCCGACCTGCGCGCCGCCCTTGGCGAGCTGCCCGATGGCGTCGAGGTCATCGAGTGGGCGATGGAAGGCCCGGCACCTATTCCCGAGATCGACCTTGTCGTGACACCGTACATGGGCGCCGCCAACCGGGTCGCCCATCTCGCGGGCGTGCGCACCCGGCTCGTGCAGAGCCAGTCGATCGGCTACGACGGCATCGACACGCTGCTGCCCGCCGGCCACGTGTTCGCGAACGCCGCCTCCGTGCACGAGACCTCGACCGCCGAGCTCACCCTCGCTCTGATTCTGGCCTCCCAGCGCGGCATCGACGACTTCGTACGCGCCGCCGAGCGGGGCGAGTGGGCACCAGCGCAGCACGCGAGCCTGGCCGACCGCACCGTGCTGCTGCTCGGTTACGGCGGCGTCGGCCACGCCATCGAAACCCGGCTGCTCGCCTTCGAAACCACGGTCATTCGCGTCGCCCGCACCGCCCGCACCGACGAACGCGGCACGATCTACGGCTTCGAGTCCCTGCCCGAACTGCTTTCGAGGGCCGATATCGTCGTGGTCGGCGTGCCGCTCACGACGGAAACCACCGGCATGGTCGATGACGCGTTCCTGTCGCTCATGCCGGGCGGCGCCCTGCTGGTGAACATCGCCCGCGGCCCGGTCGCCGACACGGAGGCGCTGCTCGCTCACGCCACCAGCGGCCGAATCCGGCTCGCGCTCGACGTGACCGATCCGGAACCGCTGCCGGCGGGGCATCCACTTTTCGCGCTGCCCAACGTGATCATCTCCCCCCACGTGGGCGGCGCCTCGAGCGCGATGCTGCCACGCATGGCCCTGCTCGTTCGCCAGCAAATAGAACGGATGCTGCGCGGCGAGACCCCGGTCAACGTCGTGTTGACGAGTTAGTCGGGCACTGCGCGCCCCGCCGCGACCGTAGGCTGGGACCATGGTCTCAGCACTCACTCCGGCACGCCAGGATGACATCGAAGAAGCACTCAAAAACGTGATGGACATCGAGATCGGCATCAACGTCTTCGACCTCGGCCTGATCTACGGCCTGGCCTGGGACGACGACACCGACACGCTCGTCATCCAAATGACCCTCACCTCGGCCGGCTGCCCCGAGCAGGAGGTACTGACGGAGCAAACCGAGCAGGCCCTCGTCGGCGTGGTCGAACGCCATCGGATCAACTGGGTCTGGATGCCGCCGTGGACGCCCGACAAGATCACCGACGACGGTCGCGACATGATCAGCGCCCTCGGCCTGAGGCTGTAACCACCCACGATCTCTGCGGCTGGGGCAACCCGGCCACGTGCTGCTGCCGCGAACGGATGCCTGAGTCCCGCGCGAGTTGCTTCCCTCCGCCCTGGTGCGCCCGGGCGACGCGCGTCGCGCTGCCGCTTGGTGCAGGCGCGTGCGCACCAAACGGGCGCTCCCAAGTTATGACGATTTGTCTATCGCGCGACCGGGTGATCCTCGTGTAACCTGTGGTCAGACCACATGGTCACTGCACCCGAGAGGACCCGATGACCGCCCCACGCGCCTGGCAGGTCGTGCTCGACGCTGTTGAACGCGACCTGCTCGACGGCCGACTCAGCCCGGGAGACCACCTGCCGCCCGAGCGCACCCTTGCCGCCGACCTGGGCGTCGGCCGATCCAGTGTGCGCGAGGCCCTGCGCGTGCTCGAAGTGCTCGGTCTAATCCGCACCGCGGTCGGTTCCGGTCCCTCGGCGGGCGCGATTATCGTCGCCCGCCCCGGCGGCGGGATGTCCGCGCTCATGCGCCTGCAGGTCGCGGCCCAGGGCTTTGCGGTGGCCGACGTGGTCAAAACCCGCCTCGTTCTTGAGGGCTCGATCGTCACCGACCTCGCGGCCGCAGGCTCCCCCGACCTGGCCGCCTCCGCGCAGATCCTCACCGCGATGGAAAACCAGACCCTCACCGAAGCCGAATTTCTCGCCCTCGACGCGGCGTTCCACCTCTCCCTCGCCGAAGCGAGCGGCAACCAGGTCGTCACGGCGACGATGGCCGGCCTCCGCAGCGCGATCGAGGGGTACGCGCGGGCCGGCGCGGCGGGCCTCGCGAACTGGCCGGCAACATCCGCTCGCCTGATGCTGGAGCATCGCGGCATTCTGGCCGCCATTCTGGCCGGTGAAGCGGATGCGGCCCGCCTCGCGATGCACGCCCACATCTCCAACTACTACGCCGAAACCCACCTGCGCGATCACTAGAGAAGGACGACCATGGTTCAACGACGCATCCCCAAAATCAAAGATCTCGCCCCGCTGATGAAGTTCAAGAGTCCGGAGCTCAACGCAAAGAAGCGCCGGCTGGCCGCCGCGCTCACGATCGCGGACCTGCGCGCCATCGCCCAGAAGCGAACGCCCAAGGCGGCCTTCGACTACACCGAGGGCGCGGCCGAGGCCGAAATCTCGCTCGGCCGGGCCCGCCAGGCCTTCGAGGACATCGAGTTCCACCCGTCGATCCTGCGCGACGTGTCGACCGTGTCGACCGGCTGGGACGTGCTCGGGGCGCAGGTTTCACAGCCGTTCGGTATCGCGCCCACCGGATTCACCCGCATGATGCAGACCGAGGGCGAGACCGCCGGGGCGCACGCGGCGGCTCGGGCCGGAATCCCCTTCGCGCTGTCGACCATGGGTACCACCTCGATCGAAGACGTCAAGGCCGCCAACCCGAACGGCCGCAACTGGTTCCAGCTGTACATGTGGAAGGATCGCGACCGGTCGATGGCCCTCGTGGACCGGGCCGCGAAGGCCGGTTTCGACACGCTGCTGGTGACCGTGGACGTGCCCGTGGCGGGCGCCCGGCTGCGCGACAAGCGCAATGGCTTCTCGATTCCGCCGGCGCTCACCCTCGGCACGGTCGTCAACGCACTGCCCCGGCCGGAGTGGTGGATCAACTTTCTGACCACCGAACCGCTCGCCTTTGCGAGCCTCGATCGCTGGAGCGGCACGGTCGCTGACCTGCTCGACACGATGTTCGACCCCACAGTCGACTTCGAGGACCTGGCCTGGATCAAGGCGCAGTGGCCCGGCAAGGTCGTCGTCAAGGGCGTGCAGAACCTCGAGGACGCCAAGCGCCTCGTCGATCTCGGCGTCGACGGCATCACCCTCTCGAACCATGGCGGTCGCCAGCTCGACCGGGCGCCGATTCCGTTCCGCCTGCTGCCGCAGGTCGCGCGCGAGGTCGGTGCGCACACCGAGGTGCACCTCGACACGGGCATCATGTCCGGAGCCGATATCGTGGCTTCGATCGCTCTCGGCGCCCGCTTCACCATGATCGGCCGCGCCTACCTCTACGGCCTGATGGCCGGCGGTGAGGCCGGGGTCGACCGCACGATCCAGATTCTGTCGGAACAGGTCAGCCGCACGATGCGGCTGCTCGGGGTGAACTCGCTCGAGGAGCTGAACCCCGGGCACGTGACGCAGCTGTCCCGGCTGATGCCGGTCGCCGCTCCCATGGTCGCCGCGGCCGAGGCTGTTCCCGCGCGGAAGGCTCCGGTACGCAAGGCTCCGGTAGGCACAGCCGCCGCGCCGAAACAGAGCATCGGTGCATCCGCTGCCGTGACGGGCACGCCGGTGAAGCGGGCGCCGAGGAAGACGGCCCCGCCGAAATAGCCCCCGCGGCGCAGCCCGGTCCGGGTTGCGCTGCGGCTTATGGCCGTTGGACCCGATGCGCAGCGATGCGGCGTTCAGATTCGTCGAGGTCGATAGTTCCTTCGGCGACGCCGATCACGAAGTCGAACCCCTCGTTGGCGGTGAAATCGTGAGCAAATCCGTTGATCCACAAAAAGAGAACCATCAGGGTCCAACCGGTGCGCTTGTTCCCGTCCACGAGCGGATGATTACGCACGAGCGATTCGAGCAAGGCTGCGGCCTTGCGATCAAACGTCGGGTAGGCATCCGTTCCAAACATGGACGCCGACGGCCGGGCCAGCGCAGATGCGAGGAGGCCGGCGTCCCGTACGTGGAATCCGTAGCGCTCGGTCACCTGAAGCGCGTCGGCGACCTCCAGGTATCGGGTCATGCGTCTTCGAGCCGCTGCAGCAACTCGGCGTCGTGGGTCAGTACGAACTGCAGGCCCGACTCGATTTCATCTCGACGCGAGTAGCGGTCGACAATCAGCGTTGCCCCCTGCAGCAGCAGAGCGTGCTTCGACACGTGTTGTGCCGCCGCGAGCTCTTCCAGTTGACGATCGAGCTCCTCCGGGATGCGCACATTGATAGCCATACCAAAATGGTACCGCCATTGGTTTTTGGCGGCAAGAGCCGAACGTCAGGCCAGGTTCTCGCGGAACGCCCGCAGTGCGAGCGCATCGTCTTCCCAGGCGCCGCCCTCATGCCCGTTGTATGGCCAGACCGTGATCTGCTTCGGGCCGGCATAGTTGTTGTAGGCCGCGAAGACGGTCGATGGCGGGCAAATCGGATCCATCAGTGCCGCCGTCATGGTCACCGGCGCGGTGGCCCGCTTGGCGAAGTTGACGCCGTCGAAGTAGGACAGCACGTCGTGCACGCGCGTAACCTTCAGCCGATGCGTCGCGAGATACTGGCCCAGCTCGCGGTACGGCTGCGCGTCGGTGATAACGGATGCCCGCGGAAAGTCGCACAGAAACGGCACCCGAGCGACCACGGCGGAAAGGTCGGGAACCAGTCCGGCCACGGCGAGCGCGATTCCACCGCCCTGACTGGTGCCCATCACGCCGACGCGGGCTTCGTCGACGAGCGCCAGGCTGCGGGCCGCCGCGACGGCGCGCACGGCGTCGGTGAAGAGGCGGCGGTAATAGTAGGTCTCGCGGGAGTCAATGCCGCGGGTCATGAACCCTGGGACCTGTGGACCGCTCCCGGCGTCATCGGCAGTGTCGCCGGCGCTGCCGCCGTAGCCCTGCCCGCGCAGGTCCATCTCGAAGTGCGCGAACCCGGCGGATGCCCACAGCAGATTCTCGAAAGCCTGCCCGCGTCCCCGGCCGTAGCCGTGAAACTGCACGATGGTCGGCAGCGGACCGCTCGCGCCGACGGGCACCCGCAGCCAGGCCTTGATCGGCTGCCCGCCGAACCCGGCGAAGGTCAGGTCGAACACGTCCAGTGTGCTGAGCCCGGCGTCGACCTTCAAGGCTGTGACATTAAGCGGATGGCCCTCGGCCTCGGCGAGGGTGTCAGCCCAGAACGCGTCGAAGTCGCCCGGGTCGGCCTGGCCGCTGCGATAGGCGCGGAGTTCGGCTTCGGGCAGGTCGGTGTACATGCCCTTCAGCCTAGAGCCGCCCGGCTTGGCGCCGCAGCCGTCACGCGGGGACATCCGCTGTTGCGGTGGCTGATTCAGGAAACGCGCGTTCGCCGAGCCACGATCCCCACGGAACGGGGCGAGCCGGGCCGGTGCCGCGAGCCGACCGGAAGCCTACTTCGCCGCGGTGAGGTCGGCCAGCACCAGGCGCAACTGCTCGACAGCCCAGTCCACGTCGTCAGCCGAGACGACGATCGGCGGGGCGAGCCGAATGGTCGAGCCGTGGGTGTCCTTGGCGAGCACGCCGCGGGCGAGCAGGGCCTCGCAGACGACGCGGCCCGGGGCCAGCGCGGGGTCGATGTCGATGCCGGCCCAGAGACCGACGCCGCGCACCTCGACCACGCCGTGGCCGATCAGCGCCGAGAGTCCGGCATGCAGGCGTGCCCCGAGTTCGGTCGCTCGCTTCTGGTATTCGCCCGTGGCCAGCATTTTCACGACGGCCAGGCCCACGGCGGCGGCGAGCGGGTTACCACCGAAGGTGGAGCCGTGCTCGCCGGGGTGCAGCACTCCGAGTACGTCGGTGTTGCCGACGACCGCCGACACCGGCACGATGCCGCCGCCGAGGGCCTTGCCGAGCAGGTACAGGTCGGGCACGACGCCGACCAGGTCGCAGGCGAAGGTCGAGCCGGTGCGGCCGAGCCCCGACTGGATTTCATCGGCGATGAACAGCACGTTCAGACGCGTCGTAATCTCGCGCACGGCCGGCAGATAGGCGGCCGGCGGCACGACGATGCCGGCCTCGCCCTGGATCGGTTCGAGCAGCACGGCGACGGTGTTCTCGTCGATGGCAGCCTCGAGCGCCGCGGCGTCGCCGTAGGGCACGGTGCGAAAACCGGGTGTGAACGGTCCGAAACCGGCGCGGGCCGATTCGTCGTCGGAGAAGCTGATGATGGTGGTGGTGCGGCCGTGGAAGTTGCCGGCGGCGACGATGATGTTGGCCAGGTCGGGCGCGACGCCCTTGACTCGGTAGCCCCAAGCGCGGGCGACCTTGATGCCGGATTCGACGGCCTCGGCGCCGGTGTTCATGGGCAGCACCATGTCTTTGCCGGCGAGTTCGGCGAGCGCGGTGACGAACGGGCCGAGCTGGTCGTTGTAGAAGGCACGGCTGGTCAGCGTGATGCGGCCGAGCTGCGCGCGGGCGGCGTCAAGCAGTACCGGGTTGGAGTGCCCGAAGTTCACGGCGGAATATGCGGCGAGACAGTCCAGATAGCGGCGACCGGCGACATCCGTTACCCAGGCGCCGTCACCGGTCGCGACAACGACCTCGAGCGGGTGGTAATTGTGCGCGGCGTGCGCACTTTCCTGGGCGATCAGTGCGGTGGCTTCAGACAAAACGGATGCTGCGGGCACGGTCTCGGCGGTCAGGTTCGTGGTCATATCGTGCTCCTTCAGGTTGGGCGCGGTCATCGGCGCAGCTCGAGCGTGCAGCACTTGACGCCGCCGCCGCCGAGCAGCAGCTCGGACAGGTCGACGCCGATCGGGTTGTAGCCGCGGGCGCGCAGCTGCTGTTCGAAGTCCTTGGCGCGGGCGGCGATGACGACGTTGTAGCCGTCGGAGTAGGAGTTGAGTCCGAGGATGGAGGCATCCTCTTCGGTGACGATAATGGCGTCGGGATAACGTTCCTGCAGAATCGCGAGGCTCGGAGCATCGAACGCGCTCGGCAGGTACGCGATATTGCTGTCATCGAGCACGGCGACGGCGGTGTCGAGGTGGTAAAAGCTCGGGTTGATCAGGCGCAGGGTGATGACCGGGCGGCCGGCGATAATCGAGAGCTCTGCATGGCTGTTCGAATCGCTGCGAAAGCCGGTGCCGGCCAGAATAACGTCGCCGACCAGCAAAAAGTCGCCCTCGCCCTCGTTGGTTTCGATCGGCACGCGTACGTCGAAGCCGTTGGCGCCGAACCAGTCCATGTAGGCGGGACCTTCGGGCTGGCGCTGTACGTGGGTGAACTTGGCGCCGTAGGCCTGGTTGTCGATGACGAATCCGCCGTTGGCCGCGTAGACCATGTCGGGCAGGCCGTCGATCGGCTCGATCAGCTGCACGTCGTAGCCGAGGCCGACGTAGGTGTCGTACAGGGTCTGCCACTGCTCGACGGCGAGCGAGGTATCGGTGGGCAGGGCCGGGTCCATCCAGGGGTTGATGCGGTAGACCACGGTGAAGAACTGCGGCTTGCACATGAGAATGGTGCGCTTGGTGGCGGTGCGCACCGGAACGGCCGATTCTTCGGAGAGGACGGGGGTGGCTGAGTCGATCGACATGAGGCTCCTTCGTCGTTTCGCGGACCTGAAAACCCACGAAACGTAGGGTGAATGGCGGACCAGGTCGCTCACGAGAGCCCGGCGCGATCGAATCACGATCGTTCCGGGACGCCAGTCCTAGTCTCACACATCACGATTCAACGTTTCACGCTGATCTGCGCAATAAATCTTCGAGAATGGCCGTCGGGACGCACGTTTGCGCACAGCGATCGCCTAGACTCGGCCCATGGACAACCTAGACCACAGCATTCTGGACCTGCTGCGCCAGAATGCGCGTGCCGGCTACGGCGATATCGGATCCGTCGTGGGGCTGTCGGCATCCGCTGTGAAACGGCGCGTTGATCGGCTGGTGGCCGACAAGGTCATTCGCAGCTTCACCATTCAGGTCGACCCGGCCGTCGACGGCATGAGCACGGAAGCCTATGTCGAGCTGTTCTGCCGCGGCACGGTGGCACCCGACGAACTGCTGCGCATTCTCTCCGGCGTGCCGGAGGTGGTCGATGCCGGAACGATCACCGGCAGCGCCGATGCCATGGTGCACATTCGCGCCCGGGACATTCCCGGTCTCGAGGCGGCCCTCGAAAAGGTGCGCCTCGCGCCCAACGTCGACCACACCCGCAGCGCGATCGTCTTGTCCCGCCTGATTCACCGTTCGGTCGAGTAATTTCGAGGGCTAGACCGTGGGGACGGGCTTTTGGCGCACCGGGCCGACCAGGTGCAGCAGCGTCACCGCGGCGATCGACCCGGCGCAGAGGATGCCGGCGAGCACGACGATCTGAAACCGGCCGGCCTCCAGGGGCGATGCTCCGCCAAAGATCGCGCCGACGAACGCCCCGGGCAACGTCACGAGGCCGGTGGTTTTGGTCTGATCCGTGGACGGGATGATGGCGAAATACACCGCTTGCCGGGCGAGCTCCCGGGTGGACTGGCCCGGCGTGGCGCCGAGCGCGAGCCAGCCCTCGACCTCGTCCCAGTGGTCGCCGACCGCTTCGGTGAAGCGCCGACCGCTCAGGGTCGCGATCGACATGGCATTGCCGATGATAATGCCGCCGATGGCGAGCACGTAGCGCGGCGAAAATTCAATCGCCCCGGTCGTGAACACGATCGTCAGCGTGACGACAACACCGAGCCCCATCGCCGCAGCAACCCGCACCAGGTGGCGCCGGTTGAAGCCGATCCTCCGGGTCACCGTGCCAACGGCCGCCGCGAACATGACGAGCAGTCCGACACCGACCCAGAGCGGATCGTTGATGATTCCGCTGAGGATCAGGCTGATCGCGGCCAGCTGCAGGGTGCCGCGCAGCAGGGCCAACGCCGGCGCGAAGGGATGCTGCGTGCGATAGCCGCGCAGCACCGTCACGACCACCGCCAGAAGCAGCAGGACACCGACCAGGGTGGGCAGCAGCCCGGCCAGCTGGGCGGGCAGATCGGCCGGGAAAGTCATGGGTTCGAGCCTACCGAGCCGCCGCGGCCTCACGAACGGTGCTTCGTGGGCGTTGAGGCAGGCAGACACCCGGGCTCTCGGACATTCTGGAGGAACGTACCAACGGCATGCTGTTGCAGCATCCGTTGTAGCGGGGCAAAATTGTCCATAACGTTGAACGGAGGGTCCCGTGCCCGCTTCCTTTGTTGCCATTGATTCCCAGTCGAGTACGCCGCCGTTCGAACAGTTGCGCAGCCAGGTGATTGCGGCCGTGCGCTCCGGCGAGCTCGCCCACGACACTCGCCTGCCGACCGTGCGCGCCCTCGCCGCTGAACTCGGCCTCGCCACGAACACGGTCGCCCGCGCCTATCGTGAGCTGGAGCGTGACGCCGTCATTGAAACCCGCGGCCGATTCGGGTCATTCATCGCTCCCAATGGCGATGCGGCGGCGCGGCAGGCCCAGGCGGCCGCCACGTCGTTCGCCGCGCGCATTCAGCAGCTCGGGGTGAGCCGGGAGGAGGCGCTCGCGCTCGTCACCGAAGCTCTGGAGCGTCCCAGCGCCTGAACCGCTGGTGCTGTGCTCTTTCTGGGTGCATTGAGTTTTCGCGGTTAGGCACGGCCAGGACAGCTTTTCCTACCGAGCACCTATTGCCACAGTTGTTTGTATTGCTACTCTGGTACAAAACGCACACAAAAGGAGGGTTTTGTGAATCCGGTCTTAGTGATTTTGGCAGCGCTGGTAATGGCAGCTCTCGGCATCCGTTTGGCCTATATCTCAAGTGCCGAACCGCGCAGACGGATGCTGCACGCCTACTCTCAGCAGGTCGGGCTCGCGTTGGTTCCCGGGATCGTTCCCGAGCTGTCGCGCCGACTCTATCGCCGGGAACGTGCCGGGGTCGTCGGAGCGATGATCGGACTCGTCGTCGGAGCGGCGGCGCTCGTCTCGATGGGCGGGAGCGAGAGCCCGTGGAACGGACTTCTGGTCGGGGTCACGATGACGGTTGCGTCGACAAGCGCCGTGATCCTCAACGATTCGCATGCGGCCTTCGCCCCGGTTCCCGAGGCGCCGCGACTCGCGCGCAGCCTGTCGCCCCGGCTGGCCGACTATGTCACGCCGCTCGACCGCACGTTTTCGCTGGGATTCCTGGCGCTGGCCACCCTCGGCTACATTGCCGTGCTCGGGGTCATCGCGATCAACCCGGAGCGGGTGTTCGATGACGTTTCGGTGCGCACTATTCTCTGGCCGGCCGGACTGCTCCTGGCCCTCGCGGCTGCAGCGAGCCTGCTCACCTGGGCGGCAGTCGGGGCGCTGCTCGATCGCGGCCAGCCGGCCAGCACATCCATCGAACTGGCCTGGAGCGATGCCTTTCGCAGCACCACCCTGCGCAGCCTGGTCGGGATCCCGGGCATCATTGCGGCCGTCAGTACCTGCGTGTTGTTCCTGTCACTCAGCGACTCGATCTATCTGCCGGAGCCCGGCTCGGTCGGGCAGATTCTGGTCGAATCGTTCACGATAATGGGACCGGTGCTGGTCTTCGCCCTAATCGGTTGGAGCGTGACGAGCCTGCGCAATCGCAGCACCACGCACTACCTGCGTCGACTGTGGCCCGAGACAGCCATGGAACTCGACCGGCGCCGGCGCGGCCCAACCGCCGACAACTGGCCCGACGAAGACAGCCGAGAGAAGACCTCGGCATGATGCTGCTGGTCGATCCGCGCTCCGCCACACCGCCCTACGAACAGTTGCGGGTGCAGGTACTCGCCGCCGTTCGTGCGGGTTCACTGGCCCCCGGCGACAAGCTGCCGACCGTGCGCAAACTCGCGGACGATCTGGGGCTCGCCGCCAATACCGTGGCCCGCGCCTACCGCGAGCTCGAGCGCGACGAAGTAATCGAGACGCGCGGCCGCAACGGTTCCTTCATCGCCGCCAGTGGGGATGCCGCCCAGCAGCACGTGCAGGCCGCCGCCGCCGCGTTCGCCGCCCGGGCGCGCAAGCTCGGCGTGGCCCCCGAGGAGGCGCTCACGTTCGCGCGCGCGGCCCTCGGGTTTCGCGCGTAGCGCCGCATCTGCCGGGATGGCCGTGCAGACCTGCGCGCTTCCGCACGAAATGAGCTCCCAACGCGCAGTTTTCGCGACTGGGGACACCGCCGCACAAACCGACCGGGCCCGGGCCCGGGCCCGGGCGGAGTGATGGCTAGCGGGTGCGGCGAGCGCGATAGTGCGCGGCGAGACGCTCGAAGCCCTCGTCGAGGGAGACCGCGGGGGTCCAGTGCAGGTCGGCGCGGGTGCGGCGCTGGTCGAACCAGTGCGCGGTCGAGAGCTGTTCGGCCAGAAACCGGGTCATTGGCGGCTCGTCGACACCCGGGCGACGCCGCCAGATGGCCTCAATGAGCGAGCCGACACCGCGGGCAGCGGATGCCGGCACCCGCCAGGTCGGCGCCGGCACGTTGGCCGCGCCGCAGATTCCGGCGAGGATGTCCGCAACCGGGCGCGGTTCCCCGTTGGTGATCACGTAGCTCTGGCCATGCACGGTGACAGCTGCGTCGAGCGCGGCATGAATGGCCGAAGCCGCGTTATCGACGTAAGTCGTGTCGATCAGTGCAGCGCCGTGGCCGAGCAGCGGCAGCCGACCGGAGCGCGCCCGGTCGACGATGCGCTCGATCAGCTGGGTATCGCCGGGACCCCAGACCAGATGCGGGCGCACGGCGACCACGCTGAATCCGGGAGCATCGGCGGCCAGCGCGAGCAGTTCGGCGTGAGCCTTGGTGCGGGCGTAGTCGCCGCGAGCGTGTTCCGGCGCGGCCGGCAGCGCGTCCGAACCCATGATCGAACTGCCCGCATGAGCGACCGACGGTGAGGACACGTAGACGAACCGGGAGACGCCGGCCTGCTGCGCAGCCTGCAGCACCGTGCGGGTGCCGCCGACATTCACCGCCGCGAACTCGTCCGGATCCCCGGTGAGGGAGACCTTCGCGGCGAGGTGCACGACCGCGTCCATGCCGCTGACGGCATAGGCGAGACCGGCGTACGGGGTGTCGGCCGGCGTCGTGATGGAGCCGTGCACGTCCTCGACGCCGGCCACGCCGGATGGCCGCCGTTGAAAGGTGCGCACCTCGTGCCCGGCCGCGCTGATGCGCTCGGCGACGGCGCGACCGAGAAAGCCGCTGGCTCCGGTCACCAGCACTCTCATGGCGAGCCCCTCATGGCTTAGTCCAGCGACCGCCAGAGAGGATGCCGGTGGCCCAGCGCGACAGCCGGCTGCGGTCGATCTTGGAGTTGTGCCGAATATCGGTGGGCAGTCCGGGCACGACGAGCACCGCGGCGACCGGCGAACCGACGACGGCGCGCACGGCGGCGGCGAGCGGAGCGGATGCCCGGTGCACGCTGCGGGCCGGCGGCACGGTTTCGATCACGGCGACCTGCTGCTGGGTGCCGACCGGGCCGACCCCGACGAAGGCCGCACGAGCAACGTCGGGCAGCGTTTCGATGCGCTGCTCCGGACCGACCGGGGTGACGACGCCGGCAGCCGTCACGATGACATGCGGCATGCGGCCCTCGACCCAGAGGCGGCCAGCGGTGTCGAGGTGACCGACGTCGCCGGTTCGATGCCAGCGTTCGCCGGGCACCCCGCCGCGCCGCGAGGTGCGTTCGGTGAGCCAGAGCCGGTCGTAGTGGTCCTTGACGTGCGGCGCCGACACGACGATCTCGCCGGTCACGTCGGGCTGCTCCGACAACTCACCAACGGATGCCCCACTCGCGTCGAGCGCGCTGATCCGGATGCGCGTGGTCTGCGTCGACCCCCCGACGCAGACTCCCCCCGCCGGGTTCACTTCAGCCGACGTCGCAATGAGTGCGGCCTCACCATCTCCGCCGGTCGAGCTTGCCGAGACCGCAGTGTCGGGCAGTGAGGCAGTGGACGGGTCCGACTCGCCGTCGTGCGCTGCGGCATCCGCTCTGCGAGGCATGGAAACACTCGCAGCGGCAGCCCGGATGCCCTCGAGCGTAATGTCGGCCATGAGCAGGCCCTCGGTCATGCCGTACGGGGTGTGCGCGGTCGCTTGCGGCATGAGCGTCGCGGCCTGGGCGAGCAGGCTTTCGGAGATTGGCGCGCCGGCCGAGAGAAAACGCTGCACCCCGGCGAGGGCCGCGTGATCGGCGGGGGTGAGCGCGCGGGCGGTCGCGACGACGTTCACGAGCGCGGCGGGCGAGAGAAAGACAACCGTCGCGTCGATGGCGGCCACGGCGGCCGCTACGGCGGTGGCGGTGAGGGTTTTGGGGGCCGTGACGTCCATATCGGGGGTGACCGAGCGGGCGCCGAGGGCCGGGCCGAGCAGGGCGAACGGGGCGAATCCGGCGACGAGACCGGTTCCGACGCCCACTCCGTACTGCAGAAAGAGGGCATTGCTCACAGCGGAGAGCTGGCCGTGGGTGTAGACGACGCCCTTGGCCGGGCCGGTCGATCCGGAGGTGAACAGCACGGCGGCCGGGTCGGTCGGTGCGGGGCCGGGCGGGAGTGCGTCGTCGGCGTCCAGGCGCGCCTGGCCCAACTGCACGAGCTCGGCGAGCGTGTGCTCGATGCTCAGGAGCGCGGCCATCGGAGCCGGGAAGCGCGCCGTGGAGATTTTGCGTCCGGGCCAGCCGAGGGCACGGGCGGCCATAAGGCCGGGAGCTGCGCCGATGACGAAGTCGGGGCGGGCGCCGCGCACGGCGCGAGTGAGGCCGGCCAGGCCGAGGCCGGCATCCGCTACGACAACGATCGCGCCGATGCGCACGCAGGCGTAGAGCACCGCGGTGAGGTCGGCGCTCGGCGGAACCAGCAGCGAGACGCGGTCGCCGGGCTTGACGCCAATGAAGACGAGACCGGCCGCGATCTGGCGTACGCGCCGCGACAGTAAGCGCCAGCTGACGGTGCGCGGGGCCGGCTGCATATCGACGAGGGCGGTCTCGTCGGAGTTTTGCAATTCGTCGAGGTAATACCAAAGTGGATGCGTCCCCGCGGCTTCCCACGCGGTTTGCGTTCCCCCTATGGCGATCTCGGCCAACAGAGATAGCGAGGCGGCCTCGCTCCCCGAGACGGGGGTCTCGGCCAACAGAGATGGTGCGACCGCCTCGGCGCCCGAAGTGGCGGTGAGCAGCGTGCTGGACGCTCCCATCCGCTGGTCGAGCTTGCCGAGATCGCCAGTCCGGGAGGGGGACGTGACCGCATTAGCCGCATCGTCGGGAGTGACCGCGACAGCGTCGCCGAGCCAGAGCAGCGCGGCAGCAGTGCAGTCCGCATCCTCGGCCAGCAGATGCCCAGCGCCCTCGAACCGGTGCACGCGGGCGTGCGGCATCCGCCGGGCCAG
Organism: Cryobacterium sp. Hh11; assembly: GCF_004404045.1. Classification (NCBI taxonomy): domain Bacteria; kingdom Bacillati; phylum Actinomycetota; class Actinomycetes; order Micrococcales; family Microbacteriaceae; genus Cryobacterium; species Cryobacterium sp. Hh11. The sequence continues at coordinate 184,813 of NZ_SOHF01000037.1, read as the reverse complement.
GTCGTCGAGGTAGCGGTCGCTGAAGATTGGATCGCGGGGACCCCAAAGCAGCAGCGTCGGCACAGCGAGGGCGCGCGCGCCCTCCGCTATGCGGTCGAGTTCAGGCCGACTTTCGTGGCTCAGGGCGACCGGAATGTCGGCGACGAACCCGCCGATTCCCCCGCGTCGAGCGCTCGTCAAATACGGAGCTCGGTAGCCGCGCTTGACCTCGGTCGATAGCGACGGATGCGCCAGCGCCAACGTCGTGGCCAGAAACGCCGGCGTCGCCACGGTCGCCGGGCCGAGGATTCCACGACCGAGGGCGAGCCGCAGTGGCGCCGGAATCGGATCGCCAGCGCTCTGATGCACCGCCGTATTGAGCAGCATGACTCCGGCCAGCAGTTCGGGGTGGTCGACGGCCCAGCCGAGCGAGACGACTCCTCCCCAGTCATGGCCGAGGGTGACGACCGGGCCGGCCAGGTCGAGGGCGTCGGTGAGGTCGCCGAGGTCCTGCACCCGGCGGGCCAGTGGGCGAAAACCTCCGGTGCGCTCGGAGAAACCCATGTCGAGCTGGTCGACGGCGATCACGCGCCAGGCGAGCGCACCCGACGCCGCTGCATCCGTTGCCGACGACAGCAGGCTGCGCCAGAGGTAGGACCAGGTCGGGTTGCCGTGCACGCACAGAATCGTTCCGACCGGAATCACGCCGAGCGCGTCGAGCTGCGGGCCATTGTCGAGCAGGTGCCAGCCGTGCGTCACGCCACTCGCCGTGCTGCCGGTTGCCGCGGCACCCAAATCGCTGCCCAACCCACCCGCTAGGCCGCCCGCAGCGCTGCGTTCCGGAACCTCGATCAGGCGCGACCACTCTGGGTCGAGCCCCGTCAGTCCGGCCGGCGGGAGTGTCGCCGGGGCTGGCACCAGGCGCGGAAGGCGGTTAGCTGCGGTTGCGCGGGTATTAGTCACAGTGTCTTTTCTCCGAATGGGCCATTCACACGACTGCCGTGAAGCGGATGCGTACAGTCAGGTTCACGGGGCAAGAGATGGCATCTCACGAGTGGTGGGCACGTTCAAGGGGCCAAAAGTGGCATCTCGCGAGCAACCCGGGTGCCACGCGCTGCGAGATGCCATATATAGCCCCATGGTTTTCCCGAGATGCCATCTTTGGCCCCTTGACAGCACTCCAAGGGGCCAAAGATGGCACCTCACGGTCAGCACGCAGACCCCAAGGGGCAAGAGATGGCATCTCGCCAGTGGTGGGCACGTTCAAGGGGCCAAAGGTGGCACCTCGCGTGGCGCCTCGTCCAGCCCAGCCCAGCCCACCGAATGGCTACCTCCTGCGGCAACGTGGGCTCCGGCGCCCAGAGGCATCCGGACGAAGCGGCTGGAGGCCAACACGATCACCAGACGAGTTCCATCATGGCGGTGTTGAGGCCGGAACCGACGCCCATCAGCAGCACCCGGTTGCCCGGTTGCAGCTTCGACGCCTCCTGGGAGAGGGTGATCGGAATCGATGCCGGGCCGACATTGCCAAGCTTCGGATAGGTCAGCGGAACCTTGGTTTTGTCCATGCCGGTCGCCTTGACGATGGCGTTGGTGTGCACGTCCGAGACCTGGTGCACGATGTAGCGGTCCATGTTGGACCAGCTCCAGTCGCGCTTCGCCTCGGTCCAGGCCGACACGACCAGTTCCATGCCGCCCTTGAGCAGCGCCTTCGCGTCGGTGAACATGCCATCGACGCTGCCGACGCAGAGTCCGTTGAACTGAGTGGCCGCGCGGGTGACTCCGCCGAGGATGCGGTGGCCGGCGGGGTGGGCATCCGCTGGACCGAGCACGGCGGCAGCAGCGCCGGAGCCGAGGGTGAGGCTGGCGAACTCACTCATGAAGTCTTTGCGCTTAATGCCCGGGCGACCGAGGCGGTCAATCGTGTTGGTCTGGATCTCGTCGGCGTCTTCACCGTCGATGATCACGGCGTACTTGATCTGCCCGCTGTCGATGAGCTGGGCGGCGAGGGTCATGCCGTTGACGAAGCCGAGGCAGGCGTTGGCAATGTCAAAGTTGATCGCCGACGACGGCAGGCCGAGGCCGTGGTGAATACGCACGGCCACAGAGGGTTCAAGGTGCTTGCGGGTGACCGAGGTATTGATGAGCAGGCCCACGTCGCTCGGCTTGATGCCAGCCTCTCTGAGCGCGATCTTGCCGGCCTTGACCGCGGCGTCATCGAAGGTCTCGTCCGGGCCCCAATTGCGTCGCTCGTAGACACCGGCGACGCGCTGCAGCAGCCCGGTCGGCAGTTTGAGGCGCGTCAATACGGGCTTCAACCGTCGGTCGATTTCTTCCGACGTCGTGATCAGCGGCGCCATGAGACTCGCGACCGACAACAAGGCGACGTTTCGATGCGTCGTCGTCGCGTTTCCGTTCAAGCGTGAACCCCTGTCGAATTGTGGACAGCGGTAATCATACGTCCCCTAACAGTTTGACCCACGAAACTGTATGTAAACCGCACGTGGCCTGTGTGCCCGCTCGGGGCACACAGGCAGACGGGCTAGATCACACCGTCCGAGAGCGTGCTCGGGTTGCCGAACCGGTGCGCGGTGATCGAGATGGCCTGTTCGCGCAGGAACGGCAGCACCTCGATGCGGCCGGCCTGGGTGACAGCGTTCGAATACACCGCGATGTCCGGGCTGCCGGCCAGCGCCTCGGCGAGAGCGGATGCCGCCTCCCGCGCCCCCAGCACCGGGTCACTGCCGATCAGACGCACCCGGCTGGCGGTGATGCCGCCGGAGCGGGCCCGTGCGAGCCATTCCTCGTCGCTTTCGATGAACACCGGAATCTCGCGGTCGGCCAGGATATTGCGCACGGCTGGCGGAACCGGAATGGTGCTCGAGACGTCGAAGCGCGACGTGGACAGCGTTGCGGCGGCGATCACGCGCAGCAGCTGGGCGAGCGTTCCCGACTCGGTCAGGCGCACGGTGACCGGCAGCGCGCGGTAGCGGAACAGGTTGCGCTCCACTCCGAGCCCGGTGGCGTCGCGCACGACGTTGAATTCCTCGCGCCAGGCCAGGGCGTCGCTCACGGCCGAGCGGCGCAGCACGTCGAAGTCGGCGTAGTCGAGGAACGGCTGGCTGGCTTCGATAATGTCGGTGACTCGCTGCTCCAGGCCACGCAGGTGCAGCGTCGAGCTGTTGCGGCCGGGTTCGTTGACCCAGCTGCCAAGGCCGAGCAGGTAGTTCGGTCCGCCGGCCTTGGTGCCGGCGCCCACGGCCGAGCGCTTCCAGCCGCCGAACGGCTGACGCTGCACAATGGCGCCGGTGATGCCGCGGTTGACGTAGAGGTTGCCGGCTTCGATCGTGTCGACCCAGAGGGCCAGCTCGTCGGCGTCGAGCGAGTGCAGTCCGGTGGTCAGGCCGAAGTCGACAGCGTTCTGAAAGCGGATGGCTTCTTCCAGATTGCGCGCGTGCATCACGCCGAGTACCGGTCCGAAGAACTCGGTCAGGTGGAAATACGATCCGGGCGTGACGCCGGTGCGGATGCCCGGCGACCACAGCTTGCCGGTCTCATCGAGCTGCCGGGGCTCGACCAGCCACTGTTCTTCGGCGCCGAGGGTGGTGAGGGCGTGCAGCAGTTTGCCGTCGGCCGGCATCATGATCGGGCCCATCTGGGTGACCGGGTCGCTCGCCTGGCCGACCTTGATCGAGGTCGCGGCGTCAACCAACTGGCCGAGGAACCGCTCCGACTTCGCGACCGATCCGACCAGAATCACCAGGCTCGCGGCCGAGCACTTCTGTCCGGCGTGGCCGAAGGCGCTCTTCACCACGTCGGCGGCGGCCAGGTCGAAGTCGGCCGACGGCGTCACGATGATGGCGTTCTTGCCGCTTGTTTCGGCGAGCAGGGGCAGGTCATGACGGAATGAACGGAACAGCTCGGCCGTCTCATAGCCGCCGGTGAGGATGACCCGGTTCACCGCGGGGTGCGCGATGAGCTTGGCGCCGAGATCGCGGTTGGGCAGGTTCACCAGCGCGAGCAGCTCGCGCGGGATGCCGGCTTCCCAGAGCGCTTCGACGACGATGGCGCCGGTGCGCTGGGCTACCGCGGCGGGCTTGATCACGACGCCGGCACCCGAGGCGAGGGCCGCGAGGACGCCGCCGGCCGGAATGGCGGTCGGGAAGTTCCACGGCGGGGTGACCACGATGAGCTTGGACGGCACGAAGATGGCGCCCTGCACCCGGTCGAGGTCTTTGGCTCGTTCGGCGTAGTAGTTGGCGAAGTCGATGGCCTCGCTCACCTCGGCGTCACCCTCGGCAATGGTCTTGCCGCACTCGCTCGCCATGACCTCGATCAGGCGGTCACGGTTCGCGGCGAGCGCCAGGGCGGCGCGGTGCAGCACGGCGGCGCGTTCGGCGCCGGTCTTCTGGCCCCAGGCGTTTCCGGCTTCGAGCACACCGTCGATGATCGTGTTCAGCGCTGCCTCATCGGCAACGGCGGCGGCCTCGACCGTCTCGGTACCGAGAACGGAGGCGTCGGCGCGGGCCAAAATCCGACGGCCCCAGGCGCGGTTCGCGGGCAGCGACGGGTCGGTGTCCGGCTCGTTGTGGAACGTCGAGTGGGTGGGCACCGAGCCGCGGGTGATGCCGAGCAGTGCGCCGGTCAGTTGCGGGTCGACGTCGTCGGCGGTCTCGGCGTCGTGGCTGCGGGCATCCGTTGCGGCGGCGGCCAGGCGATCAAGGTCGTAGCTGCTCGAACGATCCTGCACGCGGTTGGGGGTGGGGACCCGGTCGTCGAGCGCGTCGAGCGAGGCCTGGAAACGGGCCTTTTCGCGATCGAACAGCTCGGGGTTGCTGGTCAGCTCGAACACGGCCGACATGAAGTTCTCCGAGCTCGCGTTCTCTTCGAGCCGGCGAATGAGGTAGCTGATCGCCACGTCGAACTGCGAGGGGTCGACGACCGGTGTGTAGAGCAGCAGCTGGCCGACGTCCTTGCGCACGGCCTGGGCCTGGCCGGTCGCCATGCCGAGCAGCATCTCGAACTCGACCTTGTCGTCGACGCCGCGGGCGACGCTGAGCAGGTGCGCCCAGGCCACGTCGAACAGGTTGTGGCCGGCGATGCCGAGCTTGACGGCATCCGTGTTCTGCGGGGTGAGGGCCCAGTTGAGCACCCGCTTGTAGTTGGTGTCGCTGTCTTGCTTGGTGCCGAAGGTCGCGAGCGGCCAGTCGTGCACGGCGGCATCGACGTGCTCCATGGCGAGGTTGGCGCCCTTGACCAGGCGCACCTTGATCGGGGCACCGCCGGCCGCGCGGCGGTTCTGGGCCCAGTGAGTGAGGCCCTGAATGGCGCTGAGGGCGTCGGGCAGGTAGGCCTGCAGCACGATACCGGCCTCAAGCTGGGCGAGCTGCGGCTGGTCGAGCAGGCCCTCGAACACCGCGATGGTGAGGTCGAGGTCGCGGTACTCCTCCATGTCGAGGTTGATGAATTTCGGGGTAGCGGATTGTGCTGCGAACTCAAACAGCGGTGTCAGGCGTTCGATCACGCGGGCGACGGTCTCGTCGAAGGCCCACATCGAGAGCTGGCTGGCGATCGAGGACACCTTGATCGAGACGTAGTCCACGTCGGGGCGTTCGAGGATGCGCTTGGTGCCTTCGAGGCGTTCGAGCGCTTCTTTCTCGCCGAGCACGGATTCGCCGAGCAGGTTGATATTGAGGCGGTTGCCGCCCTCTTTCAGGTGCACGAGCGCGGGGCCGAGCTTGTCGGGGGTGGCGTCGACGACGAGGTGGCCGACCATCTGGCGCAACACGGTGCGGGCGGCCGGGATGACGACCCAGGGCAGCACCGGTCCGAGGATTCCACCGAGACCGATCGCCGCACGCATCGGCGCGGGCAGAAAACCGGGCGCCTTCTTGGCGACCTTTTGCAGGCTGTAGCCGGCGACCATCTTGTCCTCGGGACGCATGACGCCGTCCACAAAGCCCACCGTGAAGTCGAGACCGTTCGGGTCCTTCAGCACGCCGGCGAGGCGCTCGGCCGCGGCATCCGCTGGGATGGTGGCACTTTCGTCAAGCCATTTCTTGACGAGCTTGACGACCTCCGAACTGAAATCCTCGTTGGCGGGACGGGTGGAGGCGTTGGTCATGGTCACGAGACTAGTCTTTCGTTCGCGGTGGGTGGCTCTGATGCTTCAAGTCTGAGGCCAGCCTATATTTAGCAAAAGCAATTGTTTATGCATGATATTCGTTACAATTTCTAATGATTTGGTTTTCGGTGGGTCGATGGGTGTAGGGGGCAGTGGATGTTGGACGTCAGGCGGCTGCGACTGCTGCGCGAACTGAAGATTCGCGGCACCCTCGCCGGGGTCGCCGAGGCCCTCGCCTACAGCCCTTCGGCGGTGTCGCAACAGCTCGCGCTGCTCGAAAAGGAGGCCGGCGTCGTGCTATTGAAGAAGGTCGGCCGCCGGGTGCAGCTCACGCCGCAGGCCGAGATTCTGGTCGAGCACACCACCTACCTGCTGGAGCGACTCGAACTCGCCGAAGCCGACCTGCGCGCGAGCACCACGACCGTGTCGGGCACCGTGCGGGTGGCCGTGTTCCAGTCGGCGGCCCTCGCGGTGATTCCCCGGGCGCTCACCTTTCTGGCGGAAGACTATCCGGCGCTGCGCGTCGAAGTGACCGAGCGCGAGCCGGAACGTGGCCTGTTCGAGGTCGCCGCGCGCGACTTCGACCTCGTACTCGCCGAGCAGTACCCCGGCCATACTCGCGCGCACTGGCCCGACCTCGACCGGGTCAACCTGGCCACGGATGCGTTGCGGCTCGCCGTGCCGCCGGAAGATGCCGGCTCGGGCCGCGTGCGTGCGGCGACGCTGGAGGAGACCGCCGGGCTGCCCTGGGTAATGGAACCGGTCGGCACAGCATCGCGGCAATGGGCCACGCAGCTCTGCCGCTCCGCCGGGTTCGAACCGGACGTTCGGTTTGAGACCGCCGACCTGATCGCGCACATCCGCTTGATTGAATCGGGCAATGCGGTGGGCATTCTGCCCGACCTGGTTTGGGCGGGGCGGATGCCGGCCGTGCAGCTGCACGATCTGCCGGGCACCCCGCATCGCACCCTGTTTTCGGCCGCGCGCCGGTCGAGCGCGCAGCGGCCGGGAGTGGTCGCGGTGCGCGGCGCCCTCGACCGGGCGGTGAGCAAGGTGGCCAAGCCCACCGAATCCGACCCGCTGGAGCCGCCGCGCCCGTTCGAGCCCCTCGCGCCGGTCTAGCGGGCCGCCCTCCCTTCCGCGAGAGCGGGAAAAGGTTGCTTCAGCCCCCGGGAAGCAACCGATCACTTGCCTTCGCGTTCGAAGTGCACCCACGCGTCTCACGGCTCCGGCAGTTCGAGACCGCCGCTGGCTTCGGCCCACTCGGCTTCGTGGCAACGCAGCATCACGGGCGCTAGCATTCGGAGCATGACCCCGCCGAATTCAGGATCAGCTCCAGATGTCGCGCCGGAGGACGGCCGCACCGAGACCGCGAACGAACGGCTGGACCGCAACTGGAACTCACTGCTGCAGGAGCTTCGCGTCACGCAAACCGGAACGCAGATCATCGGCGGATTTCTGCTCGCCGTCGCCTTTCAGCCACGTTTTACCGAGCTGGACCGGTACCAGATCACGCTGTACCTGATTTTGGTCTGCGTGACGGCTCTGACCACGGCCCTCGGGCTTGGTCCGGTCATCTTGCACCGGCTCCTGTTCCGACAGCAGGCTATGGCGCAGATCGTGCAAGTCGGCAGCGTCCTGGTGCGCGCCACCCTGGTCGGTGTGGCGGTCGTCGTGTCCGGCACAGTCATCTTCATCTTCGATGTGGCGCTGGGTCGAAGTGCCGGGATCATTGCCGCAGCCGCCGTACTTTTATTGATCAGCTTAAGCTGGCTTATTCTGGCCCGCGCGGTGTCGCGCTGGAGAAGCGCCTAGCCGTCGGGAGCGTCAGGTCGTTGACAGGCGCAACTTTTCTTCCTCAATGTCGAAGGATGCTTCCGGCCAGGTCAGCACCATCCCCTTCAGCTCATCGATGAGCAGGTGCTGCACGGCCAGGCGCGCGTACCACTTGTGGTCGGCTGGCACGACAAACCATGGCGCCGCCGCCGTCGAGGTGCGCTCGAGTGCGATCTGGAAGGCGTCCTGATAGGCGGGCCAATGCATCCGCTCGTCTACGTCTACCGGGTGATACTTCCAATATTTGTCTGGCCGGCTCAGGCGTTCGCCGAGGCGAGCCTTCTGCTCGGCGGAGCTGATTTGCAGCATGATCTTGATCACGACGGTGTCATCATCGACGAGTTCCTGCTCGAACGTGTTGATCTGGTCGTAGCGTTTGGTGATCTCTGCCGCCGGGGCGAGTTCGTGCACCCGGGCGATGAGCACGTCTTCATAGTGCGACCGGTCGAACACGCCGATCATTCCGGCCGCAGGCACTTGTTTGCGGATACGCCAGAGAAAGTCGTGCCTGAGCTCCGCCTTGGTGGGCGCCTTGAAGGCAAAGTGACTGATGCCCTGCGGGTCAACAGCGCCGACGACGTGGCGAACGATGCCGCCCTTGCCGGCCGTGTCCATGGCTTGCAGTACGAGCAGAAGCTTGCGGTTATCCCCACAGGTGCTGTTGGCAAAGAGCATCTCCTGTAGGTGCGAGAGGACGCCGGCCGCCTGGGTTCCCGCCGCGGCCGAGTCTTTTTTTGAACCCTTGAAACCTGGCGTTGACCCCGTGTCAAGCGTCGCCAGCCTGAAGCCGGAGGTCACCCGCAGCGCGCTAATCGGGTCTTCGCTCCAGAAACTTCTGATGTCTTTGCCCACGGTGCACCTCTCGCTTGTTCCTATATTGCACCGGCATCAGGCTCGGCGCCAGAGCCTGGCTGGCCCGGTGGCTGCCGTCGTCGACAACCCCACCAAGGTCGACGTGGCCGCGCCTGGACTGGATAGGCTCGCACGCATGAGCGAACCCACCCACGACGTCGTGATCATCGGAGGCGGCCACAACGGCCTGGTCGCCGCCGCCTACCTCGCCCAGGCCGGACGCAGCGTGCTCGTGCTCGAGCGGGAGCCGCAGGTCGGTGGTGCCGCCATTTCAGCGGATGCCTTCGCCGGCACGGGCGCTCGCCTCTCGCGCTACTCCTATCTGGTGAGCCTGCTGCCGACGCGCATCATTCACGAGCTGGGCCTCGACATTGAGCTGGCCCGGCGGCGGTATTCGTCGTACACGCCGGGGAGCTCAGACGCCGGGCTTCTCGTCGACAACGGCGACGCCGACGCCACCCGGGCATCGTTCGCGCGCATCGGGGCTGCGGCCGATTTCGACGCGTGGAACGCGTTCTACGAGGACACCGCTCGACTGGCCCGCGCCGTGTTCCCCACGGTCTGCGAACCGCTGCTCACCCGCTCGGAGGCCAAGCGGCTGGTCGGTGACGACGCGCTCTGGACCGCGCTGATCGAGCAGCCGCTCGGCCGAACGATCAGCGACCGCTTCTCGAACGACCTCGTGCGCGGCGTCGTGGCCACCGACGGGCTGATCGGCACGTTCACGAGCCTCGCCGACCACAGTCTCGACGCGAACCGCTGCTTTCTGTACCACGTGATCGGTAATGGAACCGGGGACTGGGACGTGCCGATCGGAGGAATGGGTGCCGTGACCGGGGCGCTCGAGCGGGCGGCCCGCGCTGCCGGCGCGCGGCTTGAAGTCGGGGCGGAAGTCACATCGGTCAGCGCCGATGGAGCCGTGGAGTACTTCCAGGAGGGTCGCGTCAAGCGGGCGCACGGCGCGGTGATTTTGGCGAACGTCGCGCCCTGGTCGCTGCGGGAGCTGCTGGGCGCTGGAGAAACGGCATCCGCTGTAATAGAAAAACCGGAGGGCGCGCAGGTGAAGGTCAACCTGCTGCTGACCCGGTTGCCGCAGCTGTTGGACGCGAGCGTGTCGCCCGAGGCCGCGTTCGGCGGCACCTTTCATATCAACGAGTCGTACGAGCAATTGCAGGCCGCGTATGAGCAGGCGCTGGCCGGGGAGATTCCCTCCGTTTTGCCGTGCGAGATCTACTGTCATTCGCTGACCGATCCGAGCATTCTTTCGCCCGAACTCGCCCAGGCCGGGGCGCACACGCTCACCGTTTTCGCCCTGCACACGCCCCATCGCGCGCTCACCGAGGCCAACAACGACGAGATGCGGGCGCAGTTGCAGGCCGCAGTGCTGCGTTCGCTCAATTCGGTGCTGGCCGAGCCGATCGAACCCCTCTTAATGACGGATGCTGCCGGTCGTCCCTGCATCGAAACCAAGACCACGCTCGACCTCAAGCACGCCCTGAACCTGCCCGGCGGCAATATTTTTCACGGCGGGCTGTCCTGGCCGTTCCTCGAGGATGACGAGCCGCGCGGCACGCCAGCCGAGCGCTGGGGAGTAGCCACCTCGCATCCGCGCATATTGATCTGCGGGGCCGGTGCGAGGCGCGGCGGCGGGGTCAGCGGGCTCGGCGGCCACAACGCCGCGATGGCCGTGCTCGAGGGTGCGTAGTAGACGGATCGACGCTTGTAGCCGACGGGTTGAAAGTGGCCTAGCCTGAGGGAAGACTCGCGTTTCACTCAAAGTGGAGGTCACCATGTCAGCCAAGCCCACCGGTCGTCTCGTTCACCGCGAGGACGGCCTGTATCTCATGCTCAATCGGCTCTTCAATGCGCCGATCGAACAAGTCTGGGCGAGCCTGACCCGCCCGGCCGAGCTGGAGAAGTGGATCGGCACCTTTACCGGTTCGCCGGCCACCGGAGCGGTCAAGTTCAAGATGACCGCCGAACCCGATGCCAAGTGGGAGTACGTGAGCGTTCGCGAATGCCAGGCTCCGCACCGGTTCAACGGTGATTTCGGCGAGGGCGAGGATTCCTGGCGGGCCATGTTCCACCTGGTCGAGGGCGACGGCATGACCAACCTGACCTTCGGGCAGCGCCTGCGGAGCCCGTCGGAAGCTTCCACGGTTGGCCCCGGATGGGACTACTACCTCGATCGCCTGGTGGCCTCGCGCGCCGGCCTGCCGCTACCGCAGTGGGAGCACTACTACCCCGCGCACGCCCAGTTCTACAAGGACCTGATCGTTCCTGCTCGCACCGCCTGAACGCTAACGTTCGGCGAATTGCTCGGGGCCTGCGCCCTCACGGCGCAGACCCGGGGTTGCGACGACGTCCGGTGCCTGGCACTGCTGGCTCGGCGGCTTCCTCAGCGCGCGCCCGCAGCCCAGTGGACTCTCCTGATTGCATAATCGACATTGCCTTGGTCGGAGCCGGGGATAGGGCCGGCGATCCCTTCGTCGCGGGTGCCTAGATAGGCCAGGCCGAGGCGACTCATCACTGCACGAGATCCTGCAGTGACGGTCGTCGTTTCGGCGAAGATTTGGGTCAGCCCCACGTCGTCGAAGCCGTATGCGAGCAGGGCGGCGGCACCCCTCTCCCGAAGATCGTATACAACTCTGAAAAATCTTCATGATATTGCTGAGAATCTCTCGCCTTCAGGTGCTATTTCGGCTATAATTAGGGGTGAAGGAGGCACCGACGCCATGACCCTCACCGCCCCGCCCGCAGCAGCCGGTTCGATGCCGGAGTGCGAGGGTTCTCGGGTCGCGGTGATTGCGCAGGCGGGTGCATTGTTGGCCTCCGTTCTCGACGGGGTGCGGTTTGGTCAGCTCCACGACAGCGAGGCTGTCGCGGAGCTCGCGGCCCTGGAAGGGCTGGGTCGCAAGGTTGATGGTGCAAGAGTACGGGCGACCACTGACATTGGTGCCCGTGCCGAAACCGACCTCGGCAACGGCTCGTTGGCCTACAAGAACGGATGCCGCAACCGGGTCGAGTTCATCACCCAGCTCGCCGGCATCTCCGGCCGTGAAGCCAAACGTCGCCTGAAGCTCGGCGAGACCACGGTGGAGCGCACTCCGCTTGGCCTGCCCGTCCCCGCCCGGTACCCGGTGATCGCCGACGGGCTGATCAGCGGCGACCTCGGCGTAGAGTCAGCGGAAATCATCGCCACGACCCTCACCGCGTTGCAGGGCCGAGTCGGGCAGGACGACCTTGACCGCGTCGAACGCGCTTTGGTCGCGTCGGCGACGGGAGCGATCACTCCGGAGACCGCGGGGCTGCCGGGAGCGGGCATCCGCTTCGCTCCCGACATGCTGCGGGCGCAAGCGATGGAATGGCAGGGCCGGCTCGACCCCGACGGCACCGCCCCGGGCGACGACGCCGTCGAGGCAAAGAGCACGCTGACGTTCGGCCTGCTCCGCAACGGGCTCTACCCGCTGCGCGTCGACGTCACCCCCGAACTGCGCGGCATCATGGACACCCTCTTCGATACGTTTCTGTCGGCCCGGTCTCGCACCCCCATCTTCGTGCCCACCGAACTGCTCGAGAGCCGCAATAAGCCCGAGCTGGACGGCATCGACAGTATCGACGGGGTGGAGAGCATCCCCGGCTCGGCCGCTTTCGGCACGGGACCATTCAGTGCCGCCCCGTTCACCGGCGACACCCGATTCGACGGCGGCTGCATCATCCCCGGCTGCACCATCCCCGCCCGCTGGACCGAAGTCCACCACGTCCTCCCCTGGCACGAAGGAGGACTAACCAACATCGACAACGGCACGCTGCCCGGCCCCAGCCACCACCACGTGATCCATAGAGGCTGAAGGGTGCAGGTCGTCGACAACGTGCGCTGGTTCGCCCCACCAGCGAGCATCGACCCCAGCCGCAAACCCAAGCGCCGCTGGAAACTTTTCGTACCGAGACCACCACGACCCCCGGGCTGTTTTCTGCTGGTTGAGCAACGCGCTCTGGCACGAGTCGAAACCCCGCCGCATCTTCTGATTTCGAGACGATCGCTCCGAGACCTGCTCAACCAGCGGAAGTCGTTCGCGTCACGCATCGTCACGCGACGCAACATTGTTTCGCCGCGGTTAGGCGCCGCGCCGGGCCGACAATAGGCTCACGGCCATGATCAGCATCGAACAACTGACCAAGGTCTACGGTCACGGCGCCAAGGCGACGGTCGTCCTCGACCGGCTCGACTTCCGCGTCGACGCCGCCGAGATCTTCGCCGTCGTCGGACCGAGCGGTGCCGGCAAGTCGACCCTCGCGCAGTGCGTCAACCTGCTCGAGCGGCCCACGTCCGGTTCGGTGCTTGTCAACGGCGAGAACCTCTCCCAGCTCGGCGAGCGCCAGCTGCGCGCGGCCCGCCGCCGCATCGGAACGATCTTCCAGTCCGACGGCCTCTACAGCCGTCGCACGGCCGCCCAGAATGTCGCGTTACCGCTCGAATACCTCGGCGTCACCACCGCCGAGGCGAAGCGCCGCGTCGCCGAATTGCTCGACCGCGTCGGGCTCTCCGACCGCGCCGGACACTACCCGCACCAGCTCTCCGGCGGCCAGCGCCAGCGCGTCGGTATCGCCCGCGCGCTCGCGTTGCGCCCGCAGGTGCTGCTCTCCGACGAGGCGACATCCGGCCTCGACCCCGAGTCGACGGCATCCATCGTCTCCCTGCTCAAGGAGCTTCGTGACGACCTCGACCTCTCCATCCTGTTCATCACCCACGAGATGGACACCGTGCTCCAGGTTGCGGACGCCGTCGCCCGTCTCGACCACGGCCACATCGTCGAGTCCGGGCGCATCGTCGACTTGCTGCGCGACCCGGCATCCGCCCTCGGCCGCGCCCTCCGCCCGGCCCGCCCGCACGCCACACCGCAGCTGGGCGAGACGCACTGGTTCGTGAGCTACACCTCCGGCGCGGTGCCGGCCGACTGGGTGCTACGGCTGGCCAGCGAGCTCGACACCCCGGTCTCCGTGCTCGGCGCTTCGATCGAGACCGTCGCCGGCCAGACGGTCGGGCACGCGAACATCGGCGTGCGCGCGGTCGACCCGGCCCTGCTTGTTGAGACTGCCCGCCGCCTGGGGCTGGATGCCCGGCCCGTGCCCGAGGATCCGGAGGCTGCGGCTCTGGCCGACCGGTCGGCGGAGGAGTCTTCGAGGTCCTCGGATGGCGGGCGTTCGACGTTCGCGGATGCGTCCGCCCCGGCTGCGGCAGGCGACACAACCCCGGCGGCCTCGATCTCGTCCACAGTGCCCGCACTGGAGCGTGTTGCATGAGCGCTGCCCTGAGCGTGCTCGCCACCGGCATCCGCACGGCCCTTCCGACGAACAACAACGTGCCGATCGCCGAGATCCCGGCGCTCGTGTTCCCGGCGCTGATCGACACCCTCATCATGGTCGGCATCGTCATGGTCATCGTCGTGCTGGTCGGGGTGCCGCTTGGCGCGCTCGTGCACAACCTCGCGCCTGGCGGCCTAGTCGAGAACCCCGCGCTACACCAGTCGATCAGCTGGATCGTCAGCATCGGCCGGTCGCTGCCGTTCCTCATCCTGATGGCGGCGATCGTTCCGTTCACGCGCTTCATCACCGGAACCAACATCGGCATCGCCGCGGCCGTCGTGCCGATGGCGATCGCCGGGATCGCGTTCTTCACCCGCATTGTCGAGAACTCGCTGCGTGGCGTACCGCCCACGCTCGTGCGGGTCGCGAGGGCGTCCGGTGCGTCGCCTCTGCAGATCGTCCGCACCGCGCAGTTGAGCGAGGCGCTGCCCGCGATCATTGGCGGGCTCACGATCAACACGATCGCGATGATCGAGTACTCGGCGATCGCCGGCACGATCGGCGCCGGCGGCATCGGATACGTGGCGGTGACCTACGGCTACCAGCGCTTCGACAACACCGTCATGCTCGCGACGATCATCATCCTCGTCGCGACGGTCGCCACGGTGCAGCTGCTCGGAGACCGGCTCGTGCGACTGGCGACGCCGCACGCCCGCGAGCGCCAGCCGAGGCGCGCGAAGTCGATGCCCGTCCCACGCTGAGCGCGGGGACGCTTCCGCCGAACCACCCTTGCCTGGCATGAGCCTCCCCACCCGGCATCCGCTCGACCCTGCCACCCGCCCGTTCACGCCACTGCGTCACCACGACTCCAGCACCTCGAAAGGAAACACCATGTCCCAAGGCACGATCACCAAACCCACCTCGCAGGACCCCGACGAGCCGCACGGCTTCGAGCTCAAGACGCGCCGCCGCTGGCCCTGGATCGCCGGCGCCTCGGTGGCCGTCGTCGCGGTCGCCGCCGCGATCGGCATCCCGCTGCTCAATCCGAGCGTCTCGCCGAACGAGGTCGCGGGCGCCACGCTCGTCATCGCGACGGCGGAGGGCAACGCGGCCGAGCAGGCCCTCGTCGAGTTCGTCGCCAAGAACGTGGCCGCCGACTATGGGATCACGGTCGCCTTCAGGGGACTCTCCGACAGCAACACGATCAACCGTGCGGTGAGCGAGGGCGAGGTCGCCGGCACGATCTACCAGCACAAGCTCTGGCTGAGCCAGGTGCTCGAGGCCAACCCCGACTTCCGGGAGACGGCGGCGACACCGGTCTTCCGGTGGGGCTTCGGGCTATGGTCCGAGAAGTGGGGCAGCGTCGAGGAGATCCCGGATGGCGCCACCATCTCGCTCTACTCCGACCCCGCCAACGAGGCACAGGGGCTATGGCTGCTCGAGAACGCCGGGCTCATCACCCTCAAGGACGGCGCAACCGCAGGCACCGCGACCCAGGACGACATCGCGTCGAATCCGAAGAACCTGAAGTTCGTGCTGCTCGACTTCGCCGCCCAGTCGCGCGCGCTGCCCGACATCGATGCCGCCGCCGGGTACACCGAGTACTACCTCGCCGCAAAGATCCCGCTCGAGCAGCAAATCTTTGCCCCCGCCGCACCGGACGACTTCGCCGGCCAGCTCACGATCGGCAGCGACTACGCCGACACCGACAACATCAAGAAGCTCGTCGCGGCCTTCCAGGACCCGGCCGTGCAGAAGTTCCTCGCGACCGATCCGTCGGTGAAGGGAATCCTGCTGCCACTCAACAAGCAGTAGCGCGACTGGCGGGGATCGGATGCCGCCAGCATCCCGGCCCCTTTCCCTTTCACCATTCGGGAGTTCCTGGGCGGTGCGACCGTCAGAATTTAGGAGTATCTGGCCAGCATGACCTTCGAGGGCCGGGGCGCTGTCCCACCAGCAACATCCGCCTCGTGGGCCACACCAAATCCTGAATGATGATGGCCACCCGTTTCGCCACCTCCTGAATAATGACAAAGAGCGTTCGCTATGGGCGAGCGAAAAGGGATCACATTTGCTCAGAAAGCCCGCCTGAGCTTGAATAAGCAACGTAACTCGGGAGCCCGGTAGGGCGATTGAAGGCAACGAATTAGGCACCGAAGGCGCATCACACCTCGCCACAGGCCAAGGTTGGGGTGGTATTAGCAACGTATCGACAACGGGGTCCTATTGTGCTGGTACCACCACCACATGATCGACATCAGCGGCTGGAAAATCCGCATGATCCACGGCCGACCCCAACTACTCGGCCCACTCCTCTGGGACCCGTCCCAAATCTGGCGACCAGCCCAAACCCACCGGGCCAATACGCCCAGCCCGGAACCACCCTGGCGCACGTGAGCCGAAGAGGTCGATTTTCATGGAAAGACCAAGCGCCCCGCAGTCAAGTCGCCCTCGCGTTGCGAGCATGGATTCCCCCGACGTCACCGTATCCGCGCGGTTAGTTCCAGATGCTGGGGGCGGGAGCGCGCGTGGGCGGGACCGCCGCGGTGGCTGCCCACTCCAGCAGCCAGTCGGGCACGCTCACGTTGTCGGGGGCGACGCCGATGGCCTCGAGCAGTTCGTCGATCGTGACGATTCCACCGGTGCGCTTGAGAAAGCGACCACGAATGTGACCGTGGGCGTAGATTTCGGGCGTGCCATCGGCATCCGGTCGTACGAAGCGCTGCTCGACGTACACGGCTTTCTCATCGAACCCGATGATGCGCGACTCGACCGTGAACTTCTGGCCGAGCTTGAGCGACTTGCGAAAACTGATCGTTTCCGACACGACGACCGGATACCAGCCTTGCCGTTTGAAGATCGCCCAGACGCCGGTGCGGTGCAGCATGTCGAAGCGGGCCACGTCCATGATCGACAGGTAGACGCCGTTGTTCATGTGCCGCAAAATGTCCTGGTCGGTGGGCAGCGTCACGAAGTTGGTGCGCGCCACGTCGAAGTGACCGAGCCGGGGGCCGAACTGCGACAGCAGGGCATGGAGGAGGGTTCTGAAGAACATATGCACGACCCCGATGCTAGCGAGGCCGCGGCTCAGGCGGGCAATCCGTTGTGGGTGAGCGCCAGCATCCGTATCTCCAGACCAGCTTGCCTGCACGATATGCTCAAACATGGTTTCCCTGCCCACCCTGCTGACGTTCGCCCTCGCGTCGATCGCGCTCATAGTCATTCCCGGCCCGACCGTGCTGTTTGTGATCGGGCGTTCGCTCGCTCTCGGACGCCTCGGTGGCTTTCTCAGCGTTCTCGGCAACGCTCTCGGTCTGATTCCGGTGATCATCGCGGTTTCGCTCGGACTCGGCGCGATCGTGACCCAGTCCGTGCTGCTGTTCACGATCGTGAAGTTCGCCGGTGCTGCGTACATCATCTATCTCGGGGTGCAGGCTATTCGAAACCGGCACAAGGCGGCCCGGATGAGCGAGGCCCGCGTGGCGCGTAAAACCAAGTGGCGGCTCGTGTTCGAGGGGTTCGTGGTGGGGCTCAGCAATCCGAAGTCGCTCGTGTTCTTCATCGCGGTACTGCCACAGTTCGTCAATTACCGGGCTGGCGATGTGCCGCTGCAACTCGCAGTGCTTGGGCTGGTCTTCGTGGTGCTTGCCCTGCTCGGCGACAGCACCTGGGCTCTCGCGGCCGGCACGGCGCGGACCTGGTTCGCGAAATCACCGCAGCGCGTCGAGAATCTCTCCTCGGCCGGCGGCGTGATCATGATCGGGCTCGGCGGGGTGCTCGCCGCGACCGGCGCACGGTCCTAAACAGCAACCACCGCGCGCGGCGCGACCGCACGCACGAAGGCGCCGAGGCGGCGGTAGACCTCCTGCGATTCCGGATGCGAGTCGTCCTGCTGCCAGGTGTGCTTGGTGTTGACGCTGCGACGTCCGTAAATCAGGGTGTCCACCCAGATCTTGCGCGCCCGCAGCGCCTCGATGAAGTTGAGGTTGGCGCGATAGAAATAGTCCCGCTCCGAGGTCGTGACGAACACCGGCGGAAAGCCCCGGTCGAGCCACTCGATCGGCGACATGAACCGGGCAGCCGTGCGCAGGTGCAGCCCGCGGCCCCGCTCGGGCAGCAGCATCCGCACGAAATTGAGGCTCAACACGAATCCGCGGTCGAACAGCACCGAAAAGTCGGCAATGCTGCAGTGCTGCACCAGACCGCGCAGATGGCGGGCAGTGACCGGGGGACGAATGCCGTAGTGCTCGGCGAGTTCGGGCGCATAGGCGGCGGCCGTGAGCAGCGCGGCGATGTGGCCGCCCGCGGAATCGCCACCGAGCACGATGCGCGTCGGGTCGCCGCCATAGGCCGCGACGTTGCGGGCGACCCAGTCGAGCACCGCGTTGCCGTCCTGCATCATGTGGCCCAGCTGAAACCGCGTCGCCATGCGGTAGTTGGCGTTGATGACGATCATGCCCTCAGCTGCCTGGCTCGCGCAGTATTTGGTCAGCGGATCCTTGTCGCCCGAGGTCCAGCCGCCACCGTGAAAGTACACGTAGACCGGCAGGGGCGCTGCTACGGCATCCGTGCGCTTGGGCACGAGGACGTCGAGCCGGTGAATCTTCTGCCCGTCGCCGATGTAGTCGATATCGAGGTCGTACTCCACGGAGTCGATCGGGTGCAGATTGAACTTGTGCACCGGTGTCGCGCGCCGCAACATGAGTGCACGCCACGCCCAGACCGGCAGCCGACGGATGCCCGTCTCCCGGTGCGTAGACCGGTCGACGGTCACGCCGTCCGCGTGCAAACGAATACCGTGCAGCCAGGCCGGTGCGCGGCGGTCAGCGCGGGCGGTGCCCGCCGAAGTCGAGGGGTGTGCCGCGAGGGGATTGGGACGAACGATGTCGAACGCGGTACTGGTGTAACTCATTACCTGAGGTTATGTCGACTCCCCCGAATCCCCGCTGAGAGCTACCCCATATGGGGTAAACTCCCGGTTTCAACTCAGGCAGCGGATGCCCCGCCCGCGACCCCGGTCGCCTCCAGCACCGCACGCGCGAGCGTGTGAAAATGCAGGTTGAAGCCGAGAACGGCCGGCGTCGACTGCGCGTCGAGATCAAGCATGGGCACGTCGACGGCGTGCACGATGAATTGGTAGCGGTGGGTGCCCGTTCCCGGCGGCGGTCCGGCACCGGAGAAGGAGGTCAGGCGCTGCTCGTTCGGCAACACGAGCGAGCCGGACGGCAGGGCATCGACTCCGGCGGGCAGCTCGGTCACCGATACCGGCAGGTTCGCTACCGCCCAGTGCCAAAACCCGGAGCCGGTCGGGGCGTCGGGGTCGTACACGGTCAGGGCGAAACTCCGGGTCTCGGGCGGGAAACCGGTCCAGGACAGCTGGGGGGAGACATCCGCTCCCCCGGCACCGGCACCGTATTGGGGCGCGGCGAGGGGTCCGCCGTCGGTCATATCGGCGCTCGTGAGAGAGAACTGGGGCACTTCGCCGAAGCGGGCGAGCGGATCTACGGTCACGAGGGGCCTCCTATTTGTTGTGCGGCCAGCCTACGCGCCCCTAATAAAATGGGCTCATGGCCATTCCGAAGATTCTGCTCTATTACATCTTCACTCCCCTGGCCGATCCAGACGCTGTGCGGCTCTGGCAACGCGACCTGTGCGCCGGACTCGGCCTGCGCGGGCGCATCCTGATCTCCAAGGACGGCCTGAACGGCACGGTCGGCGGCGACCTGCCGGCGATCAAGAAGTACATCCGTAAGACCCGCGACTACCCGGCGTTCAAGAACATCGATTTCAAGTTCAGCGAGGGCACCGGGCTCGACTCGCACGGCCACAGCCTCGACTTTCCCAAGCTCGTGGTCAAGGTGCGCGACGAAATCGTGAGCTTCGGAGCCCCCGGCGAACTGCGCGTCGACGCGAACGGCGTCATCGGCGGCGGAACCAAGCTGCAACCGGCCGAGCTCAATGCGCTCGTCGCCGAGCGGGGCGATGAGGTCGTCTTCTTCGACGGGCGCAATAAGTTCGAGGCCGAGATCGGCCATTTTCGGGACGCGGTCGTGCCGGATGTGGCCAATACCCGCGAGTTCGTGGCCGAGCTCGACAGCGGTAAATACGACCATCTCAAGGGCAAGCCGGTCGTGACCTACTGCACCGGCGGCATCCGTTGCGAGGTGCTGAGCGGTCTCATGAAATCGCGCGGATTCGGCGAGGTGTACCAGCTCGACGGTGGCATCGTGCGCTACGGCGAGACCTTCGGCAACGAAGGCCTGTGGTCGGGTTCGCTCTACGTCTTCGACCAGCGGATGTCCATCGACTTCGCCCCGGAGGCTGCCGTACTCGGCAGCTGCCAGGTCTGCGCGGCACCGACCACGAACATGCGCAACTGCCGGGACACCTCCTGCCGGGAGCAACTCGTGGTCTGCCCCGAGTGCGTTGCGCTGGCTGCTCCGACCTGCCAACAGCACGCCCTCACCAAATAATCCCCGGTCGGCAGCCGAAAACGGCCACGCGGGGAATAGGCTGGGAGCACTATTTCTTGAAGCAGCACAGAGGGGAGTCGGATGCCGACCGGCGCGCTCATCGAGTTCACGAACATCAGCAAACGCTTTGGCGGTGTCACCGCGGTCAACGATCTGTCTTTCACGGTCGAACCCGGCCGGGTCACCGGTTTTCTCGGACCGAACGGCGCCGGAAAGACCACTTCCCTGCGTATTCTGCTCGGGCTGGTCGCCGCGAGCAGCGGAACGGCCACCTTCGGCGGCGTGCGCTATCGCGACCTGCCGCATCCGCTTAAAACGGTCGGGGCCGCCCTCGAAGCGGCGAGTTTTCACCCGGGTCGTTCTGCTCGCGACCACCTCGGCGTCTACGCTATCGCAGCCGGACTGCCGCGCACCCGGGTGCTGGAGGTGCTCACCCAGGTGGGCCTCGCCGCCCATGCCGCCCAACGCGTCGGCGGTTACTCGCTCGGCATGCGCCAGCGCCTCGGCCTCGCCTATGCCCTGCTCGGCGACCCGGGCGTACTGGTTCTCGACGAGCCGATCAACGGGCTCGACCCGGAGGGCATCCGCTGGATTCGTGGGTTTTTACGCGACATGGCCGCCGAAGGACGCACCGTTCTGGTCAGTTCGCACCTGCTCTCCGAGGTGCAGCAGAGCGTCGACGACGTCGTGATCATCGCCCGCGGCGAGCTCGTGCACCTCGGGCCCTTGTCGAGCCTCGACACGGATGCCGCGGCCCAGACGATCGTGGATTCTCCCGACCGCGAGAACCTCGCCACCGCACTCACGGCGGCCGGCATCACCTTCACGACCGGCCGCACCGGACTCATCGCGGCAACCAGCGACCCGGCCCTGCTCGGCCACCTCGCCTTCGAAGCCGGGGTCGAACTGAGCGTGCTGCATCGGCAGAAAGTCGGCCTGGAAGACTCGTTTCTCGCCCTCGTCGGCGGAGGCCACTCACTATGACTTCGTTCCTGCGGTCCATTGCGGCCGAATTCGCCAAGATTTTCACCACTCGCCTCTGGTGGATACTCGCCCTCGTGCTGTTTGGCTACATCGGACTGCTGGCCGGCGGTCTTGCGGCGTTGTTCTCCGGGCTTCAGACCGGTGTGATCAGCCCCGATACGGTGAATGCCGGCGGCGGCGACCTGAGCGGTTTCGGAAGCCTCCCACCCATCATCTACAGCTTCGCATCGTCGGTCGGTTATGTCTTTCCGGTGCTGATCGGTGCCCTCACGACCACCGGCGAATTTCGCCACCAGACGCTGACCCCGACGTTTCTGGCGACACCGCGACGCGGGGTTGTGCTCGGCGCCAAGACGGTCACACTCCTCTTGGTCGGCGCGGCATTCGGTCTCATCGCGCTGGCGGCATCCGTTGGTATCGGCGGCGGCGTCATGAGTGCTTTCGGTGTGGATGCGCTGCTCCTCGATTCGGAGACCTGGCTGCTGGCAGCTCGTTCGGTGCTCGCCATGGGCCTGTGGGCCGCGATCGGCGTCGGTCTCGGCGTGCTCGTGCCCAATCAGGTCGCCTCGATCGTGATCGTGCTCGCCTTCACCCAGTTCGTCGAACCTCTGCTGCGGCTCGCGGCCTCTTTTCTCGAGGTCACCGCGAAGATCGGCAACTTTCTCCCCGGTGCCGCCTCCGACGCCCTGGTCGGCGCGAGCATCTTCACGCTTATGAACCCGGCCGGCGCAGCGCCCCTGGACTGGTGGCAGGGCGGCCTCGTGCTGCTCGGCTACGCGCTCGTGGCCACCGTCATCGGGACGCCGTGAGCTGGAAGAAGGACGTCAGCTAGCTACAGCCCCACGGCGCTACCGGCGCGTGCCTATCCCAGTCGCGACACGACACTCTTAATCAACGGCCAGACGCGCTCCACGGACTTGTGGTTCACCCGCTCCGCTGACGAATGCAGGGCTTGAAGCTCAGTGCCGATCGAGATGATGTCGGCTACCGGCACCCGCTTGCTGAACATGCCCAGCTCGAGTGAGCACTGTGACACCTCAATGTTGGGTTCTTTGCCGAGCACGTCACGATAGGCCTCGGATGCCGCTGCGAGCAGCTCCGAGTCAGGACGATACGGGAACTCTGCAGCGTCGAGGCCGTAGAGTTCGAACACGACCCCACCGGCGGCGAGCGCGACGAGCGCCTGTATTCGCTCGACCAACTCGTGCTTCCGCGAGGTTAGGGCAGACGTGACCGTCGACATCACGCGCGCACCTTCAGGAGTCGGCCGCACCGTTCCGAGGTTGTTCGACGTCTCTACGCGACCGGGAACGTGAAGGTTCCAACTGATCACCCCATGAGGAATGAGGCGCAAAATGGACATGAGCCGCAGCCCTGCGCCGCGTGAAAATGCACTATCGGGGCGTATTGCACTCTTGAGCTCGACGCGAATAGCAGGGTCAGAAAGCTCGTACTCTCTCTTGAGCTCGCCGTCTAGCTCGACAATGAGGGCCTCGATCGAATCAGTGTCTGCGTCTCCGAAGACGATGACAGCGGATGCGTCGGCCGGGATCGCACTGTTCTGGGCGCCTCCGAACGGGTTGCTAATGCGCAATTCGTGCGCACCCGCCAATTTGTGGACCGC
This sequence comes from Cryobacterium sp. Hh11, assembly GCF_004404045.1. Lineage (NCBI taxonomy): Bacteria > Bacillati > Actinomycetota > Actinomycetes > Micrococcales > Microbacteriaceae > Cryobacterium > Cryobacterium sp. Hh11. The sequence goes on along the minus strand of NZ_SOHF01000037.1, from coordinate 161,634 downwards.
ACGAGCCAGCACCTGCAGAGCGTTCGCCCGCTCCAGCTGAATGTCGAATTCGCAGTGACCGCCGTTGAGCCCGCGCACCTCGAGCGAGCGCGCACTGGTCAAGTCAACAGGCACTGGCTCAAACTCACCGGGGACATCAACGGTGAACGTCACGTCGCCGCTGCACCCCGCGAGGATCTCCTCGTCCGTGATCCAGTTAAAATCGATCATGCGGCGCCCAACAAGTTGCCCGACGTTGAATTGTCCGGCCCCCACCTTGCCCTTTTCCTCCATGGCGGTGAGGACTGCCTCCAGCGGCGGATGAGGGATGTCCTTTGATTCAAGCAACGCAAGTATGTAGGACACTCCGATTCCGTTGTCCGCGCCCAGAGAGGTTCCAGCCGCCGAGATGTACTCGCCGTCGACGACGAGGCTCAGCGGTTGTTTCACGAAGTCGAACTCGACCCCCTCTGCCTTTTCGCAGACCATATCCAAGTGACCGTGCAGGATTAGCGGTGCTGCATTCTCAAGGCCGCCCTGACCGGGCTTGCGCACGAGCACGCAGTGCAGGTCATCCTTCGTCGCCTCGAGTCCACACGAGCGCGCGAAATCCACAACCCAGTTGGCGACCTGCTCTTCGTTACCCGAGCCTCGCGGGATACTCGTCAGCACCTCGAAGAATCGGAAAACCTCGCGGGGCTCGAGGTCTTTAAGCACGCCAGAGTTGGTCGCTTCCATAATGTCCACAGTGGGCATGTGTGTTCCCTCTCGTTTGTTACTTGCGTTTGTTACTTGCGTTTGTTCGTTACGTTAATTACTTAACAATGCTTGATTTGTTGCGCGACATGGTGAGGGCAACCACCGCGATGATGACCGCGCCGTAGACCAGGCTCTGCGCTTGGGCCTCGATGCCGACCGCGGTCGTCGCGATGGGAACAAGGGCAATGGTCAGCGCTCCGAAAATCACTGTAAGCGGATTAACTACACCTCCGGAGATCGACGTTCCTCCGATTAGAGCTGCGGCGATGGCGGGCAGCAGCAGGTCGCTGCCCAGGCCGGTGGGTGACGCTGACCCCGCCTGCGCGATGATCGCGATGCCGGCGAGTCCGGCGGCAAACCCGGAGAGAGCAAAGGCGAGTACCTTGAGCGCGCGCGTTCGCACCGCGGAGAAGATCGCTGCGGATTCGTTCTTTCCGATGGCCGTCATTCCACGGCCGATGCGGGTGTACCGCAGAAGCACCCAGAGAGCGACCGCAAGCAGGACGCCCATCCAGAACGTCATCGGCACATTGGCGATCCCGCTTTCGTACAACGAGTGGACGCCCTCCCCGTTGCTGGCGACGTAGACGGTCGTCCGGCCGCTGACCACGAGCGCGACTGCTTGAAAAATTCCCAACGTGCCCAGTGTCAGCGCGAAGGACGGAACCTGCGCGTATGCCAGGATCAGACCGTTCACGGCGCCAAAGGCGGTGGTGGCCAGGAGCACGATGATCGGAGATAGTCCCGCTACGGGCCCGAGCGTGAGTGCAAGAAGAATTGCGCCCAGCAGCCCGATCGCGGCGTTCGACAGGTCGATCGACCCGACGTTGAGCACCATGGCCTGCCCGAGTGCCAGCAACAGGATGGGGGCCGACGACGACGCGATTACCGCGAGTCCTCCGCTCCCGATGAATGCTGGTGTGAGGATCGCAACAACGGCGAGTATCACAAGGAAAATGACAATCGGGCCAATCGCATGCCAGCCTCCGATGCGCTTCATAGACTGCAACTTTTCGCGGGCAGGCACGGCGATCTTCGTTGTCTCGCTGTCAGTCTTGGACATCACAGCATCCTTTCGAGCAGGTCCAGAGTGGCGGGATTATCGTGCCCAAGGTCGTAGACGCCTGAGATCCGACCGTCTCGCATCACCACGATGTCGTCGGCGATGTCAAGCGCCTCTTCGATCGTGTCGGGAATGAGGATGATCGCGGTTCCGTCATCGCATACCGACCGGATCTGCGCTTTGACTGTCTCACCCGCGCCCGGGTCGAGGCCTCGGAGCGGGTGGTCAAGTACGAGCGCCTTCAGGTCCGAAGAGTTCAACCACTTGGCAAGGACGACCTTTTGCTGGTTACCGCCAGAAAAGTCCTGAAGCATGTGCTCGGGCTCCCGAGGCCGGATGTCCAGCTTCTCAAACCACATACGTGCCAGAGACAGCCTGCGTCGGGGAAGCTCGAACGGCCCGATGGCGGCGGAACCTGGATGCGTGAGCGTGATGTTTTGATCCGCCGGCATTTCCCCAACCATTCCCTCAGTCTTGCGCTCCGCGGGAACGTAGCCCACACCAAGGGCGACGGCCTTCTTAATGGACAAGTGGTGCCCGGAGTAACCCGCGATCGAGATAGATCCGGAATCGAAGCCCTCTGCCCCGAATATCGCTCGCGCTACGGACTCTCGGCCGGAACCACTGGTACCCAGAATGGCCAAGATGCGACCCGGGTAGGCATCGATCGACACCTCACTATAGGCGCCTGCCTTCGTGAGATCGTGGATCGAGATGACCGGGCTGCTGTCCGGCTCAATGCTGTGGCGGTCTCGAACGGCGGCATGAGTTTCCCGACCGACCATGAGCCGGAATAGTTCCTCTTCGGTCACGTCATCGACTCGTCGGTCGGCGATCAACTCGCCATCGCGCATGACGACAACGCGATCGCAGATACGCATGACCTCGTCGAGTCGGTGCGAGACGAAGATTACCGAGCCGATGTTGCGAAGCTTGGAGATTTCCCTCTCCAGAATTTCGGTCTCCGTTCTCTCCAGAATCGCGGTCGGTTCGTCGAGGATCACTAGAGGAGTCGTGTGGCTGGAGGCACTTACCCGGATCGCCCGTGCGATCTCCACCATCTGGCGATCAACGAATGACAGGTCGCTGACCCGCGTTCTCGGATTCAAGTGCGATCCGATGAGGTCGAGCGCCTTGGCTGCGTCCGCGTGGAGGCGTCGCCAGTTGTATAGCCCCAACCGGTTGATCCCGCCCCGGCCGATTGGGGTGTTGACCTCGATGTTTTCGGCGACGGTGAGGTTCGTGAACAGTGATTGCTCCTGGTGCACGACCCCAATCCCTGCGCGCAAGGCATCGGCTGGTCCGCGGAACTGGACTTCCCGTCCGTTTACCGCGATTGTTCCTTCATCGTGCCGATAGTTGCCCGAAAGTATTTTCAGTAGCGTGGACTTGCCAGCGCCGTTCTCTCCAATAAGGCCGATGACCTCACCCGATCGAATGCTGAGGGACACACCGCGAACGGCATGATTCGATCCAAAGCTTTTAGAGACTGCGTCCAGGTGAAGCACTGCGGGAGTTGTCGTCACGTCGCTCACTTTGCCACCCGCAATCTGTCGCGCTGAGACCACGCTGCGAACACGATTGCCGCGACCAGGATCACTCCGGTGACGGCCGACTGATAGCTCGATTCAACGCCGGAGAGGATGAGTCCATTATTGAGGATCGTCAGCAAGAACACGCCCAGTACGGTGCGCAGGATTCCCCCTTTTCCGCCGCCGAGGTGCGTACCTCCGATGACAACCGCAGGGATGACGATGAAGAGCACACCGGAGCCTACGGTGGGCGACCCGATGTCGAGTTGGACGGTGGCAAGGATTCCGCCGAGGCCACTGAGCACAGCGGCAATGGCGAAGACGGCAACCTTGACGCGGAAAGCGGGAAGGCCCGCCGAGCGCACGATCGTCTCGCTGTTTCCAATAGCAAGAGTTACCCGGCCGATTCGGGTACTGCGTAGAACGAGTATGCCGAGGCCAATAACGATCAGCGCCACCCAGAAGGAGTTAGGTAGCCCGAGGGTAATGTGCGAAGTCCAGCCGCTGAGCGCCTCGTCTTCGAGGCGGGGGAGAAGGTCGGTCCCGTAGAGCATTGTGGCGATTCCGAGCCCTACGTACCACATTCCCAGGGTGACGATAAAGGAGGGTACTTTCAGTGCGGTGAAAATGAGACCGCTGGCGACACCCAGCACGACGGCCACGCCGAGGGCGATGACCCAAGCCCATGGTCCCAGGTCCGCTCCTCCACGCGAGTTGGCGCTGAGGAGGATCCAGGTCATTCCGGTTGCCCCCATGACCCCCTCCACGGACAGGTCGATGGATCCGAGAAGGATGACCAGGGTCGCGCCGACGGCAACGATCAAGGGAATTGCGGACTGGGTGAGCACGTTCTGAAAGTTGGATGCCGTCAGAAAACGCTCGTTAAACAGGGAAAAAACACCGATAAGGACGGCCAGAGCCACGAGTAGACTCAGCGGCTCGGCCAGACCCCGGAACCGAGCGCGGCGCTCGATACCGGATTCGCGGATCCTGATCGCGGTGGTATTGATGCCCCCCGCGCCCTGTTCCGCTAAAACTTTGTGAACCATGAAAATTCTCCTCGCAGATACCGATCACATAATGGTGATGCGCCTGTTCCCGGCCCTCGTCTGATGACGAGGGCCGGGAACAGGCTGGCCGTAATGCTACGACGTGGGCAGGACCTCGGGTCCGCCGCCGCCGACGAGAGTCGCCGGCTCGGTGTCCCACGGGCCAGTCTTAATGAGCTCATCAACGAAGTTAGCTGCAGCATCGGGGCCGTCGTACTGAAGGTATTCGTCCAGCGTGTCGGGCGTGACGCACTTGATGTCGAAGAAACTCGTGCGCTTCTCCTTGGGCAATTCGGACGGGACGATCTCTCCGGTCGCGGCCAGGTAGGCCGTGTAGAGGCCGATGGCGGAGGCCATGTAGCCGCGGTGGAAGGTTTCCCCGACAATGGCGTTGTTGCCGTAGCCGTTCTTCATCATTTCCACGGTGTCGGGGTACAGACCGTCGGAGGCGAACTTGACCTTGTCCAGCAAACCCGCGTCCTCGAAGGCCTGGATCGCGCCAAGCTGCATGCCGTCATCGGCACTCCAGACGCCGTTGATCTGATCCCCATACTTCGCGATCAGGTCCTTGGAATTCTGGTTGGCGAGCTGCGGGTCCCAGTTCGAAGCCTGCTTCTCGAGAATTTTGATGTCGGGGTAGTTCTCACGCATCTCGGCTTCGAAGCCGGCGACACGCGTCGCGCTGGTCGTGCTGTCCTCTACGCCGGGGAACATGATCACGTTGCCCTTACCTCCCAGCGAATCGCCGATTGCCTTCGCGTTGCAGCGGCCTGAGTCCACGCCAGCGTGCTTCTGAAAGGCCACAAAGTTGTCGCCCGAGTCCCAGGGCTCGAAGTTGTCGGGCTTGTTCCACCAGATCGATACGAAACCGCCGGCACGCTCCACGGCGTCCACGATTGTCGGGGCGTCCGAGCTCGCCACGGTGTTGACGAACATCACGACCTTCTTGCCCTGCGCCAAAATCGCCTGAATCTTTGAGATTTCAGTCTGCGACGAGCCCTGCGAGTCAATGATCTCGAGAGGAATGTCCAGTTTTTTGGAGAGGGCCTTCGCTCCCTCAATGTTGGCGATGAAGTAGGGGTTGGTGGTATTGATCACGGATGCAACGAGGACTAGGTCCTCCTTAGCAATCGGCCCAGAGGAAGCCTTGTCGGCTCCGCCTGCGGTCGACGTGCACCCGGCGAGTGCGAGCGCAGCAACAGCCGCGAAGGCCGCGAGGCGGAGAACGCCGCGTTTGTTCTTGAGAGACATCTTTGACTCCTATATTTAGTTCTACTGCATTTTTATTCAGTAGATCGGTATTGATTCATAGTGACATTATGCGAGTGGACGTGCACATGCAAGAAGTTTTCGGTCAATGCCCCACACGTAACCGAACCGTTACAATTCGGCTCCGACGTGGGGAGCTCTTCCTGGGTCGTCAGCTCAGAGTTCGGAAGAAATCCCGAACGTCGGCCACGTAGATTTCCGGTTCCTCCAGAGGCGCGAAGTGGCCACCACTGCTGTGCACCCGGTACTGCTGGAGGTTAAAGTACTTCTCCGTCCAGGTTTTCGGCGGCTTGTAAATCTCGCCCGGGTAGATCGAAACCGCGGTCGGCACTCCCACGACGGGGACCCGGTCATGACTGGGCGTCCACGGGTTCCCTCGGCATTCCCAGTAATACCGGGAGGACGTTCCGCCTGTTCCCGTGAGAAAGTACACCGCGGCGGTCGTGATCAAGTCTTCCTTAGGCCAGACACCCTCGAATGCCTCCGTGCCGCTACCACGTTCCGCGAGGCCCCAAAAATACCGCTTCTCCGTGATCCACGCCAACTGGGCGGCCGGGGAGTCGGCGACGAGCGCCGCAAGCGTCTGTGGCTTCGTCAACTGGAGCTCCCCGTAGCCGCTCTCATTCTCGACGAACAACTTGCCGCGTTCAAACCAGCCTGCTTCGTCAGTCGAGTACTCGCTCGAAGCCGGCAGTCCCAGAGCAGGGTCGTACTCGACGCCCTCGGGCTGATCGGGATGCTCCGCGAGGTAGTGCGACAACTGAGCGGGAAAGTGCGTGTAGACGCCGATGACGTCGGATTCGTACTTGTGCCCGTGCTGCTGGGCGATCAGCGCCCCCCAGTCCCCCCCAGCGGTGGCATAGCGCTCGTACCCGAGCACCTGCTTCATTAGAACGTTCTCGAGATCGGCGGTCTTCCAGAAATTCCACCCCGTTTCCGTCAGTGGCGAGGAGAACCCGTAGCCGGGCAGAGAGATGAGAACCACATCGAACGAATCACACTCCTGACCGCCGAATTTCACCGGGTCGGTCAGCGGCTCGATGATTTTGCGAACGTCCCAGAAAGTCCAGGGCCAGCCATGGTGGAGAAGCAGCGGCTTCGGGTTTGGGCCTTTGCCGCGCACGTGGATGAAGTGGAGGGGAACGCCCATCAGGTCGACCTTGAAATGTGGCAGCTCGTTCATCCGGCGCTCCACAGCACGCCAGTCATACTCATTGATCCAGTAGTCGATAAGAGTGCGGTGATACTCGGTGTTGTATCCGTACCGCCAATCGTCGTTGGCGAAGTCTTGCGGAAAGCGTGTCCGCTTCAGCCGCTCCATCATGTCGTGAAGATCTGCATCGGGGATACGGATCTCGTACGGACGAACATCAAAAGAATTTGACAATCTTGAACCTCCTTGTTCAGTGCAGGACACGTGTCAGATTTTATATTCAGCATTTGCGTGTATATTCACTTTACATGCCGACGGGGTATATGTGGCGACGAATCGTGCCAACTGAGAAGTTGCGTTCGTTCGTCTATTCATGCGGTTCGGCGAAAGGCTGGTCGACTCGAAGTTGAGCTCCAGCACCTGCGCTACAGTCTGCGGACGGGAACCGAACGTCGTTGTTCGGCTTTGCGAAGGCATCAAATCGCTGCGCATGCAGCCCTCGTGAGAAAGAGAAGTGAACCATGGGCACTGCCCTCGACAAATATGCAGATATGAAGCCGAACTGGGATTATCCGGTCATCATCGAGTCTCACATCAACGGCATCCGCACGAAAGAAATGAACCCGAACACCCCAATTTCTTACGATGAAATTGCGGAAGATGCTATTCGGTGCTGGGAGGCCGGCGCGGGCGCGATCCACGCACACAACACCAGTTTTGATCTCATGGGCAAAGACGCGTACAAGGACTACATGCGAACCTGGGACAAGGTGCTGCAGAAGCATCCCGACATCACCTGGTACCCCACCACCTGTAATAACCTGCGCCTCAAGGGAGACGAGAACGGGCTTCAGCACGTACCCTTCCTCGTCGAGAACGCAAACGTTCGAATCGCCTGTGTCGACACCGGGCTCACGCTCTTCGCTACAGAAACGGATGCCGATGGTTACCTCATCGGCCCCGAATTCGGTTTCAACTACGAGCGTGTTGCCAGCCAAATCAGGATGCTGCGCGAGCACAATACCCCCATGGTCTTCGGCGTCTACGAACCAGGGCACCTCCGGCATGCCATGCACTATGTCAACAACGGGCTCTCCACGCCCGGATCGATGTGGGATTTCTACCTCATCGGAGACTATGGTCTGACCGCTACGAAACCCATCGGAACGAACGGCATGAAGCCGACTCTGGAGAGCTTGTATTACTACCTCTCGATGATCGAGGACGCGAAGGTCAAGCACCCCTGGTACATCTCGATCTGGGGCCAAGGGGCACTCGACGACACCTCGATCCTCCGCAGGGCCATCGAGCTCGGGGGCCACATTAAGACTGGACTGGAACTCTTCTACGATCCGGCCCGCAACCCCACGAACCTTGAGCTGCTTCAGCAGGCCCAGGAAATCGCCCGTGAGGTGGGCCGCCCCATTGCAACCCCGGACGAGACCAGGGCTCTGTACAAAATCAAGTAATTCACTTCCGGCGAATCTTTGACAAGTTGCACACGTCATGTGAGCCTTGGAAACTTGCATTCAATGATGAATAGGTGTTCAATATGTCACCCAGCACCAAGATTGTTCTCCCGGCAATTGTGGCCGTGGACCAAGGAACCAGCTCAACGAAGACAATCGTCGTCGACGGAGAAGGGCGAATCCTTAGTCGTGCTTCCGTCAAGGTATCCCGGGTAGATGCCCGACCCGGCTGGGTCGAACAGGACGCTGAGGAAATAAGGTCGAGCGTTATTAGTTCGATCACTGCGGCACTCGCAGGGCTGGATGGTGACGTCGACATTCGCGGAATCGGCTTGAGCAACCAACGCGAGTCGGCCGTTGTCTGGGACCGGGAGACCGGCAAGGCGCTTGGCCCCATGCTCGGCTGGCAAGACCGTCGAACAGCAAGTCGGGTAGCGGAATACGAGGATCTGGGCTGGGGCGACATCGTGCGCCACAAGACAGGGCTCCCGCTTGACCCCATGTTTTCGGCTCTGAAAATCCAATGGCTGCTTGACCAGATCGACCCTGATAGAACCGCTTCGATGGCCGGTCGTATTGCAGTAGGGACCGTGGACTCCTGGCTTGTTCATTCCCTTACCGGGGAACATCGGATTGAACTCGGCAACGCGAGCCGCACTCAACTATTGAATCTCGAGTCAGCGAGCTGGGATCTCGAGCTCCTCGAGCTTTTTCAGATTCCTCTCCGGTGCATGCCGCGTCTCGCGGCATCAAGCGAACCAACTGACCCCATTGTGGGTGTGCCAGTGCTGCCTGCGGATACTCGGATTTACGCAGTACTGGGCGATTCTCACGCGGCTCTTTTTGCTCACGGGGTTCGAGGCCCTGGACAAGTCAAGGCGACGCATGGCAGCGGCAGCTCGGTCATGGGATTGCTCCAACCGGGCGCGCCAGACCCTGCCGACGGGAGGGGTTTGGTGCGCACCATCGCGTGGGCCACCCCTGATCCGGTATACGCTTTCGAGGGCACAATTCTTTCCACCGGCGCCACGCTCCTATGGTTGGGTCAGTTGCTGGGAATGGGCCCCGGACAGTTGAGTGCAATCGCCCAGACAGTTTCCACGAGCCAGGGTGTGGACTTGGTACCTGCTTTTGCAGGCCTGGGTGCCCCTTATTGGGACGAGAAAGCGGTTGCTGTGATTTGTGGGTTTGGTCTTGGAACCAAACCCGCTGAGCTGGCCCGTGCAGCCTTCGAATCGGTGGCTCTTCAGACGGAAGCTCTATTCGAGGCCGTCGAACAGCTATTGGGTGCACGAATAGAGACCGTACTCACCGATGGAGGTCCGTCACAGAACGATTGGCTCATGCAGCTGCAAGCAGATTTTAGCCAACGAGACGTCATTCGTAGCAATATCGCGGAGCTCTCAGCTACCGGGGCCGCCCATTTGGCGGGCATCTCGTCGGGGTTATGGAGCGCCGACGAATGCGCACGGCTCCCCCGCGAAACCTCAGTCTTCTTTCCCGGCATGGACCCAGTGCAATCTCTCGTACGCAGAGAACGCTGGCGATCGGCTGTCGCCCGCTCCCGTGGGCGTTCTGCCGATTACCTACCGAGCGACGAAGAATAAAATTTCAAGCTGACCAATGCCACGCCAGAAGCAACGACTGTTTCGCCCCCTGAATTCATTCGTGGATCATGATTCCAGGCGATTCGCTAAGACGTGATACTGAATTTCGCCGCTCCGATGACCAGCAAACGCCCGAACGATGGACTCGGTTACATCGCCGGCGGTCATTCCGCTCGTTTCAGAGAGCACCGACCCGAATGTGCGTTCGTTCCAGGCGAAGTCGAGCTCACGGTTCACCGCGACCAGAACGTCGATGAGTGCACCAGTTTCAGCGACGGGAATTGAGGCACTCATGAGGCGTGCGCCACGTGTCACGCGTTGCGCCGTCCCCACGAGCTTTACCTGGCCGCGGGCATTAACACTGTAGGTTCCGGGGCAGTATTCGCCCGGCACGGGACCCACCCGCGCATCCACTCCCAACTCTCGCAGGACATCAGCGAACTGATTCCCTACCGTCTTGAAATGAGATTCGTTATCGAGACCTCCGTACGCACCATCTTCAACGTTCACGAGATCAACGACTAGGCATGATTCATCGTACGCAACCGCTCGTCCTCCGGCGGGTCGTATGACAGGCGTGAATCCATGGCTGGCAGCTGCGCTCACCGCAGCAGGGAATCCAGGGAGCAAGCTCTCGCGACGGCTGAAAGCAACGGTCGGCTCCGGCTGGTAGACCCGAACCAGCCGGGGGGTTTCTGGGTTCGCCGCGACGTACTTGAGCATTCGCAGAGATACGTCCAGATCCCCAGCTGCGCCGTGTCCGACGCTGTGAGTGACGAGCAATGCATCCATACGTGATTCTCGCAGATTGGCTGGTTCCGGGCCGCGAGTCGTCACTCCAGACACAGACGACTCATCCGAGCGGCGGGAGTTGGCTAAACGGCAATCGGAGTGGTGAGGGCATCACTGAATGCCTTCAGGAAAGTTGCGCCGGTGGCTCCGTCTACTGAGCGGTGGTCACAGGTCAAGGTGAACTCCGCGATCGGTAGCCACTCGCCACCCGCCTCGGTCCAGACGTGTCGTTTCTTTGTGGCTCCGACAGCGAGGATCGCGGACTGCGGAATGTTAAGAATTGCATCGAATCGATCGATTCCCATCATCCCGAGGTTGGAGATGGTGAAGGTTCCGCCGGTGATGTCGTCCCTGACCAGGGTTCCTGTGCGGGCGCGATCGACAGCTTCACGACGGCGTGCCGCGATCTCTGTCATGGTCAGGCGATCAGCACCGTGGATTACCGGCACCGTGAGGCCCTTATCGGTGGCCACGGCGACGCCGACATTCGCCTCACTAAAAACGGTCACTTCATCGTCACCGACGTAGCTGTTAAGCGCTGGCACTGCAATAAGCGCCTGAGCTGCTGCTGCGACCAGGACGTCCGTGACGGTCGCTTCCGGCACAACCTGCTTTACCTTCGAGGCTTCCGTCATATCAATCTCGATGGTCAGGTGGAAGACTGGCGCTTCCCACGCCGCTACCATACGACGTGCCGCTGTGCGCCGGATCCCTTTTAGCGGCGTTGTCACTCCGACGGGCGCAGCCGTTGTGTCGCTCATGCCGTGACTGCCTGGGCGAGATTCTGGTTCTGCGATCGATCTGCGCAGCCGAACTCGCGCATCTTCTGAACGGTGGCTTCGATCATTTGACGCCGGCCTTCAGCCATTGCGTCTTCTAACTGACGATCGCCTAGTGCCCAGGTTTCTTCTATGCCGCGGCGGAAGGCATGACGCAGGTCGGTGTCGGCATTGAGTTTGTTAATCCCCGCAGCGATCGCAGCACGAATGTCATCGAGCGGAACTCCGGATGCGCCGTGAAGGACCAGGGGGATGCCGGTCACGTCGCGAATGCGCGCAATGCGTTCGATGTCGAGGGGCAACGGCTCCGTAGCCGTCACACCGTGCATAACCCCGGCCGAAATTGCCAGAAAATCGACCCCGGTTTCAGCGACGAAGCGTTCGGCTTCGTCCACGCTCGTGTAGAAGTCCGGCCAGTTGATGGCCGTATTCGCATCCGGGATCTTGCCCAGTTCAGCTTCCACCGGAACGCCAAATGAGTGACAAACTTTTACGACATGCTTGGTGGCTTCGATATTGTCTTCAAAGTCCAGGTGGGAGCCGTCGAACATGATGGAGTCAAAGCCCAGCTGCAGGGCTTCGAATACTTCGTCATATGTTCCGTGGTCAAGGTGAATGACGGCTTGGGCGTCTGATTTGCTCAGCTCGCGCTGTGTCATCCGAAATGATTCGGCGAGACCCATGTGTGGCACTACCGCGCGCCCCACTTGCATGAACACAGGGGCATCCGCCAATTCGGCCGCCTGGAGCAGCGCCTGTGTTGTCTCGACGTTGTGCATGTTGAAACCGCCAACGGCGTAGCCTCCGCGACGGGCGCTTTCAACTATTTCTGCCGGGTCAAATTTGCCCATGGTCATTCCTCTTTCGTTCGTGTTGGGGATATTTTTAGCGCGCAACCAGCAGTGGCTGGTTGTCTGCGGGAAGTATTTGTGAGGAGGGCTTACGAAAGGGCAGCCCGCGGGCGGCAGTGACAGCATCCTGCCAACCGGCGTAGAGCTCCTCACGCCGCGTCTCGGACATGGCTGGCTCAAATGCACGCTCGACTCGCCAGGACGCAGCGATGTCGTCCGCCCCGTTCCACAGGCCAACGCCGGATCCAGCGACGTGCGCTACGCCGAGGGCAGTCCGTTCGAGTCCGTGCGGTCGATGCACGGCTATGCCGAGGATGTCTGCTTGAAATTGGCAGAGAAAATCATTCGCAATCCCCCCACCGTCGACTTTGAGGGTGGGTATGCGCATACCACCTCGGGCTAGAGCGTCGATGTTGTCGCGAGTCTGGTACGCCATTGCCTCTAGGGCTGCCCGGACGACGTGCTCAATGCCAGTTTCTAGCGTGAGCCCAACAATCGCACCCCGAACGTTCCGGTCCCAGTGCGGGTCGCAGAGTCCAGCAAATGCCGGAACAAAGTACACGCCGCCATTGTCGGGAACACTGGCAGCAAGCGCTTCGCTGCTTTCCGAGGAATCAATCGCCCGCATTTTGTCGCGAAGCCAGTGCAAAGTTTGACCGCTATGAAAAACGACGCCCTCGGCTTCATAGGTCGTTCGACCGCCAAGCGTCCACGCGACGCTGCTGGTCATACCGTCAACGATTAGGGGTGCATCGCCGACGTTGACAGTGAGGACACCCGCCGTTCCATAGGTGTTCTTCGCGGATCCGGCTTCCAGACATGCCTGGCCAAAGAGTCCGGCTTGCTGATCCGCCAAAATGGCCATTACCGGAACACTCGCCGCGTGGCCGCCCGGCAGCACGGCAGCATCTAAATAGCCAAAACAGGAGTCGGATGGCACGACTTCAGGCAGCAACTCCATCGGGATACCGTACGCAGCGCACAGCCATTCGTCCCACTTGCATTCGCCAATATTAAACAAGGCGGTACGCGAAGCCGAACTGGGATCCGTCAGGTGGGAGCGCCCACCGGTGAGATTCCATAACAACCAAGTTTCGACGGTGCCAGCGGCTAGTTCTCCCAACTGCGCCCGCCTTCTCACATCTGGCACGTGCTCGAGGAGCCAAGCCAGCTTGCCAGCCGAGAAGAACGAGTCGTTGCGCAGCCCCGTCCGGGCGCGGATTTGCCCATCGAGGCCGTCGGCTGACCACCGAGCGACGATGTCATCTGTCTGCTTCGACATCCACATGATTGCGTTATAGACCGGCTGCCCGGTTTGACGGTCCCAGATGAGGCAGGTTTCACGGTGGGTAGTCACGCCGACCGCGGCAATGTCGGAAGCGGTCACGCCTGCCTGGGCCATGGTTCGGTCCATGGCCCCCTTCGCAGCGTTCCACAGGTCCCACGGGTCAAGTTCGACCCAACCCGTAGAGGGGAAACGTGCCTTAATCGGTGTCGCGGATTCGCTTACGATTCGACCGTCAGGATCAACGAGTATCGCTCGCGCGCTGCTGGATCCTTCATCTAGCGCAAGAACATAGCGCTTGCTCACGTGGTTTCCCCTGAACCGGTGCCGGCCGCAGCAATACCATTCGACTGCGATTTCGGGGCGCGGCCGGGCACAGCAAGATGTTCCAGCCACTTCTCGTAGCCGGCAATTTCCACCGCGCGGCGCTGGGCGTCCCAGCCCAGAGTCTCGCCCAAAATGTCGGCTGCCCGAGATACCGAAGCCAATCCGTGACCGGGTTCAAAAGCGATGAGGGTGCGTCGTGCATACACGTCCGTCAGCGACTTGGCCATTTCATACTTCATCGCAAAGACCAGCTCTGCCGCGATCGCATTCGACAGTGGGTCGAATTTTTCGCCGAGCGAGGCATCCGCCCTGACGAGATCCAACACGGAATCCGCGCGAACTCCGTAAATTTTCAGGAGTCGCTTCTTGGTTTCCCGGTCCAGGCCAGGTGCAGCGATAAATGCCTTCTGAAATTCCGGCCAGTTCGCCACGCGTGCGCCGGGTAATGGCATATCCCGCGTGCTGGTTTTCGTTCGTGGTCGACCCAGGCTGCGGTACGTGATATCAACGGCATCTTCGGCCAGCTGACGGAACGTGGTCAGCTTGCCGCCAACGACGGAGAACAAGCCCTTTCGCCCAGTACCAGCGTGGTCATGAATGACGTGGCTCCGGGGGATCTTCCACTCCGGCACCCCGGGGGCATACGGCAGCGGACGCACACCGCTGTAGGTGAAGAGGATGTCGTCGACGGTGAGCTTCGCCTGCGGAATGAGTGCGTTCACCTCGGCGAGGAGGTACTCAACCTCATTGGACTCCGCACGCGCGGTTCCCGGCTCGTCCTCGTACAACGCGTCGGTGCACCCGATCAAAAAGCGCCCCATCCACGGAATGACCAGAACAAGGCGGCCGTCGGACTGAGACTCGTAGTAGACCACGTCAGTGGGCGCGCCGTCGAAGGCGTCAACAATAATGTGGCTGCCCTTTGAACCACCAATGAGCTGCTTCTCAGTCTGGGCGAGATTGGATTTTGGCGTGGCATTCAACACCCAGTCCAACCAGGGCCCCGCCGCATTCATAACCACGGAACCATAGATTTCACGGCTTTCACCGGTCGCGGCGTCGGAGTAGCGCACGCCGGTTACGGTCGTACCGCGCGACAGGAGCGAGTCCACCCTGGAGTGTGTCAGGATGACGGCGCCATCTGCCTGCGCGGCGATGGCGAGCTCAACGCACAGGCGTTCGGCGTATTCAACCTGGCCGTCGATGAACAGCGCCGCACCGCCGAGCCCCTTTTTTTCCATTCCGCCAAAGCGCGCGAGCACTTTCTCGCGGGACAGGATGCGATGATTCGGCGGCGTTTTATCAAACGACAACACGTCATAGGCGATCATGCCCAGCCGGATCAACCATGCCGGACGCTTATTCTTTGCGTAGAACGGCATGAGCAACGGAACTGGACGGACAAGGTGGGGCGCCAGTTTGAAGAGGCGCTCTCGCTCCTTGAGCGATTCGCGCACCAAGGCAAAATCCTTGTGCTCAAGGTATCTCAGACCACCGTGAATGAGTCGTCCAGACCACGCTGAAACACCGCTGCACAAGTCGTCTTGTTCAACCACGGCCACACGCAGGCCGCGGGAGGCGGCGTCCCGAGCTATGCCAAGGCCATTTATCCCAGCCCCGATCACAATGAGATCAAATGGCACCACGGGAAGTGGCGACGCTTGTACTTCTTCGTTCGACATGAGTTCCTTGCTGTCTTTCGTAGAAAGTTGGCCTGACTGCGCACCCCGCCCGCCCGCCATGGTTAGTCCGTCTCGATGACCGCGATAACGGTGCGAACCGGAACGGTCTCACCCTCCGCCATGAGGATTTCGATGAGCGTTCCAGTAGCCGGCGACTCGAGAGATTCTTCGACTTTTTCCGACTCGATGTCCGCGAGAGGCTCGTCTTCTTGAACCTTGTCTCCCACCTTCTTGAGCCACTCAACGATGGTGCCTTCACTCATTCCCATGCCCCACTGGGGCAACAGAACATCCACTCTAGCCATGCGATTTCCTTCTTTTCTTAAGCGCTCGTGCGGTAAATCAGCGGATGATTGACGCTGATGTAAGTGCAGGTTCCAGGTCGAGAACACGACGAATCGCGGCGGCGATGGTCAGTCGTGTCGGATACATCTGGCTCTCCAACGACGGGCTGAACGGTATCTGCATGTCGGGAGCCGTAACGCGAACGATCGGCGCTCGAAGGGCGTCGAACGCGTCCTCAGCCACGATGGCGCTGATCTCAGCGGCGGCACCACACGTGCGGTGGGCGGGCTCGGCAACGACGAGGCGACCAGTTTTTACCACCGAACGGACTATGGCGTCCCGATCGAGGGGAACAAGCGTGCGCGGGTCGATAATTTCCACCGAAACGCCTTCGGCGGCAAGATCCTCTGCTGCAAGAATTGCCTCCGGAACGGAACCTGAAATGGCGACCACGGTCACGTCGGTACCTTCACGCACAGTGCGAGCGACACCGAGGGGTATCCAGAATTCGTTGTCGTCGACCTCTTCCTTCGTTCCCCACAAGAGACAGGCCTCGAAGGTAAGCACCGGGTCGTCAGAATCGATTGCGGCGCGAAGCAGTCCCTTGGCATCTGACGGGCTCGACGGCGCGATGATCTTCAACCCTGGCACGTTCATGAACATCGGGTACGGGCGGTCAGAATGGTGAGCTCCCGTATTCATGCCATAGAACATGGCGGAGCGAAAGACGACCGGCATAGAAGCCTGTCCACCAAACATGTACCGGTTCTTGGCCACCTGATTGACGAACTGGTCCATGGCCATGTACAGGAAGCTGGAATAGGAGAGGTCAACGATTGGCCGCAGGCCGGTCATAGCGGCGCCCGCGGCGGCGCCAACAATTCCCTCTTCCGAAATTGGAGTGTTTCGGATCCGGTTCTTTCCGTACATCTGTAGGAAGTCACCCTTGTCGCTGCGGGACTTTCCGCCACCGGTGGTGCCGTAAACGTTTGCTTCGACATCCTCGCCGATAATGACGACGCGTTCATCAGCGTCCATGGCTTCGCGTTGTGCGGCGCCGATGGCGCCCAAGTAACTCATTACACTCATGCCGCTACCTCCTTGTCGGTATAGAGATCGTCAAAGGCTACTGACGGATCGGGGTAAGGACTTTGGTTGGTGAACTCGACGGCAGCATCCACCTCGGCGAGAACATCGGCTTCGAGTTCGTCCAGCTGTGCCGGATCGAATCCCTGGCCCTCAAGGTACTCGCGGAACATAACGATGGGATCTTTGCTGAGCCAGGCGGCGCGCTCGTCGGCGTCCCGGTAGTCCGTCTTGAGACGAAGGCCTTCGGAGTGCTCGTTGTAGCGGTAGGTCACAACTTCAACGAGCGAGGGGCCCTCGCCAGCACGAGCGCGATCGACCGCTGCGCTCACTGCTTCATACACGGCGAGGATGTCCTGGCCATTTTCGACCCGGATACCCGGCATCCCGAAGCCGGCCGCACGCTCGGCGATGACGCCGGACGTAACCGTGTGCGCGGGAGTGCTCAGCGCATACTGGTTGTTCTCGCATAGGAAGATCATGGGAAGCTTCCATACGCCAGCGAGGTTCATCGACTCGTAGAGGACGCCCTGGTTGGCTGCCCCATCTCCGAAGAACGCGAGAGCAACCTTGCCGTTGTTCAAGACTTTCGACGACAGCGCTGCGCCGGTGGCGATAGGAATCGAGGAACCGACGATTCCCGACTCGCCGAGGCTTCCCACGGCGAAGTCGGCCAGGTGAAGGGAGCCGCCCTTGCCCTTGCATACTCCGGTTGCCTTGCCGACGAGTTCGGCCATTAGCGGACCCAGCGGTGAGCCTTTGCCGATCGGGTGGCCGTGGCTGCGGTGGTTCCCGGACATGTAGTCACCGTCGCCGAGGGCCATAGTCGCCCCGACGACCTGAGCTTCTTGACCAATGCTGGTGTGCACCGTGCCGGGGATGTGACCGCGCTTGACCATCTTCGAGGCTCGCTCATCGAACGCTCGAATCCGCAACATGCGCCTCTGCATCTCGAGCAGAGTATCGCGTGACAAATCTGCCATCGGAACCGCCTTTCACCAACGCCTGCGTTGGACTCAACATCCAGAGAGCCTGAATATATATACTGCCTGTGATTGACTATTCTACGCGGGTCTATGTTGGCGACGCAAGGCGACCGCTAGATATTCCAACCGAGTTCGTCCCGAAGCTGGGTCGGAATCAAATGATCGACCCGGTCGAGCACAAAGGATGGTCGCTGATCGCTCTCACGCTCTTCCACCATGGCGATTGAACTGTCGCCGGTGAGCACGAGGGCGGAATCCATGCCCGCGTTGAGAGCCATTTGAATATCCGTGTACAGACGGTCGCCGACCATGATGCAGTCACGGACATCCATTTTGAGCGCTTCGGTCACGGTGTCGATCATGATCTGATCCGGTTTGCCCGCATTGGCCTGACTCTTGACGCCCGTGCACGCCTCGATCGCTGCGACAATGGCCGCCGCATCGGGCTGGCCGCGGCCGCCGGGGAATGGGCAGAATCGATCGGGATTGGTCGTGACCAAGATGGCGCGACCGAATTGCCAAATGGCGTCGAAAGCGATCTGAAGCTTTCGGTAATCGAACGTGCGGTCGTAGCTGGCGATGACGATGTCGATCTCTTGGGGATCTTCGGACATGCGAATTCCGGCGTTCCCGAGGGCCCGAATCAGGGGTGCTTCCGCGATCGGAAATACCACGGCGCCCGGATGCTCCCGCTGCAGCCAGGCCACAATACTCACCACAGAATTGACCACGTCTGATTCGTTAATCTGCAGGCCCAGACGCTCGAACTTTTCCACGTACATTCCCGGGTCGAGCGTGGGGTTGTTCGACAGGAAAACCGTCCGGCTCCCGCGTTCCTGCAGGTATTCGATCAGTCGCCGAGCACCGGGGAGCAATTTATCGCCGAGGTAAATGGTGCCGTCGAGGTCGAAGACGTAGGCCGGGTAGATACGAAGGGGAGAAGTTCGCAGAGATTCGACGCTGGCGTGTGTCGATGTGATCATGTCAGGGCTTTCTTGAGGGCAGAAAAAACGGGGCGTACTGATGGGTAAATTTCTTGATAAACTGCGAAGAATCGGTCGTAGGTCTCCGCCAGGTCTTCATTGGGGTCGAACCGTTTACCGAAGGAGGTCATTGCAGAGCTGGCCTCCCGCACTGTGGGATAGATCCCAGCTCCGGCCGCCGCCAGCATTCCCGCGCCCAGGCACGTGCTCTCCTGCTGTCCCGAGATGAGAATGGGGCGCCGCAGTACGTCGGCGAGGATCTGACACCACAACGCGCTTTGGGTGCCGCCTCCCATGGCTACAACGAGTGAGATCGGTTCCGACAGACCAAGTTCAACTCGATCGAAACAGAGGCGAAGTTCATAAGCCAGACCCTCCAGTACCGCGCGATAAATGTGCGCTCGACTGTGGATGCCGGTCAGGCCGAGGATTATTCCGCGTGCGTTGTGGTCCCAGTACGGGGTCAGTGCCCCGTTCCAGTAAGGGACCACGAGCAGACCGTTGCACCCCGGAGCGATGTGCGCAGCCTCTAGCTCCAGGCGCTTCTCAATGGTGCCAGCGGGTTCCTGGACGTCTGGAGATTTCTCGACGAATGTGTCAATGAACCAGTTGATCATGTAGGTTCCGGCACCAATAAAGGATTCGAACGTGAAGGTGTCCGGAATAGACCCGGTGAGCGCACGGTAGGCGGAATTCGGTGAATAGGTGTCGCTGTAGGTGCCCGCTACCAACCCGGTGCCGAGATTGAGGTAGGCCCTACCGGGTTCGGTGATGCCCGCACCCAGTCCGGCGGCTTGTCCGTCGCCGGCGCCCGATATCACGCGCAGGCCTTCCGGGAGACCGAGCGCAGATCCCGCCGCCGCGCTCAGTTCGCCCAAGACCATTCCCGGCGGAACCAGGGTGCTGAGCTGGTCTCGGTGAAGTCCCGCTTCTCTCACCAACTCATCGTCGTAGTCCGCCGTGTTCAGGTTCACCAGCCCGAGAGGGTCGGCGCTGGCCACGGATGTGAGCCATTGATCCGTCATCTTATGGACGAGGTATCCGTGCACGTCGACGACGTGTTTGGTCTGGCGCAGCGTTTCTGGCTCGTGCGACTGGAGCCAGAGCAGCTTATAGAACGCGGGCGTTGTGTTCGGTGGTTTACCCGTGATGTCGTGCACGCGTTTGGTGCCTGCGGTCTCTACTTCGTAGGTTGCCCGGGCGTCCAACCACAGCATGGCGGGGCGAATAGGCTCTCCGAAGCCATCCAAACAGACAAACGTTTCGCGCTGGTGGGTGACACAAATTGATGCGATCCGATGCGCGTCCACGTTTCGCACCGCCTCGGTGACGGCAATACACATGGCACTCCACCATTGACGCGGGTCTTGTTCGCCGTAACCGATGGACGGAATACTCAGATCTAAGGACGACCGGCCCTCACCGACGAGCCGTCCCTGCGAATCCCACACCACACTCTTGACGCCCGTGGTCGAGCAATCTACGGACACCACAACATCTTGGGTCATCAGCCTTCCGCTACAGATGCGCTGGCGGCCCGAGCAATGACAAGGTCAACATCTTCGGCGGTCCACCAGCCGTAAAAGAAGAGCAGATCGACGACCGTGAAACGGTCTCGCATGAAGAGGCAGTTGAGTACGGCCCATTTCCAGACATCGGCGGTGACCCACTCGCCGAGCTGTGCCGGCTGGGAGGGCGCCCCGGCGATGCGAAGTCCGCTGGAGAGCGTGTCCGGCGTCGGCAGCG
Source organism: Cryobacterium sp. Hh11 (assembly GCF_004404045.1). NCBI lineage: Bacteria > Bacillati > Actinomycetota > Actinomycetes > Micrococcales > Microbacteriaceae > Cryobacterium > Cryobacterium sp. Hh11. Next base: position 140,952 of record NZ_SOHF01000037.1, on the reverse strand, counting down.
ATCCCGAGAATACCGGCTCGTAGTCTTTCCAGTCCTGCAGGACCGCTAGCGCGCGAGGCTTGTTCTCGCGCCAATCCGCGAGCTTCGCACTGTAACCCGCCCAGCACTCGGCGCCCTTTTCCCCCGTCGGGTCGCACCAGTCGAACGCGGAGCGCACGCGTAGCTCGAGCTCATCATCGGTGGGGAAGTCCAGCGCCGGTGCGCCCTCGCCGAGGCGCTCGAACAAAAGCTGCCAGGCGGCCGCTCCGATGAGGGAAGCCACCCCCACTTGCGCGCCGTGAAGACCGATGGGCAGGTGGTGCGATCCCGAGTACATGTCGAGCATGTGACTGATGACGTGCTCAACCCCGGACAGGCACGCGGTCGTGCCGGCAACGCCGGTGCCGATTCCCCGAATGGCCAAGACTCGGGTGAGTTGCTCGACCGAGGCGCTGTCGCCATCCGAAAGACCGTTTCCCCACTCGCTGACGTCACCCGCAAATGCCAGCAATAGGTCGCGGGGCGTTTCGTGAAAGGTCGAATCCAGACCGAAGAGGGAGGCGAGGTACCAATCGGCCGGGGCCGTGTAAAGCGACAGAACTTCGCCGAAACCGGCCGTGTTCATTGCCCGAGGAGCGCCCGCGATCGTCACCGTGTCGGCAAGAACAGCGTTGGGCCATCGGGACGGGACCGTGCGCTTGACGCCGTTCTTGAGAATGACGGACACGTTGTCCGTGAAGCCGTCTACCGACGCGGCCGTCTGCACGACGACGAGGGGGATGTCGCCGTTTCGATTTGTGGCCACCTTGCCGATGTCGGTGATCGTGCCGCCGCCGATGGTGACAACACACTCCGCGGAACGGACCGCCTCGGTGGCCAGATCCAGCGACGCCTCGTTGGCCAGCAGATGAGCGTCATCGCCGAGAACGTAGGTTTCCACACTGAAGTTTTCGACGAGAAGGTCGGCGATTTTTGCTTTCAAGTCTTCGCCATCACGCAGGATCGTCGTCGAGTCCACCAGGATAATAACCTTGGCCCCGGCGCTCACCCGACCGGCCAGGCGCAGTTCCTCGCCGACCACCTCGCTAATTCTGTCGGTGGCAAGCGGCGAGATGTCCAGAAGCCGCAGCCCCAGCGGTACCAGTTCGTCCGCGCCGGGAGCAGCGGCAATAACCAGACGCAAGCTGTCTAGATCAGTGGGATCCGAGATGTCTAAGAATGAAGTCATGATTTCTTCCGGCTAGTGCGTCGATCCGTCATGACTGCGGCAACGATAACGAAGCCGACGACAACGGGCTGGAGGTTGGGGGAGACATTGAGAAGCGACATCCCGTTGTTGAGCACTCCGATGATCAGGAGGCCGACGAAAGTGCCGAGCATGCTCCCGGAGCCGCCAGACAGGCTCGCCCCGCCGATTACCACGACGGCGATCACATTAAGCAGATCGGCGACTCCAGCGGTCGGCTGGGCGGAGTCGAGCCGCGATGTAACGAGGAGGCCAGCAATCGCCGCGAGAATGCCGGCAATCACGTAAACGGCTATTTTGGCCCGTCGGATCGGCAGGCCCGAAAGTCGTGCTACCTCTTCATTTCCACCAATGGCGTAAAGCGCTCGACCGCTCGGCCGATACCGGAGCCAGAATGCCGTAATGGCAAAGATCAGAATAAGGACAATTCCCTGAATCGGGATGCCGATGAAACTGGTTGAGGTAATCGCCAAGAACCACTGCGGGAACCCGTTGACCGGGTTTCCATTCGTGAGGAAGAGGGCGAGGCCCGCAGCCGCAGACATAGTTGCGAGTGTGGCAATGAACGGCTGAAGCTTTCCATATGCAGTCAGAAGACCATTGATCAATCCGATCAATGCGCCGACAACCAGTCCGCCGACGAGGGCAATTTCAAAGGGGAGCTCGGCAACTCGGAATAGCCACGCCATCGACATGGAGCTCAAAGCCACCACCGAGCCGACGGAGAGATCGATGCCCCCGATGATAATAATCAGGACAGCACCAACCGACATCACGCCGATTGCTGAAACCTGGCTCAGAATATTGAGCAGGTTGCGCGGTGTGAGAAAGAACGGGGAAAGAAATGACAGCGCAATGAAGATGATGATCAGGCCGATAAGGGGGCCCGGAACACTGCCCATAACCGACGCCATCTTGCTTCCGGCGGTTGACTTCCACGACCCGGTGCCGAGGCCGGAGGGCGCAGCGGCGGCACTGTCCACCGCACCGGACGTGCGGGGCTCGTTATTGATTTGCGTCATTGTGATTCACTTCTTCCCTGTGGCGAGCTGCCGGGTTGGTTCGAGGGTTGGGCATCGTCACTCGAGTCGGTGATCAGCGCGAGCGCCATCACGGCTTCCGGGGTGGCGTCGGCGCGGTCGAGGATGCCGCGTTGCCTTCCGCCGGACATGACGAGGACACGGTGCGAGAGACCGAGGACTTCTTCGAGTTCGGAAGAAATGACGATGATGGCAACACCCTGTTCGGCCAACGATCGAATCGTCTTGTAGATGGCCATTTTTGCGCCAACATCTACGCCGCGGGTTGGTTCGTCGAGAATCAGCACACGCGGTCGCGTGACGAGCCATTTTCCGAGGAGGACCTTTTGCTGGTTACCCCCCGACAGCGAACCAACCGGAATGTCGAGCTTGCTTCTAATGTCGAGAAATTCCCGTTGCAGATTCGCTGTCGCGTTGACCGTGCGAACGGTCATTATTCCACCCGTTGTAAGGCTGGGCTCCCAGGGCAAGGTAATGTTTTCGGCGCCGGTGCGGTCCAGGTTAAGACCCTGACCCTTGCGATCTTCCGGGACCATAGCGATGCCGGCATTAATCGCTGAACGCGGTCCGCGGATCTTGACGGCAGTACCGTCAACCAGGATCTCCCCGGCGTCATGTCGATCGGCTCCGGCAATCGTTCGCACCATCTCGGTGCGACCAGCGCCGACGAGACCCGAAAACCCGAGAATTTCTCCACGATTTACCGCAAAGTTAATTCCCTCAAAGATGCCGGTTCGACCGAGCCCGCGCACTTCGAGCGCAACCTCAGTGGTGGCGTCTTTGGGCGCGAGGTGGCTAAAGACAAAGTCTCGGCCAACCATTGCTCGAACAATGTCTTCTTTCGAAACGTCTCCCGTTTCCCACGCGGCTACCCGCTTACCGTCCCGCAGGCACACGACGGTATCTGCGAGGGTGCGAATTTCTTCCAACCGGTGGGAGATATAGACGATTCCAGCGCCCTGGTCACGCAAAATACGAATTTGGTCGAACACGCGCTCGGTTTCGGACTCGCCGAGGGAAGCAGAGGGTTCGTCAAAGATGATGTATCGCGGTTCGCGAGTTAGCGCCCGCGCAATTTCGATTTCTTGCTGGGCTGCTATCGACAAGCCAGCTACTTGACGCCGGGGATCGGTGTCAGAGCCAAGAAGCTTGAGGATACTGCGGGATTCTTCATTCATGAGCTTGCGGTCGACACGGCCGCGCCGCATCGGGAGCCGACCCAAGAAGATGTTCTCGGCAACCGACAGTTCGGAAACCATCCGAATTTCCTGGTGAATGAGCGCCACCCCGGCCTTGAGGGCATCGGCAGGCGACTGTGGATCGTAAATCTCTCCGTCGATGGTCATGCTGCCCCCGTCGGGGCGCACCATTCCCGCGATGATGGACGAAGTCGTCGACTTTCCCGCTCCGTTTTCCCCGACCAGCCCGAGCACACTGCCGGGGGTCAGGGAAAGATCCACTTGAGTTAGGACGGATGTTCCGCCGTAGCTCTTCGACAGCCCCAGGCAAACCAAGCCCGCCGAGGAACCATTCGCGTTGGACACCCGGTCCGTCGAATACAGGGTGTCGGATACTACTTCTGTCACCGTGTTCCACCTCGTTGTAGTCAAAGCTCAGTGGTGCGTATGGGGCCCTCACCTTCAGGACGGCCCCACACGCACCCGTTCTATTTAGAAGTCGGGCCCGTAAAACTTCGTCGGGTCGTTGTCCGCGACGTTCTCTTTGGTGACGAGGACAGTGTCCATGTACTGAAGTTCCGGAACGTCGGCCGTCTTTCCCTCCGCGATCTGGACCGCGTTCTTGACGGACATCTGACCCATGAGGTAGGGCTGCTGGGCCATGGTGGCCTGCGTCAGTCCGCCAGTGATGGCCTCAAACATGGTCGGGAACCCGTCGATTCCGACGAAGAACAGTCCTTCGCGGCCATCCTGCTTGGCTGCCTTGGCGGCGCCCATGGCCATCGCGTCACTCTCGCCGAAGAATGCCTTCAGGTTGGGGTTCGCGGTGAGGATGTTCTGCGCGGCGGTGAAGGCCTCAGTCTCGTCCCAATTTGCCGATTCCATCGCCACGACGTTGATGTCTGGATAATTCCCCAGCGCCTTGTCGCAGCCTTCGCTGCGCTGCAGTTCGGCCGTGGCTCCAAGCGGTCCCTGCAGAATTGCCAGGTCTCCAGCGCCACCGATCTGATCGAAAAGCCAGGTGCACAGTTCTTCGGCGGCCTTGACGCTGTCCGTTGCAATGTACGTGGCCAGTTTTCCATCACCCGATTCAGGCTTCTGGTCAACAGCAATGATCGGAATGCCGGCATCGTTGGCGAGCTTTACTCCAGCAGCGGCTGAAGTAGCGTCCTGAGCGATAAAGATGATGGCGCCGACCTGCTGAGTGATCAGGTCCTGGACCTGGTTCACCTGCTGGCTGGAGTTGTTGTTGGCCGACAGCGTGATCAGCTTGTAACCAGCCTCCTCTGCCGCCTGCTCCATTCCGTCGACGGCGGCAACATAGAACAAAGATTTCTGGTCGGCCACTGCGATTCCAATGGTTTTGTTTCCGCCAGCGGCGGGCTCCGTAGTGGATGGAGTGACCGTTTGGCTGCAGGCCGAGAATACGGAGGCTGCAGCAACAGCCCCCACCGCCGCAATGGCGATGCGCAGAGCAAAATTGCGTTTGATCATTAAGTTTCTTCCTTGAAACATCATGGTTAATGACTTGTCCTGCGAGGACGAACGAAACTCGAACAATGTCACCAACATATTTATGCTAACCTGGACTGAAAATCCACCGTTCACCGAAACTATATGGGTCGGTGTTGAAGGTGTCAAATGAGAAACTGGGCGTTAAAACGCGGAACGCGTCTGGCGCATCGAGGCTTGGAATATCACGGCCCGGGTGACCAAAAAGATAGAGGAACAATTTGATCCACGACAGTGGCGCCGACGTTGAGCACCTACGCTTGATCACCAAAGTCGCGAGGCTTTATCACACGCGCAACATGCGTCAAACGGAGATTGCGAGTCTGCTCGGCGTGTCGCAGGCCCGCGTTTCGCGGCTGCTGCGCGCCGCCGAAGAGGCTAATGTAATCAGAACGATCGTCGTTATCCCTCCAGGTTTGCACGTGGACCTCGAAGACTCCCTCGAGCAAGAATTTGGTATCGATGAAGTTCACGTGGTGGACGTGATCGATGACGATGAGGCACGCCTGACCCAAGACCTCGGAAACGCTGTGGCATCGATATTGCGCATCATGCCCTTAGAAACAAAAACGATAGGTTTCACTTCCTGGAGCCGATCGCTTCGAGAAATGACGTCAGCTCTACAACCCCTGCAACGTTTGGCCGCGACACGAGTCGTGGAAATGCTGGGAGATGTCGGTCCGCCAACGCTCCAGCACGAAGCAACTCGCGCAACTCAGCGTTTGGCCCATCTCACCGGTGCCGCCGCCCTATTCTTACGGGTCCCCGGTGTGGTTTCATCCCCGGAAGTCAAGGCGGCAATACTCGGGCAGGACCTTCATACTCGGGCAGCCTTGAGCGCCCTAGACGAGATGGATATCGCCTTGATGGGTATCGGAAACTGCGAAATCGTACCGCCGCTGGAGGCCGGAGACAATTTCTTCAGCCAGGAGCAGTTTGATCTCGCGAAGTCGCTCGGAGCTGTTGGTGAAGTAAATCTCCGCTTCATCGATGCTCATGGTGAGCCGGTAATGTCAGAGCTCGATGAACTTGTCATCGGGGTGACCCTCAAGCAGCTGCGTAATACCGACCGAAGGCTCGGGGTGGCCGGTGGCCCCAGCAAATATAAGGCCATTCATGCCGCTATTTCTGGTGGATGGGTCAACGTACTTGTCACTGATGTTGTCACAGCAGAACACCTGATGGCACAGGGGCGCACGGCGTCGTCCTAAGTTGGTGCCGCAAAGACAATGGCGCTCACGCCAAGCCCGAGAGGGTCAGGCGGGGAGTTTCAGCGAGTCGACGAAGTCGGCCGCGTGCTGGCTGGTGAGAATGACGCGGGCGAATTCTTCGTCGACCAGGTCGATCACCACGGCCGGGCGGTGACGCTTGATCGAGACGAAGTCCTTGCCGCCGTGAAACTTCCAGGTTCCGGCCGCCAGCACGAGCGGAATCATCGATCCGGGTGAGCGGATGCCGCGCAGCCAGATCCACGGATCTTCCGTGATGATCACCGAGCGGATGTTCTCCCGCCGCACCACAATCGAGTCACGCCGCAGCGCGAGCGTTCTTTCCGTGCGCGTCAAGTGAATCTCGAGCCGGTCGGAATGCACGCTCAGGGAAGCCATTGTTCCAGTCTGCCCGGTCCGGCCCGAAAACTCGTTGTCTGACGCGAACAAAGCAGTAATGTCCCAGCGCAGGAACTCTCCAACTGAAGCAAACGCTCCCGGCCGGTCCGGGCGCGTTTGCTCAATTAGACCGTTGGCTGGGCTGCCGCTGCAGCTTTGGCCGCGGCGGGCAGCGCCTCGAAGATGCGCCCGATCGCGCTCTGATCGTGTGCGTCGGAGACAAACCAGGCCTCGAACACGCTCGGCGGCAGCGAGACGCCGCCATCGAGCATGGCGTGAAAGAACGGGGCGTAGCGAAAAGCCTCCTGGCGCTGTACATCGGCGTAGGTGCGCGGAGCCGAACCCTGCGCCTCCTCGCCGAACACGAAGCTGAACAGGTTGCCGGCCCGCTGTACCCGGTGCGCGACACCCTCGGCGGCAAGCGAGGCAGAAACAGCCTCAGAGAGGATGATGGCGGTTGCGTTGAGCCGGTCGTACACGCTCTCGTCGAGCAGGTTGAGCGTGGCGATGCCCGCCGCAACCGCGACCGGGTTGCCCGACAACGTTCCGGCTTGGTAGACCGGGCCGGTCGGTGCCAGAAAGTCCATAACGTCGGCCCGGCCACCGAGGGCAGCAGCGGGCAGGCCGCCGCCGATGATCTTGCCGAAGGCGAGCAGGTCGGGCGTGTAAAACTCTTCACCGGCCGACTCGAGACTGCTGGTCTCGAGTCCCCAGAAGCCCGAGCGACTCACTCGAAAACCGGTGAGCACCTCGTCGAGGATGAGCAGGGAACCGTTCGCGTGCGCGATCGCCGACAGGGCCGCGTTGAAGCCGGCATCCGGCGCGACGACGCCCATATTAGCGGCGGCAGCCTCGGTGATGATCGCGGCGATGCGCCCCGGGTGTGCCTCAAAGGCGGCGCGCACGGCGTCGAGGTCGTTGTACGGCAACACGAGGGTCTGCGCGGCGGTCGCGGCCGTGACGCCGGCCGAACCGGGCAGGGCGAGGGTAGCGAGGCCGGAACCGGCCTGGGCCAGCAGGCCGTCGGAGTGGCCATGGTAGTGCCCGGCGAACTTGATCAGCAGGTCACGACCGGTGAAACCGCGGGCCAGTCGGATGGCGGTCATGGTCGCCTCGGTGCCGGTGGACACCAGGCGCAGCTTTTCGACCGCGCCGACCCTCTCGGCGACGAGCTCGGCCAGTTCGGTCTCGGCGGGCGTCGAGGCGCCAAAGGACAGGCCGAGAGCGGCGGCATCCTGAACGGCCTTGATGACCTCGGGATGGGCGTGGCCCAGAATGGCCGGACCCCAGGAGTTGACGAGGTCGACGTATTCGCGACCGTCGGAGTCGGTGACATAGGCGCCGGCGGCCTTCACCAGAAACAGCGGAGTGCCGCCGACCGAGCCAAAGGCCCGCACCGGAGAGTTAACCCCCCCGGGAATGACCTTCCGGGCCCGGTCGAATAGCTCGTCGTTACGGGTGGCCACGTGGTGCACTTCGGTTGACAGTGTGTCGGTCATGCTCGCTCCTCCTTGAGCCAGGTGGCCAATTCAACGGCCCAATAGGTAAGTACAGCGTCGGCACCGGCCCGACGGATGCTCAGTACCGATTCTTCGACGGCGCGGCGCCGGTCGATCCAGCCCTGCGCAGCTGCGGCTTCGATCATGGCGTATTCGCCAGAGACTTGATATGCCCAAACGGGAATATCACTCATCGCGGCGACCTCGGCGAGCACGTCGAGGTAGCTGCCGGCCGGTTTGACCATGACGATGTCGGCGCCCTCGTCAATGTCCAGCTGGGCTTCGCGTACGCCCTCGCGTCGATTCGCCGGGTCGAGCTGGTAGGTGCGGCGGTCGCCGACTAGGGTCGAGGCGACGGCCTCCCGGAACGGGCCGTAGTAGGCCGAGGCGTACTTGGCCGAGTAAGCCAGCACAGCGGTGTCTTCGAAACCATTGGAGTCGAGGGTTTCGCGCACGGCGGCGACCTGGCCGTCCATCATGCCGGAGAGGCCGAGCAGCGCGGAACCGGCGCTCGCCTGGGCCAGCGCCATGTCGCGGTAGCGTTCGAGGGTCGCGTCGTTGTCGACATGGCCATCGGCGGCGAGCACGCCGCAATGGCCGTGGTCGGTGAATTCATCCAGGCACAGGTCGGTCTGCACCACGAGCGCATCACCGATCTCGTCGACGAGAGCACGGGTGGCCAGGTTGAGGATGCCGTTGGGGTCGGTCGCGCCGGTCCCGGTCGCGTCGCGCACCTCTGGCACTCCGAACAGCATGATGCCCCCGACACCAGCTTCTGCCGCCTCAGCCACGGCCCGACGGGCGCTGTCGATGCTGTGCTGCACGACGCCGGGCATCGAGCTGATCGGCCGCTGCTCGTTGCCCTCCCGAATGAACATGGGGAGCACGAGCTCGGCCGGGTGGAGACGGATTTCACTGGCCAGGCGACGAAGCGCGCCGCTGGTGCGCAGTCGTCGTGGGCGGATAACGGGTTTGGTCACCCCTGTACACTACGCCGCCCGGCTGTGCATTTCGTTATAGGCTCGTTACCGGGCTGGGTCAGGCTGCTGGCGTGCTCCCCGCGAGTGCTGCATCGACGAGTGCATCGATGAGTGACTCGGCGCTGCGCTCCGAGGCGACAACGTCGACGCGCAGTCCGAGGGTCCGGGAGTCCCTGGCGGTCTGCGGGCCGATGCAGGCAACCAGGGTGCGTTCGGGAATGTCCCCGAACTGTTCGCGCACTTGACGAGCAACGCTGCCGCTCGTGACGAGTACGGCGTGCACGAGCCCAGCCTTAACGTCGGCGACCACCTGGTCGCTGACCGGAACACCGATGGTGCGGTAAGCGACGACCGATTCAACGTCGTGGCCGACGCGGCGCAGTCCCTCGCTGAGCAGCGGCTTGGCGATCTCACTGCGCAGGGTGAGCACGCGCAACGGAATAACCCCCGCGGTCGCGGTTTCCCATTCCTCGAGCAGTCCTCGGGCGGAGTTGTCTTCGGAGGGCACGATGTCCACGTGGTAGCCGGCCGCGATGAGTGCGGCGGCCGTGGTCTCACCGACGGCGGCGATGCGGGTTCCCGGGGCGACGACCGCGCGGTGCGACGAGAGTACGTCGACGGTCGTGGCGCTGGTGATGGTCATCCAGTCGAAATCCCCGGCGGCCAGACGGGTCAGCGCCGCGTTCAGAGCCGGGGCGTCATCGGTGGCGGCGAAGTTGATCATCGGTGCGACGATCGGATGCGCGCCCTTGGCGCGCAGGTTCGCTGCGACCTGGTCGCCCCAGGGGCCGCCGCGCGGAACGAGAACTCGCCACCCCGCGAGGGGCTTGGTCAGTCGATTGGTCACGTGGTCACTCAGTCACTTTCAGGGGAGCGAACTCGGCCGCGCCACCGGCCAGAAGATCTATGGACACTCGTTCGGCCACATCGAGCGCGGCTTCGGTGAGATGGGGTGCGGAGTGGGAATCGGGCGTCGCCGCGTGCGAGCTGGTGATCTTGCGGGATCCATCCGGGCTGTACACGGTTGCGGTGAGAAAGAGCAGTCCATCGTCGACCACGGCGGTGGCGCCAATCGGCGCGGCGCAACCGGCCTCCAGTCGGGCCAGCACGGTGCGTTCGGCGGCGGTTGTCGCCTGAGTAGAGCCATGGTTCATCGCCGCGAGTGCCACGCCGAGCAGGCGCTCCGGCTTGCCGTCACGCACCTCGATCGCGAGCGCACCCTGGCCGGGAGCGGTCGGCCAGGCCGACAGCTCGAGAAACTCCGGTGCGAGGGATTCGAGACGACCGAGACGACCGAGGCCGGCCGCGGCCAGCACGACGGCGTCGAGGTCGCCCTCGGCGACGCGCCCGATCCGAGTGTCGATGTTGCCGCGAATGTCCACGATCGTGAGGTCGGGGCGACGCTCCAGCAACTGGGCGACGCGGCGGGGCGAACCCGTACCGACGCGGGCCCCCTCCGGAAGGGTGTCGAGGGTGAAGCCGGCGCGCGCGACCAGCACGTCGCGGGCATCCGCTCTCTTGGGGATGGCGCCAATGCGCAAGCCTGCGTGGGCCTCGGTCGGCAGATCTTTGAACGAGTGCACGATGACGTCGCACTCGTCATTCAGCAGGGCTTCACGCAGTGCGCTCGCGAACACGCCGGTGCCGCCGAGGCTCGACAGCGGCTCGGTGGAGGTATCGCCGTGCGTGGTGACGCGCACGATTTCAACTTCGACGCCGGCCGACGCCGCGATGCGGTTGACGATGGTCTGGGTCTGCGCGAGGGCGAGGGCACTCGCGCGGGTGCCTACGCGAATGACGGTCATGGTGCCATTCCCGCGACGGCCGGCTTGAAGCCGAGGCGCACGTTTTCACAGCAGCCGGGGCGACAGACGTCGTACCAGGGGCCGAGCGCGGTCTTGGCCGGACGGTCTTCGACCGGGGTGTCGTTGAGGCGTTCCTCGATCAGGTCGACCAGGCCGCTGACGAAGTCGGGCGAAATACCGGGGGTCGGTACGCGCACGGCGTGGATGCCGAACTTCGCACTCGTCTCCATGGCCTCGTTATCGAGGTCCCACATGACCTCCATGTGGTCGCTCACGAATCCGAGCGGCACAATGATCACGGCACGGATGCCGCGGGCCGGCAGCAGGGCGATCGCATCGTTGATGTCGGGTTCGAGCCACGGCATGCTGGGCGGGCCACTGCGGGACTGGTAGACCAGCTGCCATTGCGTTTTGAGCGGGGTGGACGCATCTCCGGGTTCCACGAGGGCGTCCATGACGACCTGGGCGACGGCGCGGTGCTGCGCCTCGTAGGCGCCACCCTCGCCGAAGCCGCGATCCACCGGGCCGCTCTTGTTGGCGTCCGTCATCGGGATCGAGTGGGTCGAGAACAGAATCTCGACCTCGGAGTCGACGTCGATGCCGGGCATGGCCGCGACGACATCCTGGAGTCCTTGGGTGACACCGGTGATGAACGGGGTGACGAAGCCGGGGTGGTCGAAGAACTGGCGGATCTTGTCTATATGGACCGTGTCGTTTAGGCCCGTGTCGGTCAGGGCTGCGGCGAAGTCTTCACGGTACTGGCGGCATCCGCTGTAGGAGCTGTAGGCACTCGTCGCGATGGCCAGCAGGCGATCCTGACCGGCATCGTGGGCCTCACTGATCGTGTCTTTCAGATAGGGCGCCCAGTTGCGGTTGCCCCAGATCACGGGCAGGTCGATGCCTCGACGCTGGAGTTCAACCTGCAGAGCGGCCTTGAGCACGCGGTTCTGGTCGTTGATCGGGCTCACACCGCCGAAGTGGCGGTAGTGGGTGGCGACCTCTTCGAGGCGCTCTTCCGGGATGCCGCGACCGCCGGTCACGTTGCGCAGGAACGGAATCACGTCGTCCTGGCCTTCGGGTCCGCCGAAACCGGCGAGCAGCACTGCGTCGTAAGCGGTCATTACTGAAGCACCTCGACCAGCTCGGCGGTGGAGATGCGGCGTCCGGTATAGAACGGGATCTCCTCGCGCACGTGGCGACGCGCCTCGGTGTCGCGCAGGCCGCGCATGAGGTCGACGAGTTCGGTGAGCTCGTCGCTCTCGATCGGCAGCAGCCACTCGTAGTCGCCGAGGGCGAAGGCGGAGACGGTGTTGGCGATTGCACCGCGGTAGGCGGCGCCCTTGCGGCCGTGGTCGGCGAGCATGGCGCTGCGCTCAGCCTCGGGCAGCAGATACCACTCGAAGCTGCGCACGAAGGGGTAGATGGTGAGCCAGGCCTTGGGCTCGACTCCGCGCAGGAATCCGGGCACGTGGCTCTTGTTGAACTCGGCGTCCCGATGCACGCCCATGGCGTTCCAGGTTGGCAACAGGCTCTTCAGCAGGCGGCTGCGGCGCAGCTCACGGTTCGCCCACTGCAGGGTCTCTGCCTCGGGCGCGTGGGTCCAGATCATGACGTCGGAATCGGCCTTGAGGCCGGAGACATCGTAGAAGCCGCGCACGGTGACGCCCTCGGCTTCGATCAAGGCCACCACGTCGTCGAGCTCGTTCACGGCGTGCGGAACATCGCGGCCGTCGAGATCATCGGGGTTGTGCGGGTCTCTTCGCAGCACGGTAAAGAGGGTGAATCCTTGCGGCGAAGCCGCGGTTACCTCGGTATCGGTGGGAGTGGTGGGCTGAACGCTGGTTACTGCCTCTCCGGCAGCCGGGTGAGTCATGGGTCTAGTTTGCTCTGAATTGCCCCTACGACCAAAATGAGCAGTGCGGTAGCTGTGAACCCACCCCGCTTGCTACCGGTTTTTGGCCACCGCGGAGGCGCCGAACCAGACGATGACACCGACCAGGGTCGCCGCACCGAGGGCGATGCCGACGAGGGCGGCCGGGCTGTCTTCGCCGAGTTGGTGCAGGGCGTGGGTCAGGCGGCGGCGCTTGATGCGCAGCTGCTTGGGGATATTGAGCTTGTACTCGATCGCGTCGAGCGTCGAGGCGAGCTCGGCGCGAGCGTGTCGGGCTTCGGCGCGCAGGTCATTTGTGGTCATATTCGCCAACTCCCTTGAATGCATCAACGTCGTGACGGATGCTCGCGTGCACGCCCTCTGGGTCGGGTTTCGTTGCCGCCTTCACCCGGTTGACGCCGATGAGCACGAGGAGTGCGGCAATGAGCAGGAGCACGACCAGCACGATGAGCGTGGCAAGCCAGAGCGGCAGCACGAGGGCCAGCAAGATCACGAAGAGGGCAACGAGCACCCCGAGCGCGAAGAACAGAAAAGCCCCGGCCACGATGAAGAGGCCTGCACCGATGCCGAAATTCTTGGCTTTGGCCGTGAACTCGGCCTTGAAGGCATCGAGTTCGGCTTTCACGAGAGCGCTGATCTGGCCGGGCAGTTCCCCGATCAGCGCGAGCAACGGACGTTTGCTCTTCGGGTTGAATCCACTGCTAGTCACGAATTGCCTTCCCTGTTTTCGGGTGTCGTCGGGGTGTCGCGCCCGGCGGTGTAACGGGTGTCCGAATTCTACGAGCTACTGGGCGTCGTCAGCCGCCGGCTTGGCCTTGGCCGTCGGTGTCGGCTGCTCGGTCGCCTTCGGCTTCGCGGCGGCCGTGCGGCTCGTCGTGGTGCTGGCCGTGGTTGCGGGGGCGGCGGCATCCGCTTTCGCTGACGTTGTCGAGGTCTGGGCAGCCGCCTTCTTGTTCTTCTTCTTTTTGGCGACAGCCTGCGTGACGGCCTTCTTGCCGGCGTTGTACAGGGTCACGGGAACGTCGCCGACGAGTTCGAGCGCGGCGTCGCGCACCTCGGTCACCCGGCGTTGCACAGGTTTGGCGTTCCAGAGGTCATTGGCGGCGGCGGCGATCTGGTCGTAACGTTTGCGGCCGGCGCGTGCACCGAGCACATAGCCAACGAGGCCGCCCGTGATGAACAGAAGCTTTCCGCGCATTGAGTCTCCACTTTCGTAAGGTCTCCCCAGAGTAACCCGGTTCGCCGTTTCGATCTCGGGTGATGCCCGGGTATGTCTCGGAGTGCTCGTATCAATACAGGAAGTGCACAGTTTGGGGCACCTGCGCGCCCACCGTTCGGCAGCCCGTGCATAACTGCGGAGAATCCGGCGAATCGGGCCGCATTCGCGGTTCAAGACGCGGGTGTCCGCGGTTCGGTACCGGGACTACTCGTCCGGCCCGGTGATGGTCAGGCCGAGGGCGGCGTGGCGGATGCGGTCGCCGGCCTCGAGTGCGTGTGGGATGACCGAGGCGAGGCCGGTTCCGGCCAGCCAGGCACCGGTGATCTCCATTGCGGGGGTCGCGGCGACGGCCTCGCGCACCTGCTGCGCGCGTTCCGGAGCACCGAGGGTGGCCGGCGACAGGGCGTCGCGCCACTCGGTGCGGGCGAAAGCGCGCACCGCGGCCGCTGCCAGTGGCACACCGAGCAGGGCGCTCGCGTCGTGCAGGGCGAGGGCCTGCAGCTCCTTGTCGCTCAAGTCGTCGGTCGGGTTGGGCTGGCCGGCGCGGCCGTAAGACAGCCGCACGACGTGGCGGCCGGGGCCGGCCGCTTCGGCGACCCAGGCCCACTTCGCCGTGACGTGGGTGAGCGCTTTCGCGGTGACGTCGGGGGCATCGGCCGAGACGAGCACGCCGGTGCCGCGTGGGTGCGCGTCGAGGGCTGGCTCATCGAGCACGAGCGTGGTGAGGGTAACGGCAGTCGGTGCTGGCCAGTCGAGCTCGGCGAGGGCGTCGAACTGGTCACCGAGCGGGTTGACCAGGCGCAGTGCCTGAGCGCCCTGGGTCGCGATGATGAGGTAACGGGCGGTGAGGGTGCTGGTGGTTCGCTCGGCAGCGGGGCCGGTCGGCGCGGCGGGGTCGGTCGGCGCGGCGGGGTCGGTCGGGGCCGCATCCGCTTGCCGAGTGACGGTGACGGACCAGGTCGGCGCGTCGTCTGTGCCCGAGCGGGCCAGCGCTGTGGCCGTGGTTCCGGTCAGAATCGCCACGTCGTGGCGTTGCAGGGCGGCCACGATCGCGGCGGGCAGGCTGGCCATTCCGCCGAGCAGGCCGCCGACGTTGGACCCGGCCGGGGCGCCAGCACGCAGGGCCGAGACCGCGCCGGAGAGCGAGCCGGCCGTGGTGAGGGCACGGTTGAGTCCGGGGGCGACCACATCGATCTCGAGGTCGACGGCGCTCGTCGTGTAGACGCCGGACGCGACGGGTTCCACCAGCCGGTCGAGCACGCGCTGGCCCATGCGCTTCTTCACGAGGTCACCGAGGCTGTGCTCGCGGCCGATCGTGAGCACGGGCATGAGACGGTCGGCGTAGGCGCGCAGCGCCCCCTTCCAGCCAATGACGCGGCGCACGTCGTCGGCGAGTGGTGAACCGGGGATTCCTAGAACGCCGGCCTTGGGCAGCGGAACGCTCATCGCGGCATCCGCTTGCTTGAGGGCCGGCAAGTGCAGCCAGGCCCCGGCGACATTGGGGGCCACGATCTGGTCGGTGAGGCCGAGATCCTCGATGAACGACGCGACCGTGCCTCCGCGCACAGCGAAGCTCTCGGCGCCGCTGTCGAGGGTGAGCCCGTCGAGAACGTGGCCGGCGACCGGGCCGCCGACGGCATCCGTTGTCTCGATGACGGTCACGGCCAGGCCGACCTGGGCGCATTCGCGGGCGGCGACCAGGCCGGCCACTCCCCCGCCGATGACGAGAACGTCGATTGGTCTGGTCATGCTGGCTCCTACTCGGCCGCGCTCACGTCGTGCACGAGGCTGACCAGGCGGGTGAGCACGTCGGGGTCGGTGTCGGGCGGAACGCCGTGGCCGAGGTTGAGCACGTGCGAGGGTGCGCTGCGTCCGCGTTCGAGGACGTCGCGCACGTGCGCTTCGAGCACGGGCCACGGCGCCGTCAGCAGGGCCGGGTCGACGTTTCCCTGTACCGGAACAGCTCCGCCGAGTCGGCGGTTGGCCTCATCGAGCGGCACCCGGTAGTCGACGCCTACGACGTCGGCGCCGATATTGTGCATTTCTTTCAGCAGTTCGCCGGTGCCCACGCCGAAATGCACGATCGGTACATTGCGATCAGCGCCGTTGACGCTGTAGCTGAGGTCGCGCACGTGCGCGATCGCTGCCGCCGAAGCTGGCGCAACGGATGCCGCATAGTCGGCCAGTGACAGGGCTCCGGCCCACGAGTCAAACAGTTGGGCAGCGCTCGCGCCGGCGAGCACCTGGGCGCGCAGGAACCGGCCGGTGACATCGGCGGTCCAGGCCATGAGCCGCGCCCACGCTTCGGGCTCGGCGTGCATGAGAGTGCGGGCGTGGATGTGATCCTTCGACGGACCGCCCTCGACCAGGTACGCGGCCAGGGTGAATGGCGCGCCGGCGAAACCAATCAGCGGGGTCGATCCGAGCTGGGACACCGCGCGGCCCACGGCGTCGCGAATCGGCGCGAGAGCCTCATCGAGAATCGCGGGATCCAGGGCGGTGAGCTCGTCGACATCCGCTGACGTGCGCACGGCCTTGCCGAGCACCGGGCCCTTGCCGGCCACAATCGTCACGTCGACACCGACGAGCTTGAGTGGAACGACGATGTCACTGAAGAAGATTCCGGCGTCGACGTTATGGCGCCGCACCGGCTGCAGCGAGATTTCGCTCGCCAGTTCGGGGTCGAGGCACACGTCGAGCATGCGCGTACCGACGCGCAGTTCACGGTATTCGGGCAGTGATCGCCCGGCCTGGCGCATGAACCACACCGGGGTCACGTCGGGTCGAACGCCCTGATAGGCCTGAATCAGGCGGGAGTCGGCGGTGAGGCCGGAGGAGAGTGGATGCTGCGCGTCGAGGATCATCCCCCCCATCCTCTCAAACATCCCTGACGATGCGCGCCGGAAGCGTACAGCAATAAGTCGTAGAATTGGCTAGTGCTCATTCTTCTGTCGGCCAGTCACAAAAACTCCACCTTCGATGTGCTGGAGAAATTGTCTGTCGGCGGAAGCGTTGCGGCCACCCGCATGGTCGAGCAGCACGGTCGGCTCAGCGGTGCCGTCGTCGTCGCGACCTGCAACCGCTTCGAGGCCTACCTCGATCTCGATGAACCCTACGGCGTGTCGCCGCTGCCCGCCGTGTACGCGGCGATCGAAGCCGTGAGCGCGAGCACCGGCGTCGCCGAAGACACCCTGCGTGACAATCTCACCCTCGTGCACGGCAATGGCGTCGCCGAGCACCTGTTCGCCGTGACCAGCGGCCTCGAATCGGTCGTCGTCGGCGAGGTCGAAATCGCCGGCCAGGTGCGGCGCGCACTGGAACAGGCTCGCGCCGATGGCACCACGAGCCCCGAACTTGAGCGCCTGTTTCAGCGCGCCTCCCAAACTTCTCGCGGCGTCAAGAACCGCACCGGCATCGGCTCGGCCGGCCGCTCGATCGTGCGCCTCGCCCTCGAACTGGCCGAAAGCCGGGTCAGCGACTGGTCGAGTGCCCGCGTGCTGCTGGTCGGTACCGGCCGCTACGCCGGCGCCTCGCTCGCCGCCCTGCGCGACCGCGGAGCCGAGAACGTTCGCGTCTACTCGCCGTCCGGGCGCGCCGTTGGATTCGCGACCTCGCACGGCATTGAAGCCGTTCCCGCTGCGGATTTCGCTGCCGAGGTGGCGCGTGCCGACGTTGTCGTCACCTGCACCCTGCGCGATGACCACGTGATCGATGCGGCCCTGATCAGTCGTGGCCGCGCCGAGATCGGCATTGATCCGTTCGCCATTTCGGGAGCCACCGCCGACGCTCCGACCCGCATCTGCCCGGCCGACGCCGGTCCAGAGGCGCCGCCGCAGCTCATCATCGACCTCGGCCTGCCCCGCAACGTCGCCCCCGACGTGACCCTGGTACCCGGCGTCGAGCTGCTCGACCTTGAAACCATCAGCATCCACGCCCCGCTCGAAGAGCTCAACGCCACGACCGAAGCCCGAGAAATCGTCGGCAAGGCGGCCCGCAAGTTCTCCGACGTTGCCGAAGAGCAGAGCCTCACCCCGGCCGTGGTGGCGCTACGCAGCTACGTGTTCGAGCTGCGCGACGCCGAAATCGCCCGGGCCCGCAGCCGCGGCGATTCGAGCGAGGCGACCGAGTCGGCCCTGCGCCACCTGGCCGGCGTGCTGCTGCACACTCCCATGGTGCGGGCCCGCGAGCTCGCCCGCGCCGGCGAGCAAGACGCCTACCTCGGGGGCCTCGACGCCCTATTCGGCATCGACGTGACGCTGCCGGCCACCGGCGCAGCGGATGCCGGTGCAACGGATGCCGGCGCAATCGCCTCCTAGCTTTCCCGAACGGCCGACCGTGTCGGCCAGCCCTGAGCATCCGTTCAGCGCCGCCTGCTGATACCGACGGGCCAGGCGCTGCGGTCTCAGGGGGCCAAACGAGGCAATTCGCGAGGGTCAGATCGGCCGGGTGACCTCGATCAGGGTGACTCCGGCGGCCGCACCGGGCGAGGACATGGCGGCGAGTGCCGCAGGCGCTTCGGCGAGGGTGATTCGGCGGCTGATCAGGTCCTGAGGGCGCAACCCGCCGCTCAGCACAAGGTCCAGCAACGCCGGATAGTCGTGGGCGGGCATGCCATGGCTGCCGAGCACGGTCAGTTCCCGCGCAATCACCGTGCCGAGCGGTATCCGCGGGTCGTCCGCCAGCAGGCCGATCTGCACGTGCCGCCCACGCGTTGCCAGGGAACGGATGCCGATGGCCACCGTATTCTCCCGGCCGAGCGCCTCGAGACTCACGTCTGCACCCCCTGATGCGAGCGCCCGAATGCGCTCGACCACCTCGTCGTCGGGCAGTTCGGCCGAGTTGACGACGTGAGCAGCTCCCACCCGGCTCGCCGCCTCGAGCGCGTCGGAATTGATGTCGACGGCGATGACGATGGCGCCGAGCGCCTGCCCAATCATGACCGCGCTTAGGCCGACTCCACCGCAGCCGACGACCACGAGGGTTTCGCCCGCCTGCAGCCGTGCCTGGTGCACGAGTCCGCGGTACGAGGTGGCGAACCGGCAGCCGAGCATCGCGGCAGCGCCGGCGTCGAGGTCATCGGGGATGGCGATGAGGTTCACGTCGGCGTTGTGCAGCGCGACCCGCTCGGCGTAGGAACCCCAGTGGGTGAATCCGGGCTGGGTCTGGTTGCGACAGACCTGTCCGTTGCCGGCGTCGCACTCCGGGCACTCGCCGCAGGCGCAGACGAACGGCACCGTCACGCGCTGACCAACCCGAACTCGGCGCACGAGCGGCCCGACAGCGTCGATCACGCCGACCAGTTCGTGGCCGGGAACGTGCGGCAGCGCAATGTCGGCGTCATGGCCGAGCCAGCCGTGCCAATCGCTGCGGCAGAGTCCGGTCGCCTCGACCCGCACGATCACGCCGGCCGCACTTATCAGCGGCTCTGGCACCTCGCGCAGCACCGGAAGCACGCCGAATTCTTCGAAATAGACCGCTTTCATGCTCTACAGTCTGCCCGACGGATGCCCGCGGCGCGGTTTTCGAGACCGAGTCGCGGCATCCGTTGGTTGAACGCTACGCGCCGCGGAGGCGCACGGCCAGGTAGGCCTCGAGCTCGGCGAGCGGCACGCGCTCCTGCGCCATGGTGTCGCGGTCACGCACGGTGACGGCCTGGTCGTCGAGCGAGTCGAAGTCGACCGTGATGCAGAACGGGGTGCCGATCTCGTCCTGGCGACGGTAGCGACGGCCAATGGCGCCGGCGTCGTCGAAGTCGACGTTCCAGAGCTGGCGCAGGCTCGACGCGAGCTCGCGCGCCATCGGGGAGAGCTTCTCGTTGCGCGACAGCGGCAGGATCGCGGCCTTGACCGGCGACAGGCGCGGGTCAAGCTTGAGCACGGTGCGCTTGTCGACGCCGCCCTTATTGTTCGGAACCTCTTCTTCGACATAGGCATCGACCAGGAAGGCCATCAGCGACCGGGTCAGGCCGGCCGCGGGCTCGATCACCCAGGGCGTCCAGCGCTCGTTTTTGGTCTGGTCGAAGTAGGAGAGGTCTTTACCGGATGCCTTGGCGTGCGTCGACAGGTCGAAGTCGCCGCGGTTCGCCACGCCCTCGAGTTCACCGAACTCGGTGCCAGTGAAGCCGAAGCGGTATTCGATATCGACGGTGCGCTTGGAGTAGTGCGAGAGCTTCTCGGCCGGGTGCTCGAACAGGCGCAGGTTTTCGGGGTTGATTCCGAGGTCGGTGTACCACTTCATGCGGGTGTCGATCCAGTACTGGTGCCAGGTCTCGTCCGTACCGGGCTCGACGAAGAATTCCATCTCCATCTGCTCGAACTCGCGGGTGCGAAAGATGAAGTTTCCGGGGGTGATCTCGTTACGAAAGCTCTTGCCGATCTGGCCGATGCCGAACGGAGGCTTGGAGCGCGACGCCTGCAGCACGTTGGCGAAGTTCACGAAGATGCCCTGCGCGGTTTCGGGGCGCAGGTAGTGCATACCGGCCTCGTCATCGACCGGGCCAAGGTACGTCTTGAGCAGGCCGGAGAAGGCACGCGGCTCGGTCCAGATGTGACGATTGCCGCAGTTCGGGCAGGCAATGTCGTCGAGGCCGTTTTCGGGCGGGCGACCCTTTTTCTCCTCATATTGCTCTTCGAGGTGGTCGGCGCGAAAACGCTTGTGGCAGCTCGTGCACTCGATCAGCGGGTCGCTGAAAACCTCGACGTGACCGGATGCTTCCCAGACCTGGCGAGGCAAAATCACGGAGGAGTCGAGGCCGACGACGTCGTCTCGGCTGGTGACCATCGAACGCCACCACTGCTTCTTGATGTTTTCCTTGAGCTCAACGCCGAGGGGTCCGTAGTCCCAGGCGGAGCGGGAACCGCCGTAGATCTCGCCGGCCTGAAAAACGAAGCCGCGGTGGCGGGCGAGGGCGATGACGGAATCAAGATGAGTGGGTGCGGCCACGGTGGCT
This sequence comes from Cryobacterium sp. Hh11, assembly GCF_004404045.1. Lineage (NCBI taxonomy): Bacteria > Bacillati > Actinomycetota > Actinomycetes > Micrococcales > Microbacteriaceae > Cryobacterium > Cryobacterium sp. Hh11. The sequence goes on along the minus strand of NZ_SOHF01000037.1, from coordinate 120,047 downwards.
CCAATGGTCGAAGGCGCAGAATGCGGGCGAATGCCCGGTTATCCATTTTACGCGCTCGATCCGACCCGAGTTCCCGCCCTGGTGCTCAGCCTTTCTCGCTCGGAGGTAACGTTAGTAGGCAGATTCACAGGATTTGCCTTGGCTCAAGGAGGAGAAATGGGCGCCGCGTCCAACACGACCGAATCACCGACCGCTCTGAAACGGATTCCGCACGACCTTGCGGTCGCTCTGGATCCAGAGGAACTTGACGCCCACGATCGCCACTGGACGCCCCTAAAAATTGCTATCTGGTCAGCTATTTCACTGCTCGGTGGCCTCAGCTGGGTCATGCTCGCCGTCGTGCGCGGTGAAACCGTCAACGCGATCTGGTTCGTGTTCGCCGCGATCTGCACCTATCTCATTGGTTACCGTTTTTACTCGAAGTTCATCGAGAAGCACATCATTCGCCCGGATGACCGTCGCGCCACCCCGGCCGAGTACAAGGCCGATGGCAAGGACTTCGCCGCGACCGACCGTCGCGTGCTGTTCGGCCACCATTTCGCTGCCATCGCCGGCGCCGGCCCCTTGGTCGGCCCCGTTCTGGCCGCGCAGATGGGCTACCTGCCCGGCACTATCTGGATCATTGTCGGCGTCGTTCTCGCCGGCGCGGTACAGGATTACCTGATTCTGCACTTCAGCATGCGCCGCGGCGGTCGTTCGCTCGGCCAGATGGCCCGCGACGAACTCGGTGTGATCGGCGGCACCGCCGCTCTCATCGCGACCCTCGTGATCATGGTCATCATCGTGGCGATCCTCGCCCTCGTGGTGACGAACGCCCTCGCCGAAAGCCCGTGGGGCGTCTTCTCGGTCGGCATGACCATCCCGATCGCGCTGTTCATGGGCTGCTACCTGCGCTTCTTCCGCCCGGGCAAGATCACCGAAATATCCATCATCGGCTTCGTGCTGCTCATCGCCGCCATCATCGGCGGCGGCGTGGTGGCCGGCACCGACTGGGGTCAGACCTACCTGCTGCTCGACAAGGTGACCATCGCCTGGGGCATCATCATCTACGGCTTCATCGCCGCTATCCTGCCGGTCTGGCTGCTGCTCGCCCCGCGCGACTACCTGTCGACCTTCATGAAGATCGGCACGATCGGCATGCTCGCCGTGGCGATCGTCATCATCCGTCCCGAAATCAGCGTGCCGGCCGTGAGCGAATTTGCATCGAGCGGCACCGGTCCGGTCGTCCCCGGAACGCTGTTCCCCTTTCTGTTCGTCACGATCGCCTGCGGCGCCCTGTCGGGTTTTCACGCGCTCATCGCCTCGGGAACCACGCCGAAGCTCATTCAGAAGGAACGCCAGACCCGCTTCATCGGTTACGGCGGCATGCTCATGGAGTCGCTCGTCGCGATCATGGCCCTCGTCGCCGCGCTGTCGATCGACCGCGGCATCTACTTCGCCATGAACTCCTCGCCCGCCCTCACCGGCGGCACCGTGCAGGGTGCGGTCGCCTTCGTGAACAGCCTCGGCCTGACCGGCGTCAACCTCACGCCCGACATGCTGATCGATATGGCGACCAACGTCGGCGAGGAGTCAATCGTTTCCCGCACCGGCGGCGCGCCGACGCTCGCCGTCGGCCTCTCGCACATTATGCAGCAGCTCGTCGGTGGCACGTCAATGATGAGCTTCTGGTATCACTTCGCCATCATGTTCGAAGCACTCTTCATTCTCACCGCAGTGGATGCCGGCACCCGCGTCGCCCGCTTCATGCTGCAGGACAGCCTCGGCAACTTCTTCCCGAAGTTCAAGAACACCTCCTGGCGTCCCGGCGCCTGGGCCGCCACGGCCATCATGGTCGCCGCCTGGGGTGCGGTGCTGCTGATGGGGGTGACCGATCCGCTCGGCGGCATCAACACGCTGTTCCCGCTGTTCGGAATCGCCAACCAGCTGCTGGCGGCGATCGCGCTGGCCGTGTGCATGGCCATCGTCGCCAAGCGTGGACTGTTCAGATACCTCTGGGTCGTGGCGCTTCCGCTCGGATTCGCTGCCGTCGTCACGATTTCGGCGTCGTTCCTGAAGATCTTCTCGACCACCCCGGGCATCGGTTACTTCGCGCAGAATCGCGCATTCTCCGAGGCCCTCGCCGCTGGCGAGACGAGCTTTGGCACCGCACCGAGCGTCGAAGCCATGGAAGCTGTCGTGCGCAACACGATGGTTCAGGGCGTGCTGTCGATCGTGTTCGTGGTGCTCGCGATCATCGTGATTCTCACGGCTCTTCAGGCCACTTGGAACGCGTACCGCAAGAACTCCAGTGCGACGAGTGAAGATGACGCCGTGCAGTCGCAGACCTACGCCCCGGCTGGATTCATCATGACCCCGCCCGAGAAGGTGCTGCAGGCCGAGTGGGATGCCCTGCCGGTGCACAAGAAGATCAAAATCAAGGGTCACTGATGACCCTGCTGGCGGGCGTCCGCAAGGGCGCCCGCGGGGTGGTCTGGTTCTTCAAGGGGATCCTCGGCGAGGATGCCTACGAGAAATATGTGGCGCACCACGCGAGCGTCTGCGAAACGGATGCTGCGGGCGTGGGCCTCGCGCCGCATCCGCTTATGACAGAGCGGGAATTCTGGCGCGACCAGACCGACCGTCAGGATGCGAACCCGCAGGGACGCTGCTGCTAGATCAGCTGCCAGGCCGCCTCGTCCCCGGCAAACCGAAGGTATAGGTTATTTTCGTGCCCCGCGAGCCGGGGACAGGCCGATTAGCCAATGGAGGCGTCATGTCCGCTCAGAATCCCCACTCTGTCTTGCGGCGAAAGCCCATCAACGATGTCGGCGATGAATCCAAGAAGAACGGACTGTTCAAGAGCCTCGGACTCTGGCAGCTCACCGCGATCGGCGTCGGTGGCATCATCGGCATCGGCATTTTCACCCTGGCCGGCCTGGTCGCCAACGGCGGCCCCGACGGCGAGGGCGCCGGCCCCGCCGTACTCATCTCGTTTCTTATCGCTGGCCTGGCCAGCGCCGCCGCCGCCCTGTCTTATGCCGAGTTCGCGGGAATGATCCCGCGCGCAGGGTCGGCCTACACGTACGGTTATGTCGCCCTCGGCGAAATCGTGGGTTGGTTCATCGGTTGGGACCTTTTGCTGGAATACATTGCCATCGTGGCCGTGGTGGCCATCGGCATCTCGGGCTATTTCACCGAATTCATGTCCGGGGTTGGCGTGCAGGTGCCGATCTGGATGCAGGGCACGGCCGACACCCTCGACGGCGGACTGATCAACCTGCCGGCGATCATCGTCTGTCTGCTCGTCACGTTCATCCTCAGCCGCGGCACCCAGACTTTCGGCCGCTTCGAACTCGTCGCGGTTGGCCTGAAGGTGCTGCTGATTCTGGCCATCATCGTGCTCGGCTTTTTCTACATCAACACCCAGAATTACATCCCGTTCCTCCCCAATGGATTCGGCGCCGTCTTCACCGGCGCGGCCACGGTGTTCTTTGCGGTGTTCGGCTACGACGCCATGAGCACCACGGCCGAGGAGGCCAAGGACGGCAAGAAGCACATGCCGAAGGCGATTCTGCTTTCCCTGGCCATTGCCATGGTGCTGTACGTGCTGGCTACCCTCGTACTCACAGGCATGCAGAACTGGCAGGACATCGACCCGACGGCCGCGTTCGCCGTCGCCTTCCAGTCGGTGGGTCTGCCGGTGATCGCCACCATCCTCTCGGCCTTTGCCGTTGTCTCCATCCTCACCGTGATGCTCACCTTCTTGCTCGGCGTCAGCCGGGTCTGGTTCTCAATGAGCCGTGATGGTCTGCTACCCAAATGGTTCTCGGGCACCGACAAGAAGGGCACCCCGCAACGCGTCACCTGGATTGCGGGCATCGCCTCCGCACTTCTGGCCGGAGTCTTCCCGATTCGTCTGATCGCGGATCTGACCAATATCGGCATCCTGGCGGCGTTCGTTGTGGTCTGCATTGCCGTCATCGTGCTGCGCCGCACCCGGCCCGATGTTCCACGCACCTTCCGGCTGCCATTCATGCCGATAGTCCCCGCCTTCGGTGTGCTGGCATCCTTCTTTCTGATCACCCAACTGCACTGGGAAACCTGGCTGCGCTTCGCCATCTGGCTCGTGATCGGCTTGGTCATTTACTTCGCCTACGGTCGTCGGAACTCCGTCATGAACCCGAAGAGTCCGCGCTACGTGGAGGTACCGGCCGAAAAATAGTCTGTCACTCAGCTCGGTCGCCACAGAGCGCTAACAGCCGGATCACGATCGATAGGATCACCATCTACCGGGTGATCGCCTCGCGGAAGAGCCGAGTTGAGAGCGAGGGTCCGGGTTCCGATGCGCCACCCCGCTCGATGATTGCGAGAAATTCCCGGGCGCTGGCCACGGCACCGCTAATGTCGCCGCCCGGCACCGCGAGCAGTCCCGGTTCGATGGTGGATTCATCGAACCAGGTCGCGTCATCCGACTGCGCCGAGCGGATGCCGCTGCTGCCGTTTTCAGAATCGCGCGGGTTGCTGGATCGAGAGTAGGACTCCGGCTGAGGCGGGGCTCAGGGGCAGCGAATCTCGACGGCGAGGGGCGTGCGGGGATACTGCGAAAAGGGTTCGCCGGCTACCAAATAGTTTTAGTGCAAAACTATTCACCCCCCGTTAATGTCAAATCTCCCCGATCCGGGAAGAAGTGAGTCACAATGTAGAGCCTGAACCGGCAACTATAGTTTCTCATCAAAACTATCGGCGCAGGTCGCCCGGGCAATCGAACATCCGTTCGCCTCCGCTTGCAACATCCAAAGGATAACAATGACATCTCGACATTCACTCGCCGCTGTCGCAGGCCTCGGCGCACTCGCGCTGCTGCTCAGCGGATGCACACCGGCTAGCTCGACTGCCTCTTCGGGTGAGGGCGACGGCACCCTCCGCTACCTGGTCGAGCAGCAGGAGGACCCGGAGTTCTTGCCAATGATCGAGGCCCGAGTCGCGAAGTTCGAAGAGCGAAACCCCGGCATCCTCGTCGAAATCGATGCGATGCCCTTCGACACGATGCGCACTGTTCTTCAGACTCAACTGCAGTCGGGTGACGGGCCGGATGTTTTCAACTGGGGCTCGGGTCCGACCTTCGCCGGCAGCCTCGCCGACGCGGGGCTCCTGTATGACCTGACGGAGAGCTACGAGAAGAACGACTGGCAGATCTACGACTTCGCGAAGGACCGCGTCACCGTCGATGGCAAAATAATCGGAGTTCCCGGCGACATCGAAACCGTCGGGGTGTATTACAACAAAACGATCTTCGATGACCTCGGCATCGACCAGCCCGAAAACCTTGGCGACCTCGAAGCTGCGGCCGCCAACATCAAGCAGTCCGGAGTCATCCCCTTCGCGGTGAGTGACCAGGAAGGCTGGCAGGCAGGTCACTTGCTGAGCATGACGCTCGCGAGCCGAGTGGGTTCTCAGGGTGTCGCCGACCTGATCGACGGTGAGGCTTCATGGACGTCGCCCGAGGTAGTCGAATCGCTGGCGCTCTGGGCCGGCTTCAACGACGCGGGCTACCTGCCGGAGTTCCCCACTGCAATCTCCTACGACGGCGGTGCCGCGCTGTTCTACTCCGGAGAGGCGGCCATGTTGCCGACCGGTAGCTGGTTTATCCCGGAGGTCGAGGCCAACACCGACTTCGAGGTCGGCTACATCCCGTTCCCGAGCGAAGACGGCGCTGGAATCTTCACGGCTGGCCTGGGGTCAGGTCCACTCGTGTCCGCAAACACCGACAACCCGGAGGCGGCCATCAAATTTGTGGACTTCCTGGTCTCGGAGGAGCACGGCCAGTGGGCGGTGGAAAGTCTCGGAACCATCCCTGCGTTCCCGATCGACACCAAGGATCTCGAAGTTTTGCCGCTGCTCGCCCAGGTGATCGAAGACACCGCGACCTTCGCCGCAGGCAGCAGTGACCTGGGAACGAACATTGACGTGGTCGCCAGTGATCTCTTCAACCAGACCATGTACGACGGATTCCAGGCACTGTTCACCGGGCAGAAAACTCCCGAGCAGGTCGCCGAGGAACTCGAAGCAGCGGCACGAAACTAACGAACGTGAGGGGGAAGAAGAAGAACAGAACGATGAATCCACCGACCAGAAGTCACTCAGCACCCCGCGTCACCAGGCGAGCGCAGGCCCGCCTGGGCGTCGCCCTTGTGGCACCGCTGCTCGTGCTCGTAACCGTCTTTTTCCTCTTCCCCCTCGGTAACGCCATCTACTACTCGATGCTCGACTACAACGGAGTCGACCCCTCACCGGCGTTCGTGGGCCTCGGCAACTTCGTCGAACTCGCCACCGATCCCGCACTCGGCCCAGCGTTCATGAACAACATCATCTGGATAGTTCTCGGCACGGCAGCACCGGTGGTCATCGGACTTGCGCTGGCCCTGCTGATGTGGACGGTGCGCCGGGCGAGCACGCTGTACCGCGTCGCGCTCTTCATTCCGTACATCCTCCCCGCCGTTGCGGCCGGGGTGGTATGGGGCTGGATCTACGATCCGATGCGTGGCTGGCTCAACCAGCTGCTTCGATCGGTCGGGCTCGATGCACTCGCGACAGGGTGGCTCGGCAACCCGAACACCGCACTGTATGCAGTCCTTGTGACTGCCGTCTGGGCGACGACAGGGTTCGTCTTCGTCGTGCTGCTGTCATCGTTGCGCAACGTCGATGCGGAGTTGCTCGATGCAGCACGCATGGACGGTGCCAACTCGCTACAGCGCGTCTGGTACATCGTTCTCCCGCAAATCATGCCCGTATTCCTGATGATTGTCACGCTGACGCTCGTCGGCGGATTCAGCGTCTTCGACATCGTTTTCATCATGACCGGTGGCGGCCCATCGAACGCGACGGAAGTTCTGGGCACCTATGCCTACAGCAATGCCTTTCAGCTCAACCGCATCAGTTACGGCACGGCGCTCGCGCTCGTCATCACCGTGCTCGCCATTCCCTTCGCCGTGGCACTCAATCGCCTGCAGCGTAGGCTCTCGTTTCAGGAGTCCGTATGAGTATTTCGAGGATCCGCCTCTCACCCCGCCGACGCGCGATTCGTGCCTCGCACCACCTGCTGCTCGTTGTGCTCTCGTTCCTGTCGTTGTTCCCGGTGATCCTCATCCTCTCCACCGCGCTCAAAACCGAGCAGGATGTTAAGGTCAATCCGTTCGGCCTCTTCTCGTCGTTCTCGTTCGAGAACATCGTGCAAGCCTGGACCGTCGGCGAGTTCGGCTCACACCTGCTCGACAGCGTGCTCCTCACGATCCCGAGCACCGTGATCACAGTCGTGCTCTCCACCATGGCGGGATACACGTTCGCCCGGTTGCCGTTCCCCGGTCGAAACATCCTGTTCTACGCGGTGGTGCTCGGCTTGCTCGTGCCGTTCTTCGCTTACATGATTCCGCTGTACTTTCAGCTCCGCACCATGGGAATGCTCGACACTCTCGTCGGCACGATCCTTGTGCTCAGCACGACCGGGCTCGCCTTCGGCGCCTTTTTCATGCGCGCATTCTTCTCTGACCTGCCTGATGAGCTCGAGCAGGCTGCCCGCATCGACGGCGCTTCCGAGGCACGCATCTTCGCGCAAGTGATGTTGCCGCTGGCCACCCCGGGGATCGGAACCCTGACAGTCTTCACGTTCCTGCAGAACTGGAACAACTTTCTCGTCCCCCTCCTCTACCTGCCCAGCGGCGAATACCGCCCGCTGACCACGGGACTGTATCTTTTCGTCGGCGGTCGGTCCGTCGACATCGGACCATTGGCGGCCGGGGCGCTCATTACAATCGTGCCGGTCGTGCTCCTGTTCATCTTGTTGCAACGTCAGGTGACCGAGGGATTCCTCTCCGGCGCAGTGAAAGGTTAAGAAATGCACAACGTACTCGATCCCCGGGATCTCGTGCCTGACGAGGCGGAAGAATTACAGGTGAGCGGATATCCCGTCGGGGACCTCCTCGAGGAAGCCAAACGGGCGGCAGTGGCCGGTGATCTGGAACACCTCGCGGCGGTCGAGATTCGGCTCGGTGAGTTGCGGCCCCTGCCGGACTGGCCGTACGACGAGCCCCGGGAGGAGCACGTGCTGTACGCACTCTGTGACGCTGCACCCCGCACCGGGTTCGACGCGGCGGTGCTGCCCGACCGGATTCGCGGCGCGTGGCTCGGGCGGGCGGTCGGTAACACGCTCGGCAAGCCGATCGAGGGTCTCGATCGAACCCAGGTGGAGATCTACCTACGTGCCGCGGGCCACTGGCCGCTCCGCGGATACCTCCCGCTTCTGAACCCACTGCCCGACGGTGTCGCCCACCTGCATCCCTCCGCTCCCATCGCAACCGAGGGCCGGTTCCAGGAGGTTCCCCGCGATGACGACATCGACTGGACGATCCTCGGTATGCTCACGCTCGAACGGCATGGCCGCGAGTTCACCACCGACCAGCTCGCCGCTCTCTGGCTCGACCGCATGCCGTTCACTCAGACATACACTGCGGAGCGCGCCGCTTACCGCAACCTTCTCGCCGGCCTCACCCCGCCCGCCACAGCGACCCACCGAAACCCGTACCGGGAGTGGATTGGCGCCCTCATTCGCGTCGACGTCTACGGTTACATTCATCCCGGGGATCCTGGGCCGGCCGCCGCACTCGCCATTACCGATGCCCGACTCTCGCACGTCGGAAACGGCATGTACGCAGCAATGTGGGCGGCGGGCCTGGTAGCGGTGGCGTTCGCGGCGTCATCCGCTCGCGAAGCGCTCGAATGCTCCCTCGCCGTGGTGCCCAGCGGATCACGCCTTGCCGAGGCGCTTCACCGGATGCTTGACCTCCACGATCAGGGCACAACCCACGTCGTCGCACTCGACACGATCGACCGGGAGCTCGGGCACTATAGCTGGGTGCACACGATCAACAACGCCGCGCAGATTACGGCGGGGCTGCTTTGGGGTGAGGACTTTCTCAGCGCGGTGGGCATTGCCATTGAGGGCGGCCGGGACACCGACTCCAACGCGGCCACCGTCGGTAGCGTCTTCGGTGCCTTGCACGGCTCGGCCGCCATCCCGGACTCCCTACTCATCAGCGAACCCGTGCGCGTGCGCAGCGCTGTGCGCGACTTCGACCGCATAACGATCGACGAGCTGACGGCGCGAACGCTGCGGCTCGCCGAGAAGGAATGACGCGGACGAAATCGGCGCCTTGCGCTCGACCGCAGACGCCCGTTAGGTCTCTCGATATAGTTTCATTATGAAACGAAAACGGTCACGCGCAGGCCTTCCCTGCAAGCACCCAATGCAGACCAGATGGTCACTCAGAGTCAATTACAGCTGTCGAATGCTCCGCTGGGGCGCCTACTTCGCTGCCCGCAGTACCACCGGGTGAACTTCTAGGAAACGTTTTTTGAATAGCAATAACGGCCGCGCCTCTTGCCCATTCGGGGAAGTCCATAGGACGCACAATGAGTTCGCTGTGGAGGGGACTATCGGTGTCATATTCAGACAGCCCCTCGTCAACGCTCGAGCGCGCGGCATCGGCGAGGTGAACCCCTTCGCCCGAAAGAATGATGCGCTTCACACCGGTAAATGCCGTAATAGCGGATGCTGCACGGCCCAGGGCGCGAGCGGCTTCCTGGACGACACGAACAGCTGGCGCATCCCCAGACCTGGCCATCTCGAGAACATCGTCGTATTCGATGAAACGGCCATGTGCGGCAGACACCGCCGCGGTGATCGAGCTCGAGGACAAGAATGCCGTCATGCAGCCCCGATGCCCGAGCGGACACAGCGGTCCCGACGGATCAACGGGATAGTGGCTAAGGGGGTTTAGAAAAGTCGGAATCATCAGGTCATTGATGACGAGGCCATACCCAACTCCGGCACCAACAGTAAGCAGAGCGAAGCTCGAGTACCCCTTGCCATGACCGAACCATTGCTGGGCCTTGGTAAGGCCGACAACGTCGTTATCCAGGTAGACGGGCACCCTGACGGCCGCCCCCAATAGCGAGCGAAAGGGCACATCGCGCCACTGGAGGAAGGAAGAATCCGCAACAATCTCACCCTCATCGACCCGGCCGCCTACCGTTACGCCAACAGCATCGAGGGGCTGGTCCATGCCCGACTGGAAGTCCATGACAATGTCGCGCACGGCAGTCACGACATCCGACACGTCACGGGAACCGAGCGGCACACGAACCTGATCGATGATGCGCGACCGCACGTCAGTGACGACGGCGTAGATGGCTTCCTCGGTGAGCTTCACGCCAACGAATTTGTACCGGTCAGGGACCACATCAAGGGGAAGGGAGGAACGGCCTCGACCGGGAGAACGCACGGCGTCCGACTCGATGAGCACGCCCCCTTCGAGCAGAGGCTTTACGAGTCGCGTGAGGGTCGCGGGCGAGAGCCCCATACGGCGCGCGAGTCGCGCTCGAGACTGGGCGCCATGCACGAGAACCTCAATCGCGACGGCCTTCGACGGCGCGGACAGCAGCGAGCTGACGTCGGATTCGACACCGTCCATCGCCAAACTCCGATCTTCTTCAAGAATTATCCAACTTGCCACTTAGGCGGCCGTGATTGCGCCGTTTGAGTATGCCATACTTTTGTTTAATAGTTTCAGCATGGAATCTAAACGAGTGAAAAAGGGGCACGGATGAGTGTATCGACGGCAGTAGACGTGGCGCAGCTGGTCACGCTCGAGGCCAGCGGAACGTGCGTAACGATCGACGTGTCCTCCGGCATTCCGCGCATCCTCCATTGGGGCGCTCCCTTCGCTGCGACCTCCACCGACCAGGCCTTCCTCCGCTCCCTCGCCGAGACCCAGGGCGGGGCCGATCTGCTTGAGTCCCGCCGGTCGCCGACACTGCTCCCCGAGCAATCAGCGGGATGGATGGGAACCCCCGGCCTGGAGGGGCATCGAAGTGGCACATCCTTCTCGACGGCGTTCACCGCGTCGAGCTGGCGCATCGACGGATCGGCTGGCACGATTCAATCCCTCGTGGCCGAGGCAACCGATACCGTCGCTGAGTTGCAGCTCACAACCACGATTACGCTCCTGCCGTCCGGGCTGCTCCGTCTCGAGGCGCGCTTGACGAATATCGCACAGGACAGCGATTACTCGGTCGACGCGCTCCGCGTCGTTCTCCCTGTCCCGGCCGAAGCCGGCGAGCTCCTCGACTTCGCGGGTCGGCACCTCCGAGAGCGCACTCCCCAACGCCATCCCTTCGTGGTCGGCACGCATCTCCGGGAAGGACGGCGCGGTCGCACTGGCTCGGACTCGAGCATCCTTCTCGCAGCCGGCACACCGGGCTTCGGCTTCCGCTCCGGCGAGGTATGGGCAGTTCACACTGCCTGGAGCGGCAATCACGCCACCTTCGCCGAGCTCGGAATCACCGGATCGCGTGTGCTCGGCGGCGGTGAACTTCTTCTGCCCGGCGAAATGATCCTCAAGCCGGGTGCCTCCTATTCGTCGCCGGCAATATACGCGGCGCATGGGAACGGCCTTGATGACATCGCCGCGTCGTTCCACGAGCATCTTCGCGGAAGAGCGTCGCACCCGGTGAGCCCCCGGCCGGTTGTCCTCAACACCTGGGAGGCCGTGTACTTTGACCAAGACCTCGACTCGCTGACGACGCTCGCCGAGCTCGGTGCACGCGTAGGCGTGGAGCGGTTCGTCCTCGACGACGGCTGGTTCACTCACCGCCGCCACGATCGAGCAGGGCTCGGCGACTGGCAAGTCGACCGCGACGTCTGGCCGGACGGACTCGGCCCCCTGGTCACGGTCGTGCGCTCCCTCGGTATGCAGTTCGGGCTCTGGTTTGAACCTGAGATGATCAACGAGGACTCAGACGTCGCCCGAGCGCACCCTGAATGGATTCTCGCGCCGGGAGACAGACTCCCCATCGCGGGCCGCTCGCAGCAGGTACTCAACCTCACGATCCCTGCGGCGTTCGACTACATTCTTGAGTCGATAAGTGCCCTGGTAGACGAGTACGACATCGACTACATCAAGTGGGACCACAACCGCGACCTCGTGGAAGCTGGCGATCGCGTGACAGGCACTCCACGCGTTCACGCGCAGACCCTCGCGACGTACGCGCTCATGGACGAGTTGCATCGGCGACATTCAGGACTTGAGATCGAGTCGTGCTCCTCCGGCGGTGGTCGAGTCGACCTCGCTGTGCTCGAGCGCACGCAGCGCGTGTGGGCGAGCGATTGCATTGACGCCCTCGAGCGCCAGCAGATCCAACGCTGGACGGGGCTGCTCCTGCCCCCGGAGCTTGTGGGGTCGCACGTCGGCGCAGCGACGGCGCACACGACCCACCGCACCCACGCGCTCGCGTTCCGCGCGGCCACGGCGCTTTTTGGGCATTTTGGGATCGAGTGGGACCTCCGCGACGCATCAAACGCGGAACTTGACCAGCTCGCGGCCTGGGTTGACCTCTACAAACAAGAGCGGGAACTCATCCATACCGGCACTGCCGTGCACAGCGACTACCCCGATGAGGCGTACTGGGCACACGGCTACGTCGCCCCCGACCAGGACCGCGCGATCATCTCATTCGTCGCACTCGCCACAAGTGTGGCTGTGCACCCCGGTCGCATCCGAATCCCCGGTCTGCGCGACGAAGCCATCTACCGCATCGAACCGATTGAGCTGTCCGCTTCGGCTCTCATGCGAGTGAAAGGCGGGGCACCGTCGTGGTGGACGGACCCCATCGCCCTCTCCGGAAGCGTCCTCGGCCGCATCGGGCTCCCCGCGCCCATGCTGTATCCAGAGCAAGCCCTGCTCTTCAGGCTTGTCGCCGTCGATCGTGCAGACATACTCACCAACCTCCCAACCGAAAGGAACTGAACATGGGACGGCTCGTTCGTTTTACTTCACCCGGCCTGGCAGAAGTCATCGACTTTGAGGACGCTCCCGTTGGCGCCGGCGAGGTACGCCTCGAAACCCTGTATTCCGGCATTTCCGCGGGCACGGAGCTCACCGCATACCGCGGCAGCAACCCGTACCTGAACAGCGAATGGGATGCTCGCCGCCGGTTGTTCGTACCGGGCGACTCGACGCACTCCTACCCGCTCGATGCCTGGGGTTATGAAGAGGTTGGCACCATCACAGAGGTCGGCGACGGCGTGGACGCGGGGCTGATTGGCCGCCTCGTCTGGGGAACGTGGGGCCACCGGTCCTCCGTCGTCCGCCCCATGACGTGGGTCATGGACCGCCTTATGCCGGACGGACTCGATCCCGTCGCAGGCATCTTTGCGAAGATCGGAGCGATCGCTCTCAATGCCGTACTCGACGCCGACATACACGTCGGCGAGACCGTTGTCGTATTCGGAGCCGGCGTTCCCGGACAAATCGTGGCACAACTCGCTCGGCTCAACGGAGGGCGCGTGGTCTCCGTCGACCTGCTCCCGGGGCGCCGAGAACTCGCCGAGCGCCTCGGCGCCTCCCTCACGCTTGACCCGGCCGCCGACGACGTCGCCGAGCGAGTCCGTGAGCTCACGGAAAATCGTGGGGCCGATGTGGTTATCGAAATGAGTGGCAGTTACCATGCACTTCACGAGGCCGTACGCACCGCGGCCTACAGCTCGCGCGTTGTTGTCGGAGGGTTTTTTCAGGGCGCTGCGACCCCCGTTCACCTCGGCAACGAATTTCACCACAACCGCATCTCCATCATCGGATCCCAGATTTCCGGTGTCTCACCAACGCTTCAGCACCGCTGGAACGAGTTGCGCATGTCAACTACGGCGCTCCGACTTGTGAGCGACGGCCAACTCGACGTCACCTCGCTCATTACGCATACGATGCCAGCGGAAGACGCTCCTGCCGCCTTCACGATGCTCGACGCGTCGCCAGAGGCCGCGCTGCAAGTAGTCCTCGATTACCGGACGGCGCCGTGAGTATGAGGGACCCGTTCCCACGATCTGACGGGATGATTGGCTGGGGGATCCTCGCAACGGGGGGCGTCGCCGGAGCGTTCACGAGAGACCTGATCGCCCACGGCCACCGGGTGGCGGCCGTGGGGTCGCGTTCTCTCGCGTCAGCCGAGGCTTTCGCGGCAACCCATGGGATTCCCCAGGCCCATGGTTCGTATGAGGACCTCGCTACCGACCCGAACGTCGACGTGATTTACATCGCAACGCCACACAACCTGCACTCCGAAAATGCAACGCTCGCGCTCGAACACGGCAAACACATCCTCGTCGAGAAGTCGTTTACTCTCACGGAAGCCCAGGCTTCCACCGTCGTCGAACTCGGCCTGCAAATGGGCCTCGTCGTGGTCGAGGCCATGTGGACGCGGTTCCTCCCGCACATGGCACACGTGCGCAACTTGATCGCGGCGGGCCGCCTCGGGGAGATCCGTTCCCTCCACGCCGACCACACGCAGAACCTTCCTCGTGAAGACACTCACCGCATCAACAACCCCTATCTAGCCGGCGGCGCGCTCCTGGACCTCGGTATCTACCCCGTTTCCTTCGCGCACGATATCCTTGGTGCCCCCGTCGACATCGACGCTCACGCAACGTTCACCCGATCAGGAGTTGACGCGTCGGTCGCGACGATCCTCACGCACGAGAACGGCGCGATGTCGACATCGTTCTCATCACTCGAGACGCGAGGCCCCAACCGAGCCACGATCCTTGGCACCGAGGGCCGCATCGAAATCGCGGACACCTGGTACGCACCAACCACGGTGTCGCTTTATGACGCAAGGAATTCACTTGTCGACGTCTATGACCAAGCAGTATCCGGACGTGGCATGCAGTTTCAAGCAGCCGAAGTGGAACGCGTCATCCGAGACGGCAATCACGGTAGCCCCCTGATCACTCCCGAGGAATCGGTGACGGTCATGCGCACAATGGATGCCATCCGGGCAAAGATCGGTCTACGGTATCCGAACGAATAACACTGTCGTGCACAAATCGTGCCCGGAGCGTGATCGCCGCAAGCATCCTCATCATCGAGGGCTAGCGACACGGCGGGGCACAGTACGCCCTCGCCGACCGGCACAGGTGTCGTCACACACATTGCCGCCCTGGCCCTGGTCGATCAGGCGCTGGAACAATTGCTGCACGTGCTGCCCAATTTCCAGTGGTGTGTCGGTGGCGGCTGCAGGGCGCCAGCCTCGGCGACCTCGGCCCCGCCGGGCATGCCATACTTTCGTTGTATCAACACGGGAGTCCGATTAATCGGGCTGAGAGGAAGCTGCAGAGGCTTCGACCGTCGAACCTGATCTGGATCATGCCAGCGCAGGGAGGCTGACTCGTCTTTCCCGTGCCCCCACGAAAGAAATGGGCACGATCATTCCAGAAACCCCCTTCACAGCCACACCGGCGGAATTCGGCATTGGCGCGCGCCTCACCCTCGCCGTCATGCGCGACGACTACGCCGCCGTCATTCTCGACGCGCTCCAGCAGGCAGATTCGACCGGGATCGCACTTCAAACCGGCGTCGTCAGCACCTACCTGTCCGGCGCCGAACCCGACCTGCTGCGCTACGTCAGCCAGGTCGTCGCCGGCGCGAGCCGCAGCGGAGCCCATGTCACGGCAACCGTGCAATTCTCCCGAGGATGCCCTGGCGAAGTCACCTGCACGCTGCCGCCCACCGGCGGGCTGTTCGCCGAGGTCGTGAACCTCACGCCCACCGGCGTACACGCTGTCGCAGAATGGGCACTGTATCCACTGGATGACGGCACCGGTTCTGCTTCCGCCGATCACATGCGCGACATCTACGCCGCGATCGAGAGCGCCAAGGCCTCCGGGCTCACGGTACACAGCGAGCACTTCGTCACCCGGCTCGAGGGCGACCTCGCCCTCGTGTTGCAGGTCATCGCCGCCGGCTGGATCGTGGCCGGCCGAACGGTGCAGCACGTGGCGACGCACGCGACCCTGTCCCTCAACAGCCCGAGCCTGAACTCCCATGCGTCCTGACGCCGACCAGAAGGAAACGGCCATGCCCACAGCATCCGCCAAGAAAAGGCACTGGAGCCTCAAAGACCTCGTGCTTGTCGTCGTGCTCGGTGTCGTGTTCGGCTTTCTTTACTGGATATTCGTGCAGGCCTGGACCGCCCTGTCGATCGCGATGGGTCCGGCCGGCGACCTCGCGCAGCACTTTCTGCTCGGCTCCTGGCTGCTCGTCGCCCCGATCGCGATCGCCATCGTGCGACGGCCGTTCGCCGGCATCTTTGCGGAGGTTATCGCGTCGGTGATCGAGGTCGTCTTTCTCGGCTCTATGGTCGGGCCGCTGCTCTTCGTCGCCGCCGCCATTCAAGGCGCGGGCAGCGAGATTCCGTTCGCCCTCACTCGCTACCGCAACTACAGCTGGCTGACCTACGCACTTTCGGGGCTGCTCGGCGCCGGGCTGGTGTTCTTCTACTCGGCATTTCGCTCCGGCTGGTACGGCCAGGAGATCTTTCTGCTGCGCCTCGCTATTCAGCTGATCTCCGGCGTGATTCTCGGCGGGCTGCTGGCCAAACTCATCGTCGATGCCCTCGACAAAACCGGCGTCGTCGACAACTTCGCGATCGGCCGCGATCGCCTCGCCCGTGCCTGAGACCGACATCCTGACACTGCAGGACGTGTCGGTGCGATTCCCGCGTCGGCCCGAGGCCGTGCTCAGCGACGTGTCGGTGCGCCTCGCGCCGGGCGAGCAGCTCATCGTGTTCGGCGCCTCCGGTTCGGGCAAATCCACCCTGTTGCAGACCATCACCGGCGTCATTCCGCATTCGGTCGTAGCCTCGCTCGGCGGCAGTGTGCGCATGGGAGGGACGCTCAGCATCGAAACCTCCGTCGTCGAGCTGTCCCGGCTCGTCGGCGTGGTCGCGCAGGACCCCGCATCGTCGGTCTGCCTGCCCGACGTCGAACAGGAGCTTGCCCTGCCGCTCGAAAACCGCGGTGTCGACCCGGCACTTATCTCGGCGCGCATCGATCGCGCGCTTGACGCTGTTCAGGCACGGATGCTGCGACACCGGTCGACCGGGCAGCTGTCCGGCGGCGAAGGCCAGCGCGTGGCCCTCGCCGCCACCCTCATCGCCGAACCGGCCGTGCTCCTGCTGGACGAACCCACCTCGATGCTCGACGCGGCGGGCCTGGGCGCCGTGCGCCGCGCCATCCGTTCGGCCGTCGACACCTACCGGCCGGCCGTCGTGCTGGTCGAACACCGCATCGACGAGTTCACGGGCACGGCGGGAATCGCCGGGCTGCCGCCACGCGCACTCGTGCTCGGCGAGGCCGGAACCGTCATTGCCGATGGCCCCACGGTCGACGTGCTCGCCCAGCATGGGCGCTCGCTCAATCAAAACGGATGCTGGCTTCCGCTCGAAACCGAATTGCTCGCCGTGACCGGGTGCGCCGGCGGGCTCGGCGAAGCGGGCGTGCGCGCCGGCCTCCGGTCACTCGGCGAGCCGGCCGGAGCCTTGGGGCGACGGCAGGACTTCGGCCGGATCGTTCTGACCGCCACGGATGTGGTCATTGATCGCGGGGTTGGCGCGCCGAACGGGACCGCCACACCGGTTCTCGCCGGCGTCAGCCTCGATCTGCGGGGCGGCGAAATCGTGGCCCTGCTCGGCGGCAATGGAACGGGCAAAACCTCGTTGCTGCTGACCTTGGCGGGATTGCACCGGCCATCGGTCGGCACCGTGACCGGCGCCCGACCCGGCATGATCTTTCAGAATGCCGAGCACCAATTCGTAGAACACACCGTGCGCGGCGAGATTCGGCATGGGCTGCCGAGCCTGAGCGATGACGAGCTTCAGGCCATTTTGTACCGGCACCGGTTGACCCACCTCGCCGATCAAAGCCCGTATCGACTGAGCGGCGGCGAGAAGCGGCGGCTCAGCGTCGCCGCCATGCTCGCGCACGATCGGCCGGTGCTGCTCGCCGACGAACCCACCTTCGGCCTCGATCGCCGGGACACCATCGCCACCCTGGCAGCGCTCGGCCAGGCGGCCGACGCGGGCCGCAGCATCCTTTTCTCCAGTCATGATCTTCGTACCGTTACAACCCTCGCCGACCGGGTGATCGTGCTGGCCGACCACACGGTGATCGTCGACGGGCCGGTGTTCGAGGTGTTGCGGTGGGACGAGGTACTGAAGCAGGCCGGGCTCGAGCTGCCCCCGCTGATTCGGCACCTGCTCAAGGAATTCGATTCTGACGCGCGGATTCGCCGCGTGCTGGGTCAGCTCGACGCTGCCGTGGGCGCGACGACATGACTGCTCAACTCATCGATGTCGATGCTCCCCCGACACGACGGCCCGTCAGCGCCCTGGCCAGGCGCAACCCGACCGTCAAACTTGCGCTTCTGTTCGTCGTCTCCCTCGTGCTGATGTTTGTTTTCGATCCGATCACACCACTGGTGCTATACCTGCTCGCTCTCGGCGCGGTCGCTGTCACGGCTCGCATTCCCGTGAAAGTATTCGTTCTCGCACATATTCCATTTCTGGCATTTGCTCTCGGCCTTCTGATCGTGAACGCGCTCAGCCGGCCAGGGGACGTACTCTGGCAGTCCGGGGTGCTGCGGATCACCACCGAGGGACTGCTCGTGGGGGCTGCCCTCGCCCTGCGCACCCTCGTCATCGGCGTGCTCTCGATCGGCTTTGTGCTCTCGACCGACGGCGTGGCCCTCATGACCAGCCTGCACCAGCACGCCCGGCTCGGCTCCCGCCTCACCTACGCCGTACTCGCCGGCTACCGCATGCTCGAAGAGCTGCCGCGCGAGTGGCAGACCATCCGCCAGGCGCACGCGGTGCGCGCTCCCCTCCGCCCCAATGGCAAGCCGCCTCGCGGCCTCCGCCAGTACGGTCGGGCAGCCTTCGCCCTGCTGGTGCTATCGATTCGCAAGGGCGAGCGGATGGCGCAATCCCTCGAGTCGCGCGGCCTCGGCCTGACCCCGCGCAGCACCTGGCGGCGCATCCCCCTTACCCGCACCGACTGGGCCATGGCCGCCACGGTGCTGACCACGCTGACCGTCGTCGTCGGCCTGAGTTCCTTTCTCGGCTTTCTGGAAGGCTTCCATGCCCTCAACACCTGAACGAACCCAGATACATTTGGTCGCCATGGTCAACCCGCCGCCCCGTGGGCCTCAACGCGTGGAAGCGTTTGAAGGGGTATGAAACTCACGGCTCGGCGCAAGCGTCAGGCCAGGGTGCCGTCGACGAGCTTCACGATCATGGAGCAGTCCTTGCCACCCTGGCCCTGGTCGACCAGGCGTTGGAACAGCTGGGCGACGTGCTTGCCGATCTCGAGCGGCGTGTCGGTGGCCTCCGCCGCGGCGATGGCCAGACCGATGTCCTTATTGGCAAGTTCGGCGGTGAAGGTCGGCGAAAAGTCGCGGTTCACCGCCGCGGACGGAACGACCCCCTCGACCGGATACCAGGTGCGCAGCGCCCAGCTGTCGCCCGATGAAACGGATGCGATATCCCAGAAAACCTGCGGGTCCAGTCCCAGCCGATCGGCCAAAACCGCCCCCTCGGACGTTGCGGCGAGGTTGATGAACAGCATGAGGTTGTTGCAGATCTTTGCCGCCTGGCCGGTCGTGGCCCCGCCGGTCGGAATAATGTGCGCCGCCATGGGCTGGATGTAGGTGGTCGCGTCGGCGACGGCATCCGCTTCGCCACCGATCATGAAGGTGAGCGTGCCGGCCTCAGCACCGGTGATGCCACCCGAGACCGGGGCGTCGACGAGGCGAAAACCGGCAGCTTTCGCCGCGTCGTGCAGGGCCTGGGAGGATTCGATGTCGATCGTCGACGACTCCACCAGGAGGGTTTTCGGGTCGGCATGGGCGAAAACTCCCGCCTCGCCGAAGTACACCGCGCGGGCGTGCTCACCCTTGGGAAGCATGGTGAAGACAACGTCGGTGCCGTCAACGGCGTCCTGGATGCTGGTCGCTCGGGTCACGCCGGCAGCGACCGCAGCGTCGAGGGCCTCGGCGTTGAGGTCGAAGCCGCGCACGCTGTGCCCCGCCTTCAGCAGGTTCGCCGTCATGGGGCCGCCCATGTGACCGAGTCCAATCCATCCGATAACCGCCATGGCATAGCTCCTTCGCTCCGGTGACGGGCGTCAATGCCCGTCCCGTACACGATGGCACAACTTGGCGGGAGCTAGTGCACGTACTCCAGCAGGTCCGCCCCGACCGCGCGCATCCCCTCGAGCACCGCGAGGCGGGTCATCAGCAGGGCGTCGTCGAATGCCATCGACACGGCGTAGGTCGCACCGGCCCGAGGGCCACGGAGGATACCCACCTCGCTGCGCACCCCGGCGGTCGTGCCGGTCTTGTTGACCATGAGCAGGCCGTGATCGCTCTCCCGATGCGCCAGGGGGTCGAGCCCAAAGGCGCTCGCGACCAGCGACAGGTCGGTGTTGAGCGACAGCCAGCCGATCACGCGCGCGCTCGTCTCAGCGTCCACGATTTCGCCGCGGGCGAGCGCGGTGAACAGCCAGGTCAGTTCCTTGGCGCTGCCCACCGACAGCTGCGGTGCGTCATCGGGGCCGCGTTTGTCGCGCACCAGGTCGAGCAGCGCCGTGCGGCTGAGGCCGAGCTGCTCGGTGCGGGCACGCACCGAGTGCAGCCCGACGGCGCGAATGAGCACGTTCGTCGCGAGGTTGTCGCTCGTCGACCCGACGAGGGCGGCGAGATCCGCGACGCCCAATCGGGCCACCTGCAGGTGCTGCCAGACGCCGGAATCACTCACGGCATCGACATTCGTACGCTCGAGCATCGTGGCCATACCGAACTCGGCGTCTTTCAGCCGCGTGGCTACCTCAATCAGCAACAGCACCTTGCCGATACTCGCGGTCGGCATGGAGACGTGGTCGTCGACCGAGAACAAGACCCGCCCGGTCGCGAGGTCGGTCGCCCGGGCCGAGACCTGCACACCGTTCAGGGCGAGGTCGCCGAGGGCGGCGAAGCCGCGAGCGAAGCTTTCTGGAGTCTCGGTGCCGCGGTGTTTGCCGCCGGGCGCTGAGGCGTGGCGGGAACGGATCAAACCTGAGGCGACGGTATCGCCCGCATCCGGGCCGGACCGTTGCCCGCCGCCGCTCGGACCAGAACCGTTGGACAAGACCATCGTTGGCTCATTCCTCCCTCGGTGCTGCCGATTGCTACAAACCCGGACTGCGTCAATCTGCTCTGCGTCAATCTGCTCTGAGTCACTCTGCTCAGCCAGCGACTACAGCGGCAAACGGCGCAAGGCCAGCCTCTGGCCGATCAAGGCGCACGGCCAACCCTAACCCAGACGGGGGACGCGCGAACTGGCCGAGGCGAGAAGGCCAGATCATGACACCCCACTCGGACCCCGGCATGCCCGCCGCGGACGATACCGCTACCAGATCGTGACGCGCTTGTCGGGGGCGAGCCAGAGGGCATCCGCTTCGGAAACGTCGAACGCCTCGTAGAACGCAGGAATGTTGCTGACGATCTGGTTGCAGCGAAACTCGTTCGGCGAGTGCGGGTCGATGGCCAGCAAGCGGATGGCCTCAGCGTCGCGTAATTTCATTTGCCAGGCCTGGGCCCAGGACAAGAAGAAGCGCATTTGCCCGGTGAGGCCGTCGATGACCGGGCTGTCCTGGCCATCGAGCGACAGCAGGTAGGCCTTCCAGGCGATGGAGAGCCCACCGAGGTCGCCGATGTTCTCGCCGATCGTGAGCGCGCCGTTCACGGTGTTTCCGGGGATAGCCTTTGGTTCAAGGCCCTCGAACTGGGCGATGAGTGCGGTCGTGCGCAGCTCGAATGCGGCCTTGTCGTCGGCGGTCCACCAGTCGGTGAGGCGGCCGTCGCCGTCGTACTTGGAGCCCTGGTCGTCGAAGCCGTGGCCGATCTCGTGGCCGATGACCGCGCCGATCGCGCCGTAGTTGGCGGCCGGGTCGCGCTCCTCGTCGAAGAACGGAAACTGCAAAATGGCGGCCGGAAAGACGATTTCGTTGAATCCGGGGTTGTAGTAGGCGTTGATGGTCTGCGGGGTCATGAACCATTCGTCGCGGTCGAGCGGCTTGCCGATCTTGCCGAGCTCGCGCTGAAACTCGAACTCGCCAGCGGCCTTGACGTTGCGGATCAGGTCATCGGCGGCAATTTCCAGGCTCGAATAATCGCGCCATTTCACCGGGTAGCCGATCTTCGGCGTGAACTTGCTGAGCTTCTCGAGCGCCCTCCCGCGGGTCTCCTCGGTCATCCAGTCGAGGGTGCTGATGCTGTTTTCGTAGGCGGCGACGAGGTTGGCGACCAGCACGTCCATGCTCGCCTTGGCGCTCGGCTTGAAGTGGCGCTCCACGTAGATGCGACCGACGGCCTCACCGAGGGCGCCCTCGACGAGCGAGACACCGCGCTTCCAGCGCTCGCGCAGCTGCGGGGTGCCGCTCAGGGTGCGACCGTAGAAGTCGAAGTTCGCCTCGACAAATTCACCAGACAGGTACGCAGCACTCGAGCGGATGACCTGCCACCGCAGCCAGTCCTGCCAGGCCTCCAGGCGGTCCTCGGTGAGCGTCGCCGCGAGTCCGACAATGTAACTCGGTTCGCGCACGACGACCTCGGCGAGAGCACCGGACGGGCCGTCGAGGCCGTCCAACCAGAGGTCGACGTCGGCGCCGGCAGCGAGCGCCGAGACCTGATCCCAGGTGCGCAGGTTGTAGGTCTTCTCGCTGTCGCGCGTGCTGACTTTGTCCCAGTGGTGCGAGGCAAGTTCGGTCTCGAGCTCGAAGACGCGCGCGGCGCGGCCGGCGGCGTCGGCGAAACCGGCGAGGGTGAACATCCGCTCAAGGAATTGCTGGTACTTGCTGCGGATCTCGGCGAACTTTTCTTCGCGGTAGTAGGACTCGTCAGGCAGGCCGATGCCGCCCTGCGCAATGAAGACGAGGTAGCGTTCGGGGTTGCCCGGGTCGTTGTCGACGTAGAGGTGGAAGGCTCCGGCCACTCCGCCACGCTCGAGGCGGCCGAGGGTGGCGAGCAATTCGGAGATGGTGGTGACGGCATCGACCGCTGCCAGGTCGTTGTGCAGGGGTGTCGCGCCGAGCGCTTCGATGCGCTCTTCGTCGAGGAAGCTTGTGTAGAGGTCGCCGAACTTGCGTTCGAGGCTGCCCTCCGGCGCGGTCTGCGCCTCGATGATGATCTCGCGCACGGCCTTTTCGGCGTCTTCGGCGAGCATCATGAAGGAGCCCCAGCGGGCCTTGTCGGCGGGAATTTCGCTGCGCGCGATCCACTGTCCGTTCACGTGCCGAAAGAGGTCGTCTTGCGGGCGCACCTCCGGGTCAAGTTCGTGTCTGTTGATTCCGGATGCAGTCGCCAGCTCAGTCATGCCTCCAGCCTATCCGGGCGGGGTGACAGGCAGCCGTGTAGCGGGATCGTGTGGGCCGTGATAGACGAGCGCGCAGGCATCCGCTCGGCGAAGTCGAATTCTACGAGCGGATGCGCGCGGCACCCGGGTCGGCGGCCGCTGATCACCTGTTTCGCGCTCGTGCACTGGTGGACGGCTCAACCCTGGCAGGACTGGCGATCCTGGCACGGTAGCGCTGATTTCAGCATTGGGCGCAGTCATGCAACAAGAGCCCCCTACAGCGCCTTGAGTTCCTCGGTCACCTGGGCGACGGACTTCTTCGCGTCGCCGAAGAGCATCGTGGTGTTGGCCGCGAAGAACAGGGGGTTCTCGATGCCGGCGAAGCCCGAGCTCATGGAACGTTTGAGCACGATCACCGACCGGGATTCGGTCACGTTGAGCACGGGCATGCCGAAGATGGGCGAGTTCGGGTCGTTGCGCGCCGCCGGGTTGGTGACGTCGTTGGCTCCGATGACGATGGTGACGTCGGTGCGGGAGAATTCGCCGTTGATGTCGTCCATCTCCTTCATCGCGTCGTAGGAGACGTCGGCCTCGGCGAGGAGCACGTTCATGTGCCCCGGCATGCGTCCGGCCACCGGGTGGATCGCATACTTGACCTCGATGCCCCGGGACTCGAGCACCTTGGCCATGTCCTTCACGGCGTGCTGGGCCTGGGCGACGGCCAGGCCATAGCCGGGCACGACGATGACCTGGTTGGCGTAGGCCAGCTTGATGGCGGCATCCGCTGCAGAAGTGGACTTCGCGTGCTGGTCACCGGTGCTCGTGGCCGAAACACCCTTGGAGCCGCCGCCGCCGAAGCCGCCGGCGACGATGGACAGAATCGACCGGTTCATGGCTTTGGCCATGAGGTTGGTCAGGATGGTACCGGATGCTCCGACGATCATGCCGGCGACGATCATCGCGATGTTGTTGAGCGCGAGCCCGGCCGCCGCCGCGGAGAGACCGGTGAGGGCGTTGAGCAGCGAGATAACCACGGGCATGTCGGCGCCGCCGATCGGGAGCACGGTCATAACCCCGAGGATGCCCGCCAGGATGAGGATCGCCACGAACCAGACCAGGTCAGCGCCGGTGGTGGTTGAGCCGATCCCGACGATGACGGCCGCGACGATGGCGCCGATAAACAACATCGCGTTGAGCGGTTGTTGCAGGCGGCCGACCGACAGGGGGCGCCCGGGCAGAATCTGCTGAAGTTTCATGAAGGCGACGATCGAACCCCAGAACGACAGTGAGCCGATGATCGCCGCGAACAGGGAGGCGATGACGAGCGGGAGCACCGGGCCGGAGGCCGCGTGCAGGCCGGTGAAGCCGTCGCTTTCGATGAACTCGCCCCAGGCGATGAGCGCGACGGTTCCGCCGCCGACTCCGTTGAACAGCGCGACGAGCTGCGGTACTGCCGTCATCTTCACCTTGCGGGCGGGCGGGATGCCGAGGATCACGCCCACGACGAGAGCCGCGACGATGATCAGCCAGCTGCTGGTCTCGCGGATGTGGATCAGGGTCGCGACGACGGCGACGGCCATGCCGGCCGCAGCGATCTTGTTGCCGCGCACCGCGGACCTCGGGGCGGTCAGCCCGGAGAGCCCGAGGATGAACATGGCGAAAGCGACTATGTACAGGGCGTAGACGAGGATGTCCATGGTCAGTTCTTCCCGTCGGTCGCGGTGCTGGTGTTGGTGTCGACTGGGCGGGTTTTGAACATGGCGAGCATCCGGTCGGTCACGACGAAGCCGCCGATGACGTTGACGGTTCCGAACACGATGGCCACGAACGAGATGATCTGCAGCGGGATGCCGGGGTTCTCCGCGGTGCCCAGCACAATCAGGGCGCCGAGCACGACGATGCCGTGAATGGCGTTGGTTCCCGACATGAGCGGGGTGTGCAGCGTGTTCGGAACCTTGGAGATGACTGCGAAGCCGATGAAGCCCGAGAGCACGAGGATGGCGATGTTCGCCAGAAAGGAGTCCATGGGTTAGTTCCTGTTCGAGACTGAGTCACGTGTAACGCAGGAGAGCGCCACCACATCGTCGGAATAGTCGGGGTCGAGCCGGCCGTCCCGCACGAGCAACTCGAGCAGGGCGGTGAGGTTCTTTGAGTAGAGCTCACTCGCATGCTCGGGCATCGTCGAGGGCAGATTGAGCGGGGAGGCAATGGTGACGCCGCCGATAATGACGGTCTCGCCGGGAACGGTGAGCTCGCAGTTGCCGCCGGTCTCCCCGGCCATGTCGATGACGACACTGCCGGGTTTCATGCCGTGCACGGCCGCAGCGGTCACGAGCCGCGGTGCCGGGCGTCCCGGAACCAGCGCCGTCGTGATCACGACGTCGAACGTGGAAATCGCGGCCTCGAGCGCCTTCTGCTGCTCGGCGCGCTCGTCGGCGGTGAGTTCGCGGGCATAGCCGCCGTCTCCGGCAGCATCGATGCCAACGTCGAGCCACTGGGCTCCGACCGACCGCACCTGGTCGGCGACCTCCGGACGCACGTCATAGCCGGTTGCGCGACCGCCGAGCCTTCTCGCGGTGGCGAGAGCCTGCAGCCCCGCGACGCCAACGCCGAGCACGAGCACGCTCGCCGGCTTGACCGTGCCGGCGGCCGTGGTGAGCATCGGGAAGAACCGCGTGGAGAGCGACGCCGCGAGGATGACGGATTTGTACCCGGCGACGTTCGCCTGCGACGAGAGGGCGTCCATGACCTGAGCCCGGGAGATGCGCGGGATCGCCTCGACCGCGTAGCCGATGATGCCGGCGTTCTGCAGGGCGGCGATTTTGTTCTCCGCATTGCGCGGTGCCAGGAACCCGATCAGGGTCGCGCCCGGCTTGAGGCGGGCGATCTCGGCGTCGGTGGGCGGGGCGACCTTGAGCACGATGTCGGCGCTCCAGGCATCGCCGATGCTGGCGCCGGCTTCGAGGTAGAGGTCGTCACCCATGAGGGCCTCTGCTCCCGCGCCGGATTCGACGACAACGTCGAGTCCCTTCGCGACGAGGGACGCGACGGCGCGCGGCACGAGGGCAACTCGCCGCTCATCCGCCCCGCTCTCGCGGACGACGCCGATACTGGGTGTTTCGGGGTGCGGTTGGGGGTCCGGCATGGTGGGGCCTTTCGAAGCGGATGTCCGCACGCTCGGCCGTGAGGTGGCGAACACCCTTGCGGGATAAAGGAACACCTCGGACCGGTGATGGTGGCGCCGACAGAGCAAAGTGTGCCCGGAGCATCCACGATCAGCGGAGGCTTCAGGACGAACCTATCTGCAGGGGAGGTGGGATGGGCGGGATTCGGGGACGTCGTTGATGAAAGATTCTAAATTCTTAACAATTTCGCGGGTCGGCTGAAGCGATTTCGGGTCTTAGCGGTCGCATCCGTTTGGCATTCTTGGAGGTGGCCGGGATGACGGCGCCCGATCTGGCTGCGGTCATGAGGTGGCTGGGCCGTGATACGGAGCGCAGGGCCGCCGTAGAGTCGAAGCATCAATATTTTGCGCACGCAGCCCATCGACCGGGACATTTTGCGTCTCGCCGTACCCGCGCTCGGCGCACTCGTGGCCGAGCCGCTGTTTCTGTTGGCGGATTCGGCGATGGTCGGGCACCTCGGCACCACTCCGCTGGCCGGACTCGGCCTGGCCAGCGCGGTGCTGCAGACCATCATCGGTCTCATGGTTTTTCTCGCCTACAGCACGACCCCGGCCGTGGCTCGCTGGCTCGGTGCGGGCGATTCCAAGAGGGCGGTGTCGGTCGGCATCGACGGGCTCTGGCTCGCCCTCGGCCTCGGCGTCGTGCTCGCGGCTGGCGGCCTGTTCGCCACCCCGGCGCTGGTCGGGGCGTTCGGCGCTGAATCCGCCGTGACAGCGGATGCCGCCACCTACCTCGGCATCTCCATGTTCGGCCTGCCCGCCATGCTGCTGGTGTTCGCGGCAACCGGCCTGCTGCGCGGCCTGCAGGACACCCGCACCCCGCTCTACGTGGCCGGCATCGGTTTCGGCGCGAACATCGCACTGAACTACGTGTTCATCTACCTGCTCGGCTGGGGCATCGCCGGGTCAGCCGTCGGCACCGTTGTGGCGCAGTGGGGCATGGTCGCTGTGTACCTCGTCGTGGTCACCCGGCATGCCAGGCGCCACAGCGCCCCGCTGCGCCCGCACCGGGCCGGGCTGCTGCTGGGTGCCAGGAGCGGCGGCTGGCTGTTCGTGCGCACGCTGAGCCTGCGCGCCGCCATGCTGCTCGCCGTGTTCGTTGCCGCCCAGCTCGGCTCCCCCGAGCTCGCGGCCTTTCAGATTGCGATGACGTTGTTCGCGACCCTGGCCTTCGCCCTCGACGCCCTCGCGATCGCGGCCCAGGCCCTCGTCGGCCGCGGCCTCGGTGCCGGGGATGTGGCACAGGTTCGCGCCGTGCTGCGCCGCTGCCTGGAGTGGGGCGTGCTGGCCGGACTCGTCCTCGCCTTGGGCGTCATCGGCACGAGCGGGGTGCTCGGGCACGCGTTCACCAATGCCTCAGCGGTAACTCAACTGCTGCCGCTGACCTTGATCGTGCTCGGGGCGTCCGTTCCCCTCGGCGCGGTCGTATTCGTGCTCGACGGCGTGCTCATCGGCGCCGGTGACGCCCGCTATCTCGCCCTAACCGGGCTGCTCAACCTCGCCGCGTTCGTGCCACTGGCCACGGCGGTGCTGGTTTGGGCACCGGCGGGCGAGGCCGGGCTCGCGCTGCTCATGGCCGCGTTCGCGCTGGGCTATCTCGGTGCCCGCGCTGTGACGCTGTCTCTGCGGGCGCGCAGCCTGGCCTGGATGGTCGTCGGCGCGCGCTGATCAGCTGAGCGGATGCCGCGCCAGGCCGCGCATCCGTTGCCCGTGCGAGGCTAGTGCGGATCGACCGGATGCTCGATGTAGCGCGGACTTTTCGGGTTCATGACCGAGTTACGGCGACCATATAAGAAGTAGATGGCCAAACCGATGACGAGCCAGATGCCGAAGCGCAGCCAGGTCTCCCAGTGCAGCTGCGTAATAAGGAAGGCAGAAGCGAGCACCCCGAACACGGGCACCCAGGGCATGAATGGCAGCCTGAAGGTGCGAGGAACATCGGGACGGGTCCGTCGCAGCACAATCACTGCAACGCAGACCACAACGAAGGCAGCAAGAATCCCGATGTTGGTGAGGTCGGCAATCAGACGGATCGGGAAGACCCCGGCCAGTACGGCCGCGGCCAGGCCGGCGATCCAGGTCACGCGGGCGGGGGTTCCCTTTTTATCGGTGCCGGAGAACCACTTGGGAAGCAAGCCATCGCGGCTCATCGAGAACCAGACCCGACTGACGCCGAGCAGGAAGGTCAGCATGACGGTGAGGATCGAGATGACAGCGAAGGCCGAGAGCACGGTCGCGACGACCGGAAGCCCGACGGACTGGAACGCGACGGCAAAGGCGGCGGTCGGGTCGATATCCTGCCAATTCTGCATACCAGTGAGAACGAGAGTGGCGAGCACGTAGAGCACCATGGCGATAGCGAGCGAGAGCAAAATTGCCTTCGGCATGTGCTTCTTGCCATCTTTGGCCTCTTCGGCGGCGGTGCTCATGGCGTCATAGCCGAAGACGGCGAAGAAGACAGTGGCTGCGCCGGTGAAGACCGCGCCGAACCCGTTGGGCAAGAACGGAACGTAGTTCTGGGTGTTGATGTAGAAGAATCCCAGCACGATGATGGCGAGGATCAACAGCACCTTGAGCCCGACGGCGACGAGTTCGAAGCGGCCAAAGGTCTGCGTTCCACGGCTGAGGATGAAGGTCACGAGCACGCACACCACGATGGCGGGCAGGTTGATCAGGCCGCCGTCCAGGGTATCGGGGGTGCCCTGCATCCAGGTCGGAACTTCGATACCGATGCCACTCATGAACTCGGTGAAGTACCCCGAGATGCCGATCGCCACGACGGCGACGATCGCGATGTACTCGAGCAGCAGGTCCCAGCCGATGAACCAGCCGACGATCTCACCCAGGGCGACATAGCCGTAGGTGTACGCGGAGCCGGCTCGAGGGATCATCCCGGCGAACTCCGCGTAGCTGAGGGCGGCAGCCGCGCTCGCGAGTCCGGCGATCAGGAACGAGATGAGCACGGCCGGTCCCGCGCCTTCGCCGTCCGGGCCGCCGTTGGCAACGAGTCCAGCGAGGGTGAAAATGCCAATTCCGATGATGCCACCGACGCCGATCGCGGTGAGCTGCCAGAGCCCGAGGCTCTTGAAGAGACCGTTCTTGGCGGCCTCATCGCCGATGTCGGTAATGGGTTTACGCCTCATGATCGAATTAGGATTGCGCTCGTTCATCAGGCCTCCATTGGCTTGGCTACAACTATTGACTGCAGGTTTACGTTCCTACTGTGGGAACGCACCTCCCGCAGCTTTTACCTCTTCTAAGGTTGGCACGATCGCGAGCTCGCGCCAGGCGACTCGCTGAACATTCTCGTTGCTAGCCCAGCGGGTAGGCGAGGGCGTTCTGGCGTACCCCGAGGGTAACCCGGTCGCCGATGCGCGGCAGGTCGGGCGCCGCGACGCGTGCGCGCACGACGAGGCCTCCGGCGACGGTGAAAGTGACCAGAGCGTCGTGGCCGGCGTAGGCGATGGCCGTGGTGACGGCATCCGTCCCCTGGTCGGTCGCGGACTCGGCCGCGTCGCTTGAGGTAGACGTAAGCCATTCCGGACGTAGCAGCACGAGCACCGGCGTTCCGTCGGCGGGAGCGGATGCTGCGCCCATCCAGTCCGCCGCCAGCAAGCCGAGGGCACACTCCACGCGGCCACCGCGCCACAAACCGTCGAGCTCGACGGTGTCGCCGACGAAGCCGGCGACCCAGGGGCTGACCGGGCGTTCGTAGACATCCGCTGGGGTACCGAATTGCAGAATCTCGCCGC
This sequence comes from Cryobacterium sp. Hh11, assembly GCF_004404045.1. Classification (NCBI taxonomy): domain Bacteria; kingdom Bacillati; phylum Actinomycetota; class Actinomycetes; order Micrococcales; family Microbacteriaceae; genus Cryobacterium; species Cryobacterium sp. Hh11. The sequence goes on along the minus strand of NZ_SOHF01000037.1, from coordinate 89,858 downwards.
CGCGCATCACCGCGACGAAGTCGGCCAGGGAGAGTGCCTCTTCCTGATCGTGGGTCACCAGCAGGCTCGTGTTGTGCTGGCCGCGCAGCAGGGCCGCGACCTCGGTGCGCAGGGCAGCGCGCAGCAGGGGGTCGAGGGCGGCGAATGGTTCGTCGAGCAGCATGAGGTCGGGCCGCGGGGCGAGCGCGCGGGCCAGCGAGACCCGCTGCGCCTGGCCGCCGGAGAGCTGTGAGGGGGCACGATCGACGAGTTCGGCCAGGCCAACGAGGGTGGCGAGCTCGGCGATGCGGGCCGAGCGGCTAATCTGCCGGCTCCGGTCCGGGCTGATCGGCGCTGCTTTGAGGTGGGTCGAATGCGGCGAGGAGGGGCGCGCGCGGGCTGCTCGTCCACTGCGGGTGAGGCCGGCCAGCAATCCGACCACACCGCCGGGGACCTCGCCTGGTTCGCAGTACAGATCGTCGCTCCGTTGAGTGCGCGGCAGCCCGAAGCCGATGTTCTCGCCGACAGTGAGGTGCGGAAACAGCGAGGCATCCTGCGGGACCCAGCCCATTCCGCGTTTCTCCGGCGCCCGCTGCACGCCGGGGCCGGTGACGAGGCGTCCACCGACGCTGATGGTGCCGGAGGCGACCGGCAACAAACCCGCGACGGCGCGCAGGAGCGTGGTCTTGCCGCATCCGCTTGGACCGAGAACGGCTACGAGCGAGCCGCGCGGAATGCGCAAACTGACGTCGTCAAGCACGCGGCGGTCACCGTAGGCGACGCGGAGCGCCTCGATCGTTACCCAGCCCACTAGTTCTCCCTTGCTGTGCCGCGGATGCCGCTAAGCAGCACCGCGGGCACCATCGCCACGAGCACGAGCGCCGCAGCGTACGGCGCCGCAGCGCCGAACTCGAACAGTGCCGTGCGACTCCACAACTCGGTGGCGAGCGTGGACACGCCCGTCGGCCGCAGCAGCAGCGTCGCTGGTAATTCTTTCATGGCCGAGATGGCCACAAGCAGTGCACCGATCGCGATGCCGGGCAGGGCGAGGCGCGCGGTGACCCGCCACCAGGCCTGAAACGGTGACAGGCCGAGCATGCGGGAGACGTCGCCGAGGCTCGTCGGCACCGCCGCGATGCCGCTGCGCACGCTGCCGATCGCCCGCGGCATGAACAGCACGACGTAGGCAAAGACGAGCACGACGGAGGTTTGGTAGAACATCGGAACCGCGGCGAGCGCGAAGAATACGAGCGAGAGCCCCACGACGATGCCGGGCAGGGCGTGGCCGAGAAACCCGACGGCCTCGATCACGGCGACCAGGCGACCGGAGTAGCGGGCCGCGAGCGCCGCGATCGGCAGCGCCACGAGCACGGCGACCACGGCGGCGGCGAGGGCGATCCCGAGGGTCGAACCGACCGCCTCGAGCAGCCGGGGAACGTCGATGGCGCGCAGGGTTTCGGCCTCGATCAGCCGGCTGAGCAGCCCGACCACGGGAACCACGACCCCGGCCAGCGGCGCGGCGACGAGCACTGCAACGTAGAAGGGCCCCTTGCGGCCGGGCGCGCGGGCCGGCATGGTGCTGCGACCGGGAACGCTGGCGACCTGACGGCGGCTGCGGCGTTCGCCGGCCACGACCACGAGGGCGAGCACCACGAGCACGAGGGCGAGCAGCGCGGCCTGGTTACGGTCGAAGCTTGCGCCGTAGGCGGCGTTGATTCCCCAGGTCAGCGTCTGCAAACGCAGCATCGAGACGAGCCCGAAATCGCTCAGCGAGTAGAGGCAGACCAACAGCGCGCCGGCAATCGCGGCCGGGCGAATCTGCGGCCAGGTCGCCGCCGCAAACGCCCGCAGCGGACCGCGACCCAGGGTGCGGGCCACCAATTCCAGATCAGCGGATGCCCCGCGCAGCGCCGCCGCAACCGGCAGCGTCACGTAGGGGGTGCAGACCATGGTCATGACGAACCAGCTGGCCCAGAAGCCGTTAAGGTGCGGAAACCACACCAGCCAGCCGTAGGCGGCGAGGTAGCTCGGCACCGCGAGCGGCAGCGCCGAGACCAGCAGGAGGGTGCGCTGGAACGGCAAGCGAATGCGAGTGAGGATCCAGGCGCAGATCGTGCCGAGCACGAGAGCGGACAGGGTGACGGCGGCGGCGAGCAGCGCGGTGTTGATCGTGAGCTGCAGCACTCGCGGGCGCACGAGGGTATCGAGAAGTTCGGTCAGACCGGCCTCGGTCGTGCGCACCACCAGGTAGACCAGCGGGATGGCGGCAGTTGCGGCGCAGAGCGCAGCGACGGCCAGCAGCCAGGGCGGGGCACCGAAGCGGTACCGGGCTGGCGCGCGGGTCGCGGCCGTTTCCGGCGGCGGGATCAGTAGTTCGGTCATGCGCGCGGCCCGGGTGCTCGGGCGGCTCGGGGAGCGGCCAACGGTGGGGTCGGGCGCAGCTCTCCGCAGCGGCTGGCGCTCCGAGACCGGGCAGGCGCCGGGGCATCCGCTTTGGTAAAGGGTAGGGCGCGGCTGCCGACCTGAGCCCGCAACCGCGCCTTCACTGCTTTAATATTAGATCAGGCCGTGCTTGCCGAGCAGGGTCTGGGTGTCTTCGAGGGTGTCGAGGTCGGCGAGGTCGAGGTCGGGGTTGACCAGCGAGTCGAGCGCCGGCAGGCCAGCCGGGGCGTCGATGCCAGCGATCAACGGGTACTCGAATGTCTCATCCACGAAGTACTGCTGCGCCTTCGCGCCGACCAGGTAGTCGATGAATTCGAGCGCGTCGGCGTCTTCGGCTGCTCCGGCCAGCAGGCCGGCCCCGGCCACGTTCACGATGGATCCAGCGTCTCCAGCTTCGGGGTAGGAGAGCTGAGCACGCATGTTTTCTTCGCCGGTCTCGGCGGCCATGGCAAACCAGTAGTAGTGATTGAGCAGTCCGGCCTCGATCACACCGTCATTGACGGCGGCGAGAATGGCGCGGTTGTTGTCGAAGATGACCGGGCTGTTCGCGGCGATGGCGGCGACCCACTCATCGGCGGCTTCTTCGCCGTTCAGCACGCGGTAGGCGGTGACGAAGGCCTGGAAGCTCGCATTGGTCGGCGCGATTCCAAATTTTCCGGCCCACGCCGGGTCGGTGAAGGCGTCAACGGATGTTGGCACCTCGGCCGCGCTCATCGCCTCGCTGTCGTAGGCGATCACGCGGGCCCGGCCGGTGACGCCGACCCAGGTGTCGTCGGTCGAGGTGAATCCGACCGGGATCGCGTCGGTCGTCTCGGCGGGAAGCGTGGCAAACAGGTCGGCGTTGGCGAGGGCGCCGAGCGCTCCGGCGTCCTGCGCGAGGAAGACCTGGGCCGGCGTGGCGTCGCCCTCCTCGAGCAGCAACGCGCCGAGCTCGGCGGTGTTGCCGTAACGAACCTCGACGCTGATGCCGCTGGTCTCTTCGAACTGATCGATGAGCGGCTGGATGAGCGCTTCGTCGCGACCGGAGTAGAGCGTGAAGGCGCCGTCGCTCGTGGCCCCTTCTGCCGCTGGCTCGGCGGCTTGGGTGCACCCGGCGAGGGCAAGAACGGTGGCGCCGGCAACGAGGGCGGCGAGGGAGAGCGGGATGCGCATGGGACTCCAAGGACGGGGGTTTTATTGGCTAAGGTAAGGCTACGCTAACCCGCTGAGCGACGCCAATCGGCGGTGTCTTCGGGCGTCATGCGCCGGTGTCAGGCAGGTCCTCAGCGAGAACCACCGCAATTGCAGTCGATCTGCCGCATCATGCGGGCCCACGCCGCGAGGTCACCATGAGCGTTCAGTGCCATCGCCACCCTCTGTGGGAACTTCTCGTTGTAGCGTTAAGGTTCCCACCCACCCGCTGTCGAGGCCTCCCGCCCGCCACTTGAGGAGCCCGATGACCAACTCCCCCGTGATTACCGCCGCCACACGCTCGGGCCTGATCGGCTGGCGCAACGCCGTGTTCGCAGCGTTCTTCGTCTCCGGACTGGGCCTGGCCAGCTGGATGGCGCGGGTTCCCGCCGTCCGCGACGGCCTGGGGCTCGATACCGCGCAGGTCGGCATCCTCATCTTCGGTCTCTCGGCCGGCTCGGTCGTCGGACTGCTGATCGCCGCCGGACTGCTCGCCCGCCTCGGCGCACGCCGCGCCATGCTGGTCAGCATCTCGCTGTCGGCGACCGGACTCGTGTTCATGGGCGTCGGCGTCAGCCTCGCGCCCTCGGCCCCGTTCGTGTTCGCGGCCCTCGCCGTGTTCGGCGCAGGCATGGGATCCCTCGACGTCATGATGAACGTCGAGGGCGCGGCCGCCGAGCGGGCCATCGGTCGCACTCTCATGCCACTCATGCACGCCTGCTTCAGCCTCGGCACGGTGGTCGGCGCGCTCGGCGGCGCCGCGGCATCCGCGTTGGAGATCTCGGTGTTCTGGCATCTGCTGGTCATGGCGGCACTCGTTCTGGGCACCGTTCTCGTGGCCGTGCGGTTCCTGCCGGCCGCCATCGAAATCGATACTGAAGCGGATGCCCCGCGCCTCGCCTGGCGCGCGCGCCTGCAGGGCAGCCTCGCCGTCTGGCGTGATCGCAAACTGCTACTGATCGGGCTGATCGTGCTCGGCATGACGTTCGCCGAGGGCTCGGCGAACGATTGGCTGGCCCTCGCCTCGGTCGATGGACACGGCCTCAGCAACACCGACGGCGCCGTCGTGTTTGGAGTGTTCGTGGCCGCGATGACCGTGGGCCGCGTGATCGGTGGCCCCCTGCTCGACCGGTTCGGCCGGGTGCTCGTGCTGCGGGCCTGCGCCGGAATCGGCATCGCGGGGCTCGTACTGTTCATCCTCGCGCCGAACACCCCGCTCGTTTTTGTCGGCACAATCCTCTGGGGTATCGGCGCCTCGCTCGGTTTTCCGGTGGGCATGTCGGCGGCCGCGGACGACACCAAGAACGCTGCGGCGCGGGTGAGCGCCGTCGCCATCATCGGCTACGGTGCTTTTCTGGTCGGACCGCCCGTGCTCGGACTGCTCGGCGAAGCCTGGGGAATCCTCAACGCGCTGTACCTGGTTTTGGTGCTGATGGTGCTGGCCGGGCTGGCCGCTCCGGCGGCGCGGCCGGCGGCATCCGTTTCGAACGATTCAGGTCGACTCGGTTAAGATCGATCAGTGCGCCTTGTAATTGCGAAATGCTCCGTTGACTATGCCGGGCGTCTTAGCGCGCACCTGCCGCTGGCCACCCGCCTGCTGATGATCAAGTCCGATGGCAGCGTGCTCGTGCACTCCGACGGCGGCTCCTACAAACCGCTGAACTGGATGAGCCCACCCTGCTCGATCGCCATCTCCGAGCCCGACGGCGATCAAGCGGATGCCGGAATCACCGCCCTCTGGACGGTCACCCACGGCAAGACCGCCGACCAGCTCGTGGTCAGCGTGTACGAGGTGCAGCACGACTCGGCGCACGAGCTCGGCATCGACCCCGGCCTGATCAAGGACGGCGCCGAGTCGCACCTGCAGAAGCTGCTGGCCGAGCACATTCATCTGCTCGGCGAGGGTTTCACCTTCGTGCGCCGCGAATACATGACCGCCATCGGGCCGGTCGATATCCTCGCGCAGGATGCGAGCGGCCGATCGGTCGCGGTAGAACTCAAGCGAAATGGTGATATCGACGGGGTGGAGCAGCTCACGCGCTACCTCGAACTCATGAATCGCGACCCGCATTTGGCACCGGTCAGTGGGGTTTTCGCCGCGCAGACGATCAAACCGCAGGCCCGCAAGTTGGCGGAGGATCGCGGCATCCGCTGTCTGCTCCTCGACTACGACGCCATGCGCGGCCTCGACGACACGGCGTCGAAGCTCTTCTAACTAGGGCAGCGGGCGCCCGCGGGCCGCAAGGTACAGCGCGAACCACTCGTCGCGGGTCATCGCCGCTGCCTGCGCTGCTGCATCCCCGCAGGCCCGAATGCGCGCCGGATCGCTCGATCCGAGGACGGGGTCGATGTGCGCGAGGTGTCGCATCAGCCAGCCGAGAACGATGGCCTCACGGGTCGTGTTCTTCGCCTCGGCCAGCGTCTGCACCAAAGCGGATGCCGCCTCCTCGGCCGCCGTGCCCGTCGCCCCGGAATACCGGCCCTGCGCGAGCGCGCCCCAGGCCTGCAGCCGCACCCCATTACTCGCGCAGTGCTCCAGCGTGCCGTGCGGGAAGGTATTGTCGGCGCCCTCCGGGTGGTTGACCAGCACCGTGCTGTCGACCCAGTCGCGCTTGAGCAGGCTCATCTCAAGCTGGTTCACCACGATCGGCAGGTCGATCTCGCGCTGGAGGAACGCGATCTGCGCGCCCGACATGTTCGAGACGCCGAGCGCGCGAATTTTTCCGGCGGCGTGCAGGTCGGTCACCGCCGCGGCGACAACGGCGGGTTCGAGCAACGGATCGGGCCGGTGCAGCAGCAGCGTGTCGACGTAGTCAACGCCCAGGCGCGCGAGGCTGTCGTCGACGCGCGCCACGATCGCCCCGAGGTCGTAGGGAGCGTGCTCTGCATCCAAGCGGATGCCGCACTTCGTCTGAATCTCGATGCGCTCGCGCAGTCCCGGAGAGCGTTTCAGAACCTCACCGAACACCTGCTCCGCCTTGCCAAAGCGGTAGATGTCGGCATGGTCGAACACCGTTATGCCGATGGACAGCGCGGCCTCGACCGCGGCGGCGGCGTGGTCGATATCGGCCGCGACGTAAGGAGCGGGGCTCCAGTCGCCGCCGAGTCCCATGCATCCGTAGATCAGGCGGGCGGGCGGAGACAACGTCATACGGATTCCTTTGTGAGGGCGAACAAAAAGGCTAGCGCCTCGCTAACCGTACGAATGCTGAGAAAATGGGTAAATGGGACACTTTTTCGGCTGACCGCCTAGGCTATGCCGAATGAACGCAACATTGACGCGCACCTGGAGCGCTATTCTCTTCGACCTTGACGGAACCATCACGGATTCCGCCCCGGCCATCACCAGCTCTCTGGCCCGCACGTTTACGCTGCTCGGCCGCCCGGTGCCCTCCCCTGCCCAACTGCTCGCCTACGTCGGCCCACCCATGTTCGACGCCTTTCAGGAATACGCCGGCATGACCCCCGCCGAAGCCGTCGAAGCCATCGCCGTCTACCGCGCCGAGTACCACGGCGCCGCCGCGCTCGACACGGCTGTCTTTCCCGGCGTCGCCGGCCTGCTCGAACGTATCCACGCGGCCGGAATTCCGCTCGCCCTGGCCACCAGCAAGCCCGAGCTCAGTGCGATCGCCATTCTCACGCACTTCGACCTCGCCAAGTACTTCACAGCCACCGTCGGTGCTTCCGCCGACGACACCCGCAGCAACAAGGCCGACATCGTCGCAGAGGCGCTCGCCCGCCTGGCCGCGACCGGCGTAGACACCGGCGGCGCCGTCCTGGTCGGCGACCGCAGCTACGACGCCATCGGCGCGCAGGCGAATGGCATTCCCGCGATTCTGGTGGAGTGGGGCTACGGCTCGCCAGCCGAGGCCGAGGCGGCGACCGCGGTCGTGCACTCGACCGACCAGCTCCGCAAGCTGCTGCTCGGCTGAAGCCCTACGAGTCGAAGCCTAGGCCCAGCGCATCGAGCCCCTTGAGCAGCACGTTGCGGCGGCCCCGATTGTGGTCGGCACGATTGAGTGCCCAGCGCGTGGCCTGAATTCCAGCGGATGCGAGCGGCTCCGGTGGGAACGAAAGCGGACGGCCCCGCACCATGGCCAGTTCAGTGCGCTCCGTACTGCGGCCGGCCAGCTGGTCCAGCATGACCTGGGCGGCGAAGTGCGTGGCACCAACACCGAGGCCGGTGAAGCCGGCCGCATAACTGATGCGCCCGCCGCGAGCCTGCCCGAAGAAGGCACAGAACTGCGTGGACGTGTCGATCGCGCCGGCCCATTTGTGGCTGAAGCGCACGCCGGCCAGCTGCGGAAACGTCGTGAAGAAGTGGCTGCTGAGCTTCTCGAAGGTCTCCGGTCGGTTCTCGTAGCCGCTGCGCACCTTTCGCCCGTAGTGGTACACGGCGTCGTAGCCGCCAAACAGAATGCGGTTGTCGGCGCTCAGCCGGTAGTAGTGAAACTGGTTGGCGAGGTCGCTCAGGCCCTGCCGATTCTGCCAGCCGATCGCGGCGAGCTGGCTCGCATCGAGCGGTTCGGTCATTAGCACGTAGTCGTAGACCGGAACGGTCGCGAGTTTGTTGCGTTTGAGCAGCGAGGGAAAGACATTGGTGGCGAGCGCGACCTTCTGGGCGGTCACGGTGCCGCCCGTGGTCACTACCCGGGCGCCCTGGGCCGGCCGATGTCGGGCCGTGTCCACGCTCTGCACGAGCGAGTGCTCGAAGATCTCCACTCCAAGGTCGGTCGCCACGCGCGCCAGTTCGGCGGCGAGCTTGCCCGGATGCACGAGGGCGGTGCTGCCCCGGTGCCAGACGCCGGCGAGGTAGGTCGGTGACGCGACCTCGGCCCGCACTGCGGACTCGTCGAGAAACACCACGTTTTCGCCGGTCGGCTCTTCGCGCAGCCACTCAATCTGATGCTCTTCGATGGCGAGGTCGATAGATCCGGTGCGTTCAAAACCGCAGTCGATGCCGAGGTCTGCCACCTCTCGTTCGATCTCGTCGAGGTTCTCGTTGCCCAGTTCGGTCAGTCGGTCGATCTCTTTCGGCCAGCGACTGCGCCCGTTGTCGTCACCGTGGGTCAGGCTCGCCTCGCAGAAGCCGCCATTGCGACCGGATGCCGCCCAGCCGACCGTACGCGCCTCCAACAAAAGCACCCTCGCATCAGGGTTTTGCTGCTTGGCCAGCACCGCACTCCACAGCCCGAGGTAGCCGCCGCCAACGATCGCGAGGTCGCAGCGCAGGTCGCCGGTGAGCGCTGGATAGCCGGTACGCGGCTCGAGGTCCTCGAGCCAAAACGAGCCCTGGCGTGTTCCCGAGAGCGAGGCTTTGACAACGGATGCCGCTGGCCGGGCCCGGTCGGATTTCTCCTCACCCGGGCAGGGACATCCGCTTAACGCAAAAGTGCCGCCCCGCAGACGCGGGACGGCACCAGATCAAGCGCTTGGGCTAGATAATCGCGGCGCGAAGGGCGGCAGCAGCTGCGGCCGGGTCTTCGGCGCCGTAGATTGCTCCGCCGGCAACGGCGACCGTTGCTCCGGCGCGCTGCACCGAAGAGATGGTCGACAGGTTCACGCCGCCGGCAAGGGAGAACGGAACCTTGGCGGTCTCGCCCTGGTTGAGCAGTGTGGCGAGCGAGAAGCCGGGCTCGGCCTGCTCGTCGAGTCCAGCGTGCATCTCGACGAACTGGGCACCGAGCGCGGTGACCTCGCGGGCGCGGGTGACCTTGTCGGCAACGCCGATGAGGTCAACGACGATGCCCTTGCCGTGCTTGGTCGCGGCGGCGACGGCTCCGATAATGGTGCTGTCCCCGGCCGTGCCGAGCACGGTGACGAGGTCTGCACCGGCGGCGAAGGCGATGTCGGCTTCGAGCTCGCCGGCATCCATCGTCTTGAGGTCGGCGAAGACGATCTTGTCGGGGTGCGCGTTCTTGATCGCGGTGACGGCGCGCAGGCCCTCTGCCTTGATCAGCGGGGTGCCGAGCTCGATGATGTCGACGTGCGGTGCAACCTGAGCAGCCAGCGTGAGCGCCGCTTCGGTGGTCAGTACGTCCATAGCTACCTGAAGCTTCATGGGGGTTCTTCTTTCTGTTGGGGTACGTGTTTCTTGCGACCGGGCCCGGGCCCGGTCGGTGGGCCCATGATCTAACATGGGCCCGGTTTCCGGGCCCGGGCCCGGTCGGTATTACTCGAGGTTGGCGTGACGCGGCCAGAGCTGTTCGGCCGTGGAACCGCTCGCCTTCCAGAGCGTGTGAAACAGGGCGTCGCCGACGAACAACACCGACTGCTCGAACAGGCCGCCCGAATACTGGGCCGACACCTGCCCGGCGTGGTCCTGCTTGGCAGCCGCGGGAATGACCACGGTCACCGCGGCGAGCCGCCCGAGCGGCGACTCGGGCGCCGTGGTCAGCGCAAGAATGCTCGCCCCCACGCCGTGAGCCGTCTCGGCGGCACGCACAATGGCGCCCGTCGTTCCGGATCCGCTCGCCACCAGCAGCACGTCGCCCGACACAATCGCCGGGCTGGTCACCTCGCCGACCACGTGCACGTCGAGGCCGAGGTGCATGAGTCGCATCGCGGTCATCTTCAGTGCCAGCCCGGAGCGGCCAGCACCGAGCACAAATACCCGGGGCGCCGCGGCGAGCAGGGTTGCCGCCTCATCCAGTACTGAAGCGGATGCCGAGCGCAGCGCCTCGACGACGCGGCCGTTCTCGGCGAAAATGAGGCCGAGGGCATCCGCTGCCAGTGGGGTGGTTGTCGTTTCGGTCATGATTCAATGGTCCACTCCTTCGAGTGGGAATGCTGCCCGCCAAACGAGCGGTTTTCCTACCCAAACGGATGGCTCTGGGTGGGCTCCAAGGATGGCCCGGGTAGGCTGGGGGCATGACTTCCGCTCCATCTAACCCCGGCGTGCGCGCCACCGCCACTGAAGCCGCTGCCCGCAGCACGGCCGCCGCCCTCCGGTCTGATGCTGCTACCGGAGCAGCCGAACCGGCCGCGTCATCCGCCACGACCACAAAACGCTCGACGCTCCCCGCAAACTCCCCGGTTCAAACAGCGCGCAGCGCAGCCGCCGAACGCTCCAAACTCATCGCCGACCTCACGGACGCACACGCCACCACGCTGGAATCCCTGCTCGCTGTCCTGCGCTCCGGCAGCACGAGTGACACCGCCGCCCGACAGAAGGCCACCGAACTCGCCGCCGCCGCGATGGTCGCCCTGCGCGCGGTGAGCGACCTCGATCGCAGTCTCACCGAGGAACCCGTCGCCCGCGCCTTCGAACGCCTCAGGAACGACCTGCGACCGCTCGTGCGCTTCGGCGACCTCGACGTGCAGTTCATCGAGCCGCCGGTGAACGGTCGGGCATTGCCCGGCGAGGTCGCCCACGAAGCCCGCGCCATCGTGCGCGGCGCCGTACTCGCCCTCGTCGAACAGGCCGGGGTCGCGCGGGTGCGCGTGCAGTGGGACTGCGACGGAAGTAACCTGCTCATCCACATTCGGGACGACGGTCCGGGCAACCTCGATGCCGAGGTTCCGAGCGTGCGCCAGCTTGCCGCCCGCGTCGTCGCGCTCAGCGGCACCCTCAACGTCGAGGCCACCGCCGGCTGGGGCTCCGAGATGGCCGTGTCGCTGCCGCTCGACGCGCCCACGGCATCCGTCACCGCCGCTGCGGCCTGGGGCCTCAGCCCACGCGAACGCGGCGTGCTCGAACTCGTCGCCTCTGGGGCGCGCAATAAGGCCATCGCACAGGCCCTGACCATCAGCGAGAACACAGTGAAGTTTCACGTGGCCAACCTGCTGCGCAAGGTCGGCGCCTCGACCCGCGCCGAGCTGGCCGCCCTCGCTCGCTAAGCGGATGCCCAGCGCCAGCTATGCCCGGCGCGACGGCCTCCACCGGGCGCGGTGACCGCGACCCCGGTAGGACCCGAGCGCGCAACCAGCGCTAGGGTGAAGGAGTCAGAAGACACACCAACCACGGGAGCGCGCACCAGCGAGCTGAGAGGACGGCCAGGGCCGTCGACCGTTGAACCTGTCCGGGTAATGCCGGCGTAGGAAGTTCGAGAACATGCGCACAATTGACGACACAACTATGTCCGAAACCGTCACAACGGGCCCGATCCAGGGCAGCAGCAAACGCTACGAACCGATAGAAGGCTGGCCGGGGCTCGAAGTTCCGGTGCGCCGGGTGAACCTCAGCAACGGCGAACACTTCGACCTGTACGACACGTCCGGCCCTTACACCGACGAGACGGCCACAATCGATCTCGAGAAGGGACTGCCGCAGACTCGGGCCGGGTGGGAGCATCCGCTGCCCATCGATGGCGCTGCCACCCAGCTGGTCTGGGCCCGCGCCGGCATTGTCACGCCGGAGATGGCCTACATCGCCGCGCGCGAGGGCGTCTCGGTCGAGCTCGTCCGCGACGAGGTGGCGCGCGGCCGGGCCGTCATTCCGGCCAACCACAAGCATCCGGAGAGCGAGCCGATGATCATCGGCAAGGCCTTCACCGTGAAGATCAACGCGAACATCGGCAACTCGGCGGTGACCTCGTCGATCGCCGAAGAGGTCGAGAAGATGGTCTGGGCGGCCCGCTGGGGCGCCGACACCCTGATGGATCTCTCCACCGGCAAGGACATTCACCTCACTCGGGAGTGGATCATGCGCAACTCGCCCATTCCGGTGGGCACCGTTCCGCTCTACCAGGCCGTTGAAAAGGTCAACGGCGACCCGTCGCTGCTCACCTGGGAGATCTACCGCGACACCGTGATCGAGCAGTGCGAGCAGGGCGTCGACTACATGACCGTGCACGCCGGCGTGCTACTGCGCTACGTGCCGCTGACCGCCAACCGGGTGACCGGAATCGTCTCGCGCGGCGGCTCGATCATGGCCGCCTGGTGCCTCGCGCACCACCAGGAGAGTTTTCTCTACACCCACTTCGTGGAGCTGTGCGAGATTCTGCGCCGCTACGACGTGACCTTCTCGCTCGGCGACGGCCTGCGCCCCGGCTCGATTGCCGACGCGAACGACGAGGCCCAGTTCGCGGAGCTGCGCACCCTCGGTGAGCTGACGAAGGTCGCGAAGTCCTACGGAGTGCAGGTGATGATCGAGGGCCCCGGCCACGTTCCGATGCACAAGATCGTCGAAAACGTGGCGCTCGAAGAGGAACTCTGCGAGGAGGCCCCGTTCTACACGCTCGGCCCGCTCGCCACCGATATCGCACCGGCCTACGACCACATCACGAGCGCGATCGGCGCGGCCATCATCGCCCAGGCCGGCACCGCCATGCTCTGCTACGTCACGCCCAAGGAACACCTCGGCCTCCCCAACCGCGACGACGTGAAAACCGGCGTGATCACCTACAAGATCGCCGCGCACTCCGCCGACCTGGCCAAACAGCATCCGCGCGCCCAGGAACGCGACGACGCCCTCAGTCGGGCCCGGTTCGAATTTCGTTGGACCGACCAGTTCGCGCTCTCGCTTGACCCGGACACCGCGCAGAGCTTTCACGACGAGACGCTGCCGGCCGGCCCCGCCAAGGCCGCCCACTTCTGCAGCATGTGCGGTCCCAAGTTCTGTTCCATGCGTATTTCAGCGGATGTTCGGGTGTACGCCGAAGAGAACGGCCTCACCAGTCTCGAGGCCATCGAGGCGGGAATGGCCGAGAAGTCGGCCGAGTTCACACGTCTGGGCAGCTCGGTCTATCTACCGCTGCGGGTGCTCTAATGACGGTCATTTTAGACAAGCGGATGCCCACCGACACTCCCACGGTCACCCCGGCATCCGCTGGTTAGGCCATTCGCGTGCTGGCGGCACTCCACCGGCACCATCCGCTCGTGCAGTGGCTCACGATTACCGTCGTCGCCGGCTTCACCGCCAACGTGCTGCTCGCGGTTGGGGCTGCGCCGGCGATGGTCGACTACACGGAGGAATCGGCCGAATTCTCCGCCATGGCCGGCGCTATTCTGGTCAACCTGGGCACCCTCGCCGTGCACACCGGGCACGAGATCATGACCCGGGCAGCTTCGCCGTGGCCCTGCTGGATGAGCTCCCTGTTCCAACGCCGCCGCAAAATTCTGATCCCATTGGCCATCGCCTGGCTCGAGATGGCTGGGTGCCGGCGACCGCCGCCGATCTGCTCTCCAGCCCGGTGCAGCCCGGGGCCCACCGCGTGCGCATTCTGCTCGAACTGACCGTAACGGATGCCTCCGGCCTCGCCTTTCGCGCCGCCAACTACTCCCTGTCCGGACTCGGCGCGCGGTCCACCGCGCTCTGGGTCGACCCGGCGGAGCAGAGCGGAGCATCCGTTCAAGCGGCCCTCGTTTTCGAAATCCCCAATCAGGTCATTGCCCTCGTCCTGGACGGGCCTCAGGGGGCTAGGCTGTCCCTCGGAACCGGGCACCATACCAACTCCTGAAATGGTCCCCGAAATTGGGGGTAGTTCCCTAGTCCACCCGCGGCTTACCCCGGGCTTGGGCAAACAGGCACCATTGTCGCATTCCAACAGTGGAGGTCGTCATGACAATGGAATCGGACACCCAAGTGCAGCCAGCCAGCGCGCCCTTCGCACACCTCAACGTTCAACTCTTCGGCAACCTGACCATTCGACGCGGCTCCGTAGTTCTGCACGCCCACCAACTCGGCGGACCGAAACCACGCCAGATCCTGGAGATTCTTCTCGTACACGTTGGCCTCCCGGTGTCAAAAGACCACCTGATCGAATTGCTCTGGGGAGCAAACCCTCCGGTCGCAGCCCTGCCCACCCTGGAAAGTTATGTCAGCGTGCTGCGCAGCCACCTGCAGCCCGGTGCGGGAAAGCTCGGGCCGTTGCAGACAACGACCGGCGGCTATGTGTTGGACCGCGACCTGGTCGATGTCGACCTTGACCAGTTCGACGATCTGCTGCAACGAGCCCAGAAGTCCAATCCCGATCTGGCGTACCCCCTCCTACTTCGCGCCCTCGACCTCGCCGAAGCCTCACTGCTCGGTGATGAATTGGTCGCAGCCTGGGCCTCGGAGGCACGCGTCCTGCACGCGTCCCGGCTGACCGTAGCCCGCGTTCTGGCGTCCGAAACCGCCGCTGCTCTGCACCGGATCGACGATTCCGTCGATCTCGCCACCCTCGCGATTGCCGATGACCCGCTCAATGAACGAGCCTGGACGGCCCTCATCCTCGGGCTGGAGGCTGCCGGGCGCCACGCCCAGGGCCTGCAGGCCTATGACCGGTGCCGCCATGCCATGCAGAGCGAACTGGGCTGCGCACCCGGCCAGATTCTGCGCTCAGCCCAGCTGCGTCTGCTGCACGCGACGGCCGCCGAAGACGGTGACCTTGCCGACGTGCTCTCGGCCTTTCTCGTGCTGCACGAACAGCTGGGAGTGCCAGCACCCGATTCGCGCCCCCGACCGAGCACACTTCCGCGACCAGAGCGGGTCGCGGATTCCCTCCGAGAGGCCACTGATGTCATCACCTCATTCCTGCGCCGCGCCGTCGCTCGCGCCTGATTCCCGAGTCGTACCATATGGGGGACAAAAACAACAGGACTCGACAAAATCTCATGTTCTGCGGATACTTATTTGGTCTATGGAGCTAACGCAGCTCGCGACAGGGCAGAGAGGTCGCCGCAGATGACCACGCAGATGTCCCCCCTTGAACCCAGCATTCAGGGGAAGGCGCTTTACTCGCCCGCCATTGCACAGATTCGCATTCTCATCGTCGACGACCACACGACCTTTGCCGAGTTGCTCACCGGTTCCCTTAACCGCGAGCCCGACCTGTGCAGCGTTGGCTCAGCCAACAACGTCGCAAGCGGCATCGCTGCGTGTCTGGAGCTGGTCCCCGACGTTGTCGTCATGGACTACCACCTGCCCGACGGCAGCGGGCTCGTCGCGGCCGCCGCTATTCTGGCCCGCGCCCCGCAGACCCGCATCGTGATCCTCACCGGCGACCCGGCCCTCGAGGCCCTCGAACAGGCCGCGGCGATCGGCGTCTGCGCCTTCCTGCCCAAGGATGGTTCGCTCGCCACGGTGCTCGACACGCTCCGCCATGCTCGGATTGGCGGTTTCATTGTGCATCCGTCGCTCGTGGGCCTGCTCAGCGCTCGACGCCGACAGCACAACGAGGAGGTTCCGTTTCCCGAGCTGACCAAGCGCGAGCTCGCGGTGCTCCGCCTCATGGGGGAGGGTTCCGACGTGCGGGCCAACGCCAAGACCCTCGGCATCTCGGAGAACACCTGCCGGGGTTACGTCAAGTCCATCCTCGGCAAGCTCGGCGCACACTCCCAGCTCGAAGCCGTCGTGATCGCCACTCGCCTGGGTTTGGTTCCCGCCCAGCATGTCTAACTCGGCGGCGAAGCCCAGCCGCCTCGACCGAACCCGGTCGGACGAACGTTCCGAGGTGCGCTCGGCGGTGGGCCGGTTCATCACCGTCGGCGTCATCGCCATGATGATCATCGCCGTCCCGGCCGCACTCTGGGTCCGCGCTGAATCCAAGAGCAACGCCCTGGACAACGCCATCCAACAGGCTCAACGCCTCGCCGACTATTCCATCGGACCGCTCATTACCGACGACCTCCTCGCGGGGTTGCCCGGATCGACCCGTCGACTGGACGACCGCCTGGCTCCCCGCATCTCCGACGGATCGATTGCGCGCATCAAGGTCTGGGACTCCGAGGGGCGAATCGTGTACTCCGACTTCCCGGCATTGGTCGGCCAGGTCTTCGACCTGCCGAGCTTTGCCCCTGAACTCCTGGCCGGCGGCAAGGGGCGTGCAAACCTCGGCGTGCAGGACGGCGCCGAGAACGCGCACGAATCCCAGGCCGGCGAATTGGTCGAGGTGCACGTGCGCACCACGGCGGCCAACGGTCAGGTCGTAATTTTGGAGGCGTACTTCAATGACGACGGGGTCCGTGACGAGCAAAACGCACTCGTGGTCGGGCT
Source organism: Cryobacterium sp. Hh11 (assembly GCF_004404045.1). Lineage (NCBI taxonomy): Bacteria > Bacillati > Actinomycetota > Actinomycetes > Micrococcales > Microbacteriaceae > Cryobacterium > Cryobacterium sp. Hh11. The sequence continues at coordinate 73,348 of NZ_SOHF01000037.1, read as the reverse complement.
GATTCCCACCTTCCTGCTGTCCCTTGGAGCCCTTCAAATGGCCCAGCTCGTGCCGGCGATCCAGCTGGCCCGGCGCATCCAGGGTCACCAGTCAACGAAACGCCGCCTCCTGCAGCACGCGATCGACGCCTCCGACCTGGAACGCCAGCGCATTGCCCGTGATCTGCACGACGAAGTCATTCAAGATCTGGCCGGCCTGTCCTACGCCCTCGAAGCCGAGGAAATGCATTCCACCCCCGAGAATCGGGCGCTCTTCGGCCAGGCCAAGGCCATCCTGCAAAAGAACGTGCGCACCCTGCGCGCTATGACGACCGAGCTCTACCCACCCGATCTGGCCGAACTCGGACTGCCGACCGCCCTCACCCGGCTGGCCGCCCCGCTGCTCGAGCACGACATCGAGGTCAAACTGCATATTCCCCCCGACTGCGATCTCGACCGGGACCGCTCGGCGATGTTCTATCGGGTGGCCCGCGAGGTGCTCGCCAACACCGTGAAGCATGCCAAGGCCGGCACCGTCGAGCTGACGCTCATGCAAGATACCGATCGCACCATCCTGCTCATCCATGACAACGGCTGCGGCTTCGACATGGCCGCGGACGCACCCGAGAATCACATGGGTCTGCGCATCATGCGCGACACCATCGAGGTCGCCGGCGGCACCCTCGAGGTGCGCTCCTGGGTGGGCGGCGGCACCTCCGTCATGGCGACTCTGGATCGGGTCGTTCCGGTTCGAACGCGCTAGCCCGAAGCCTGCGCCGCCGCCGCACCAGACTCCAACCGGCGAGCAGCACCGTCACGCCCAGCACCACCGCGAGTCCGATCCAGTAGGCCAGCCACGGTCCCAACGGTGTCGAGTCAACCTCGGCCTCGGCCACCGGCGCATCGCTCACCACCTCATGAGGGGTTCCGCCAGCCAAGGCCACCGGCTGTGGGATCGGTTCGGCGGCGACGTCAACGCCCGTCCCGCCGGGAGTACCGGCCAGGACAGCCACCCGCCGGGGTGTGGTGCCGGCCGGGCGTGCCATCGCGCTGCGCACGGAGTCCACCATTTCGTCGCCCAATAGTGTCCCGAGGTAGCTCACGCCCAAGGTGTCGGTGCCAGCCGTGGTCTCGTAGTTTCCCAGAGCATCAGAGAGGATGCCTTCACGCGCAATAGCATCGGCCAACGCCCCCGGGTCGGTCGCGTCCACCTCGAAGACGAGATCGTGCACCAGAACGGTCAGCACGAAGTACTGCGCGGGTTGGGTGGCCGTCGATGCATCGATAAGGCCGCGCGCATCGTCTTCGGTCGACCCCGCCGGCAGCAGCAGGGTCAGCTGGGGCACGGCCTGCTCCAGCACCCCGGCCGGCAACACATCGGGGGAAATCTGGGCGAGCCTAAGGTTGGCACCGTCGGCATGCTGGTCCACGCCGGCGCGCAACGTGGGCAGATCGGCATCCGCTCTCGTATGTATCGCGAGTACGACCCGGCGTTGCACCAGTGGTCCGTCGTAGTTGACCAGGGGTCGGCCATTGCCAATTTCGCTGCGTGAAGCGGATGCCGCGGCTGGCCTAGTCGAGGTGCTGGTCGTGCCAGGCGGGGCGGAGGCCCAAGCGGTGCAGCCACTCAGCACTCCAGCCGCCAGTAAACCAGCGCTGAGCAGAGCGAGAAGCCGCACCGCCGAGGTCGGACGGGTCGCGTGAACCATCAGGTGCCGGCTGGCAGCCCCGGCAGGTACACCGGCGGGTAGGCATTCATCGGCATCGTGTCCCAATAGGCGGGATCGGAGTAGATCGGGTCGTTCACCCGGGAGTCTCCCACCGCGAATTGCACCATCATGTCATGGTCCTCGTGCACCAGGTTGTGGCAGTGAATCATGTAGCGGCCGCCGGCCTCCGGCCCGGTGTCGAACTGCATGAGCACCGTGATCGACTCGTTCTCGCCGACGTAGATGTCGCCGTAAAATCCGCTGTGCAAGCGGTCGTTGTAGCCGAGGGACCCATCGGCGTTGAAAAGTGCATCGGAAATCATCAGCGGCACATCGAACTCGCCCTGGGGCAGCTGTGCGCGCTCATAGGCGTCCGACAGGGGATAGAACGCGGCCAGGCCGGCGTAGACGTTTTGCGCGGTGACATGGTGGTTGTGGTCGTGGTACCCCAGCGTGCGCGCGTTTTGCCAGTTGGGATAGTGATAGTTCTTGACGTCTCCGGGGGCCGTGACATCGTTCGCATAGCCGTCGTACTGCGGCAGCGACGCCGAGCCGTGCAGGTGGGTCACGGTGCGGAAGGCGCTGGGATGCAGCAGGCCTTTGGCCGGCAGTGCGTTGCGAATGCGCACCTCGCACCGGGTGCCCTGCCTAGCCCGAATGGTCGGCCCTGGGAAGATGCCGTTGTAGCCGGCGATCGTGGTCGACAGGCCCGGCACAAACTGCGCCTGGCCAAGTTTTTGGGTGAGTGCGTACCGGGCGAATGGGCGGTCGGGGTCACCCTCGTCGAAACCGGTTTGGTACGGGGCCAGCACCGGCGGGCGGCGAAAGACGCCGGCGTAGGGCACCGGCATGTTCGCGGGGGCGAGCTGGCTTTGAGTGGGCAGCGGCACGGTCGGAACGTCATTGTCATTCCCTTCCATGCTGGCCAGACCAAGCGCACCGAAGGCGCCGAGCTGGAGAACTTCCCTGCGTGATGTCATTTCTCTCCTCAAGGCTTTGTGCTGTTCAGCTGTAGTGGTGGGACCGGCCGGCGACTGGATTCAGTCGCCGGCCGGGTGAAGCGGATCAGGTATTTCCTAGAGCAGGGCGCCGGTCGTGAACGTCCAGGTGCTCGTCACGAACGGGTTCCCGATCAGATCTCGAACGCTCGCGGTGCCACCGATGATGGTCACCCGGTATTGAACATTGGAGGTCAGGGTCACCGAGGGGTTGATCGTCAACACGTTCGTGGTGGCATTGAACGCCGACGAGGTGGTGACGACCGCGCCGGTGGAGACCCGGGTGATCTGAACCGTGGTCGCGCTGACTCCGGTGATGTCTTCGCTGAAGGTCGCGAGCACGTTGGCGTTCCGGCGCACCCCGGTGGCTCCCGAAGCGGGAGTTCTCGTGGTGATCCTCGGAGCCGGACCGGTGATGAATGACCAGGAACTGGCCACCATCGTATTTCCGGCCGCGTCCCGAATGCCCGACAGAGTAGCCGTGTAGCTGCGGTCGGCGAGCAAAGTCGCACTCGGGTTCAACGTCGCGACTCGAGTCGTGGCGTTGTAGCTGACCGCAGCTGCGATCACCGTCGTCCCGAGCCGCAGCACGAACGTCGTTCCGCTGACCCCGGCAACAGGTTCACTGAACGTCGCCGTCAGATTGCCGGTCTGGCTGACCGAGCGAGCACCGGACGCCGGCGTGCGTGCGATCACCGTCGGGAGCACGAACTCCGTGCGCGGCGTGACCGCAACCGAACGAGCGGATGCCGCTCCGATGCCGACCGCGTTGATCGCGGAGACATCGAAGGTGTACCCGGTACGGTTCGTCAGCGACCCGATCACCGTGCTGGTGACGTTGGCCACCGTCGCGGTGGCAGCAGCCGTTGCTCCCGTTCCGACGAAGGTGCGCACCCGGTAGCCCGTGATCGGAGCCTGGTTGGCCACCGGTGCCGGGGCGGCCCAGTTCACTGTCGCCGATGCGTTACCGGCAACCGGGACTCCGATCACGGGAGCTCCAGCTACCACCTGCACCACCGGAGCGGTCGGGGTGACTACCACTGACCGGGCCGAGGCCGCTCCGGTGCCGACCGCGTTGAGCGCGGCGACGTCGAAGGTGTACCCGGTTCCGTTGGTCAGAGCGGTAATCGTGACGGTAGAGACGTCAGCGACCAGCGAGGTTCGGAACACCGTGGCGCTCGTTCCTTCGTAGGCGCGAACCCGGTAGCCCGTGATTGTCGCCTGGTTGGCCACCGGCGTCGGGGCCGTCCAGTTCACGCTCACCTGGGCGTCACCGGCGACCGGGGTTCCGATCGTCGGAGCTCCCGCGACCACCGGTGCCGACGGAGTCACCGCGTTGGACTGTGCCGAGAATGCGCTCGTCCCCTCCGCGTTGGTCGCCGATACCTGGAAGGTGTAGCTGGAGCCGTTGTTCAGCCCGGTGACCACCAGGTTGAACGCGGTTCCGGCTGCGGTGCGGAGTGCACCGAATTGGTCTCCGAACGAGTCGAGCACCCTCACCGAGAAGCTGGTGGCGATGCCGGTCGGCGACGCGGTCCAGTCCACGGTTGCCTGCCCGTTGCCGGCAATGGCCGCACCGATGGTCGGGGTTCCGGGAGCCACGGTGTCGCTGAACTGCAGGCGCTCGATGTTGCGCAGGGTGTCTGTACCGTCGGTGCCGCGGTTGTCGATCACCGTGGTGACCGAGCCCGCAGAACCGAGAGTGCCGTCGCCGCCGGTCGTCGTCACCTCGTAGTCGCTGGTCAGACCAGAGAACTGCGCGCTGTCGATACCACCCGTTCCGTCGAGGATCTCGCGGACAGCCACGATGTTGCCCGGGTTGACCGCGCCGGCGAAGACAGCCTCCTGCAGGGTCGGTCCGGTGAGTCCACCGGCGCCGTCAGACAGGTACTGGCTGGTCATGGCACTCTGGTTCGTGCCGTTGATGCTGGCACTGCCGATCTCCGTCGCCGGATCGTTCGGGTTGGTCCGAACGCTCAGTCGAAGGCTGAGGTACGCGTCACCGTCGATGATGTCGTCGGCTCCTCGTCCCTCGATCAGGTCGCTTCCGCCGCCGCCGAGGAGCACGTTGCCGGCGCCCCAGACGTTCGGGCCGGTCAGGATCGGGCAGTCACCCTGTGCCGACAGTGCGACAACGGATGCCAGCGTGGTCGTGAATTCCGGAATCAGCGCGTCGAAGCCCGCAATGCGGTCAACTCCGGCCTGGTCCAGAACGTCACAGCCGATGAAGCCGCCGCCACCCACAGCACTGGGAACAAGGTCGTCACCACGCAGGATGTCATTCAGCTTCCAGCCGGAAAGTGCCTCGACTTCATTGAACTTGTCGCGCACACCGACCTGCAGAATGTCGAGGGGCGCGATCGGCAGGGCCAGATCGGCGTCCTGCGCCTGCGGGTCACCCTGGCCGGTCGACCAGTCGTAGCCGGACCCGCCAGCGTTCTTTTCGATTCCCGGACCGGCAACGCCAATGTCGTCGCCACCCTCCATGTCGTAGTCATCATCGCCGCCCTGGCCGATCATGAAGTCGTGACCGGGCTTCTGTGAGTCGTCCAGGAAGAACAGATTGCTACTGTCTCCGATCATGAGGTCGGGTTGGTTGCCGCCCTCTTCCCAGTCGTCGCCACCGTCACCGAAGGCCGCGTCGAGGCTTTCACCGAGAATGATGAAGTCGTCGTCAGCGCCGCCGAAGGTTTCGTTGGCATTGGCTCCACCGTTAGTGAAGTCCTTGCCCTCGCCACCCATGATGATGTCGAGTCCGGGACCGGCGTCGATCGCGTCGTTGCCGGGGCCACCCTTGGGCACGTCGTCTCCGGCAAGGTCGGTGATGATGTCGTCACCTTCACCGCCGAGAGCCACGTCGGCTCCGCCACCACCCTCGATGACGTCGTTGCCGAGGCCACCCCAAAAGGTGTCGTTGTCGTTGCCGCCGAATACCCGATCCACCTGGGCGGTGCCGTTGTAGACCGCCTGGCCGTTGATGCCGGTCGGGTCGACCGTGTTGCGGGCACGGTACTTGATCGTGCCGTCGGGCATACGAATCAGCAGCGCTGTCTCGTCACACTCAGACTGCGTGTCGTTGGCGACGGTATTGCCCGAAGCCTCGAAGCCGGCAACGGTTCCAGCCAGGTTCTTCAGCTCGAACTTGCAGTCAGCCGTGGCGAAGGGATCGGCCTTCAGAGTGTGCGCGTTGGTATTGCGCATCATGAGCTCGGCAAAGGAGTTGCCCTCCAGCTGGGTACGGAGGTTCATGCCGGGCGTGCGGGCCAGGTAGTACAGTCGGTCACCGTTTTGCAGGTCGGTCATCTGGTTTTCGAACACATAGTTGAACGTCGTGCCGAGCAGGCCACCGAACGGGGTGGTCATCTCCGCAAGGCCACCAACCCAGAGGTCGACCTCGTCGAGCCCGGTGATCGAGTGTGTGCCCGAGTTGGCCCACGCTCCCGTGCTGTTCATGAAGTCCATGGCGCCGTCCGGAGAAACTTCCAAAGCCAGGGCGTCCGGGCTCACGATCAGTCGCGCGGCGTCGCGCTTGCCGTCGAGCGTGGTTGCTCCCGTGATGGTGGGGAACTGACCATAGGCGGCCACGAAGTTGATCAGCGATTCCGGGTGCTTGAGGTTCTCCCCGAAGTCGATCCAGTTCGTGTAGGGCTTGAGCGCCCCGTCGTTGGTCTTGTTGAACAGGTCGCGGCGGAACACGTTCAACCGCGGCACGCCTTCCGAACGCGCACGGGTCATGTTGATCGTTGCCAGGTCGAGCGGCAAGCCGAGCAGGTCGTTGCGCAGCGTATCGGTGACGAACTCGTCGAGTTCGTTACCAACCTGGTCGCTCATACCCATGATGATGCTGCCGGCTGCCTCCTCGGAGGTCAGCTGACCATCGGGCCCACCGTCGGTATACGAAGGCGGGTTGAGGAACCCCTCGAGCAGGGAGATGTCGTTCAGGCTGCCCTGAACGTCGTCACTCGTGCCGAACTCGCCGTCGGCGCCGGGCTTGCCCTCGTTCGTACGCGAGATCGTCTCGGTCAACATGGAGTGCCCGAAGCGGTACACGGCGTGAGCGAACTCCGCCTTGACCGCGGGGTTGATCTCGGTCTGCGTGAACGCGAACGGTTCGAACGGGTTAATTCCCGGCTGCACCTTGCGCGCGAATTCCTCGAACACGAGGTGCTGGTATTCCATCTCGGTGATGAATCGAGCAGCCTGAAACAGACGCTCGCCGTTCCAGCCGGCGGCCCCACTGGCCAACTTCCACTCGGCCAGGGCCGCAACGCCCTTGGCAGAAGTGTCGTTGGTCAGGGTGTTCTCGATATCGTCCACCAGGCGGTCGTGCTCCGAGTGGAAGACCTGGTGAATGGCGGTCAGGCCGATGTTCTCGTTGACGCGACCGTCTCCGGCGATGAAGTGCGCGTTGAGCATTTCATCGTCGTAGGTTCCGGCCGGCTGGCTGGCGAAGTCAGCGGATGCAGTCGAGTTACCGTCCGGGGTCAGTCCGGCTTTCGGCTCCGCGTTGTGCGCGATGTCGGTGAGGAACGGGGTGTTGAAGTACAGCACGTTGCTCGGAACGGCCACGGGGTTCGCCGGGTCACCCTCGACCAGGCCGGTCGCGGTGGCATACTGCGGCATTCCGCGCAGCGGTCCCGGGATGAACTTGCCGTAGGCATCCACTGCCAACATCGGAATGTTGGTGACGTTCTGGTCGACGAGCAGGAGTCCGAGCACGTTCGCGGCCTGGGCCTTGGCGGTCGCCCAGGTGGCCATACCGCCAGCTGTGGGTCCGGCCGGTCCGCCGAGCAGCTTGCCGGTGGCAACCGGTCGATTTCCCTCGGTGACGTACTCGCGCAGAAATACTTGGTGCGAGGCGTGCGAGGAGTAGGTCTGGCTCTGGTCGATCCAAGGCGAGTTGGTGTTGAGGGCATCCCGAATGTCGTCGGCGCTCTCATCGGCCGGGGTGGACGGGTTATCGCCCGCGACGCCGTCGGCTCCGGGCTGGTTCTGGCCGCGGGTCAGCACCATAAAGCGCAGGTTCGGGTCGAGGTCGTCAGCGTTGCCGAACACGTGGTCCGGCCCGGCGACCAGCGGGTCATCGGCCTGCAAGGGCACGAAGACGGTGCCGCCGCCCTTGACCGTCTGGTCAATGCCATGGTCGAAGAACTGGCCGAACAGGGTGAACAAGGAGTTGTATGGCGGCGAGAGGCCGACGTCGGTCGTCACATTCGGCATGAACAGCGTCTCGTGGGAGGGGATACAGCCGGCCGGAACGCCGAATGGCACGTCCGGGCTCGGGTCGGTCGTGCAGGCCACAACGCCCTCATTGCCCTGGGTCCGCACCGGGTTTCCGGCGGCAGCGATGGCGGCCGGGTTGGTCGAGGTCTGATCGACGATCAAATTGCTGACCGTGCGCGGCTCCGAGTCGAAGACGAGGCCCTTTTTCTGGGCGTAGGAGGTCGGGTTCGGCGGTCCGAAGCCGGAGGGAGTGACATCCGCTGCGGAGAAGACCGGCGTCGCCAGGCGCGGGAAGACCTGGTCGGCGGCGCCGAACTGGTCCTGGCCGGGCTGCAGGTTGTTGCAGGAACCGTCGACGGTGCGCAGACCGAGTGAGAGCAGCGGGCTAGCGATCTGGTTGGCGCCCGTTCCGACCAGGGCGCCGCAGGGGCCGGTAGCCGAGGTGGTGTTGGCCACGTGGGCTTCGGCGATCTTGATCTGCTTGAGAATGTAGGCGAGGTCAGAAACCGTGACGGCGAAGCCCTGACCGACTGGGGCAACGACCGCCTGCGCGGGGAGTGCGGCCGTCAGGCCGAGTCCGGCGTAGAGTACGGCGGCCATGCCGGCGGCGAGGATGCGCATGGGCTTGCCGAAGACTCGCTGGGATCTTCCACTGTCCTGGGAAGGTGGACTACCTCGCATTCCGGAGGAATTGCTGTTGCTGCGGACGATTCCCTTACCTTCGAACCTGCTCATGACACACCTATCTCCTCAGGGTGAGCGAATGGTGCAAGCGTGCTTCGCGGGCCTTATGGAAACCTTGTGCATTCGCCGGTACATCCACCCGAGCCGCAATCTGCCCCGGCCCGCCCCTTCACTTGCCGGGCCCGGGCCCGGCAAGTGGGCCCACGATAGAACATGGGCCCAGCGACCGGGCCCGGGCCCGGTCGCATTCCTTTGGCGGGCAGGGCGGCGCGACGGCCGCCCACCGTTCCGTGCTAATTTCGCCAGACCATGTCTGATCCGTCTGCACCAGCCACCCTCACCCCGGTTTCCAGTTCGCGACCAGCGGATGCCCGCAGCCGCGTCGCCGTCGCCGACATCGCCGTCGGCCTGTTCCACACCCAGGGATACGAGGCCACCAGCGCGGCCCAGATCGCCGCCGCCGCCGGGGTGTCCCGCAGCACCTTTTTTCGACAGTTCCGGTCGAAGGACGACGTGATCTTCGCCGATCATGATGAGCTGCTCGAGCAGATCGGCGAGTATTTCACCCGCGAACACGTTGACCCGTGGCTGGCCGTGTGCGACGCTGCCGCGCTCGTGTTCGAGCGGTTTCGGGAGCGCCTCGAGGTCGTGCGGGTGCGCGACCGGGTGGTGCGCCAGACATCCGTTCTGCGCGACCGGGAAACGGTCATGGTGTCGCGCTACGAGAAGACCTTCTCGGCCTATCTGCGGCGACGGCTGCCGCAGGTCGACCCGGTGCTAGCCATTCAATTCGCTGCGGCGGTGACGGCCACGCACAATTATGAGCTGCGCCGCATGATTCGCGCTGCCGGAACAGAACGGATGCTCGATTCGGCAGGACTGGCCGCCCACCTGCAGGCGGTACGCACTCGCTTTGCCCCCGGAGGCGTGGCCGAGGCCACCCCGGCCAGCGAGCTGCTGGTCGCGGTGTTTCCGGCCTCCGCCCTGCCCGACGACGTCGCCCGGGCGATCGCGGGCCGGTACCAGTCGGGCAGCATCTGACACTACGTGTCACTTGACCTGAAACTCAGTGTCAGGTAGAACTGTAGTCACACCCGCTGCTGCGAAAGGCAATGATGCCCGATTACGATGTGTCCGCCCCGCTTGACACCGACTATTACGGCGTCTTCGCCGATGTTCCCGAGGCGGATCGGGCCTTCTGGGGCCGGGCACGTACCTTTGCGGTGGAGACGCTCGACGAGCTGAGCGAAGCCTGGGACAAAGCGGAGTACCCGCTGCACCTGGCTCGCCGCCTCGGAGACCTCGATCTGCTCACCGACGGCGTGACCGGCCCCGGCCTCACTCCCATGTCTCCGCTCGCGGCGGGCCTGGTCAACATGGAAATCTCCCGCGGCGATGGTTCGATGGGCACCGTTGTGGCAGTGCAGGGCGGGCTCGCCCTGCGCAGCATCGCCATGTTCGGCAGCGACGAGCAGAAAGCCACCTGGCTGGTGCCGCTGGCCCGGGCCGAAAAGCTCGGTGCCTTCGCCCTGACCGAACCGGACCACGGCTCGGATTCGGTGGCCTTGGAGACCACCGCCCACCGAGACGGTGACGAGTGGGTGATCAACGGCGAGAAGAAGTGGATCGGCAATGGCTCGGTCGGCGACGTGACCGTGGTCTGGGCCCGCGACGACGACGGCAACGTGCGCGGATTTCTGGTCGATCAGTCCCTGCCGGGCTACCACGGTGAGACGATGCTCGGTAAGGGCTCCCTGCGCGCCGTGCACCAGGCCCGCATCACGCTGACTGACGTGCGCATTCCGCTGGACGCCGTCCTGCCGGGCACCCATACCTTCAAGGACACCGCTGTCGTACTGTTCGCGACCCGGCTCGGTGTGGCCTGGTCGGCTCTCGGACACGCCACCGCGGTGTTCGAAGCCGCCCTCAACTATGCCCAGCAGCGGGTGCAGTTCGGCAAGCCGATCGCCGGTTTTCAGATCGTGCAGGAACGCCTCACTCTCATGCTCTCCGAACTCACCTCGATGCAGTTGCACTGCATGCGCCTGGCCGAACTCGACGCGGCCGGAACGCTGCGCCCGATCCAGGCCAGCCTGGCCAAATTCCACAACACCCGGGCGGCGCGCTCGCTCGCGTCGCTGGCCCGCGACATGCTCGGTGGCAACGGCATCCTGCTCGAAAACCACGTTATTCGGCACCTCGCTGACATCGAGTCAATCCACACCTATGAGGGCACCGAGAGCATCCAGTCGCTGCTCATCGGACGTGACCTCACCGGGGTCAGCGCCTTCCACTAGCCCCACTTCGGTGCATCTTTCCGGACACAGGAGCCCCACGTGATTGACACCAAGACCAGCTCGCCCAACGATTCACCGCTCACACCGATGCGATTTCTCCAGCGCAGCGCTGAAGTATTCCCAAACAAGGATGCGATCGTTTACGGCGCTCGGCGCTGCAGCTACCTAGAGTTCGCGCAGGCCGCCGAGGAGCTGGCCCCCGCCATCCGCTGACGTATCACGACGGGCGACCGGGTTATATTCCTCGCGCCGAATATACCCGAGATGCTAATCGCCCACTACGCCGTTCCGCTGGCCGGCGGGGTGATCGTCGCGTTGAATTCCCGGTTGGCCGGGCCCGAGGTGACCACCCCGGCACCCGGGCCCGGTCACGGCCGAAACGCGGCGAACCGGCGGTTTGTCAGCATCCGTCTGTAGGTTTATAAACACAATGGAAGACCCTCCCTCGCATAAACCCTCGCCCGCCACCACCGACATGCTTCTCGATCTGAGAGGAGCACAATATGTATGAGTGGATCATGGTGGGCGTAGGACTCCTACTCACCGTCGGAACGGGAATTTTCGTAGCCTCCGAGTTCGCCTTGGTTACGCTCGACCGCAATGAGCTCGAAGTTCGCCGCGATCGCGGCGAAAAGCGACTCGGTCCGACTATCAAGGCGCTCAAGATCACCTCGACGCACCTGTCGAGCGCCCAACTGGGCATCACCCTCACCACGCTGCTGACCGGATTCACCTTCGAACCAGCCATCCGGTCGCTGCTCAGCGGGCCGCTGACCAGTGCGGGCGTACCGGCCGGCGTCGTGCCGCTGCTGGGAACGATCATCGCGATCTCGCTCGCGACGCTGTTCTCCATGGTGATCGGCGAGCTCGTTCCCAAGAACTTCGCCCTCGCCGTGCCGTTGGCAACCGCGAAAATCGTCGTGCCGGCCCAAACCGTGTTCACGGCCGTGTTTAAACCCGTCATTCTGCTGTTCAACAACACGGCCAACGCGATCATTCGCCGGTTCGGCATCGAGCCGAAAGAAGAACTCTCCGGTGCCCGTAGCGCCGAAGAGCTGAGCTTTCTGGTGCGCCGCTCAGCCCTCGAGGGGGTGCTGGACGACGACCACGCCGCCATGCTGCACCGCACCCTGCGGTTCTCCGACCATTCTGCTGCCGATGTCATGACCCCCCGGGTGCGCATGGCTTCCGTTCATGTCACCGACACGGCCGAGGCCGTTGTGCGTCTTGCGACCAGCACCGGCTACTCACGGTTCCCCGTGATCGACAGGAACGCCGACGACATCGTGGGCGTATTGCACGTGAAACAAGCCTTCGCCGTTGCACTAGATGAGCGGGCCACGGTGACCGCTGCCGACCTGAAGGCCCCCGCGCTGCGCGTTCCCGAGACCATGGGCGTAGATTCCCTGCTCGCCGCTCTGCGCCAGCAGGGGTTCCAGATTGCCGTGGTCGCCGATGAATACGGCGGAACCGCCGGCATCGTCACCCTCGAAGACCTCGTCGAAGAACTCGTCGGCGAGCTGGAAGACGAGCATGATCGGGCCAAGGCCGGCGTCATCCGCTCCGGACGGTCGGTCGTGTTCGACGCGGCCTGGCGCCCCGACGAGCTGTTCGACCGGGCCGGCGTCACCGTGCCGACCGACGGCGACTACGACACGGTCGGCGGATTCCTCGCCGATCAGCTCGATCGCATTCCCGAACTCGGTGACGAGGTCGCCATCGAGGGCGGCGTGCTCCGCATCGACCGCGTCGACGGCGTACGCGTTCACCGCGTCCGCTACACGCCCGTCGACCCCGAGACCGATCCGAGCCTCGCCACCCCGCACGACCGCATCGTCAATAAAATTCAGAAAGACCTGATTCATGAGTAGCGCCGATTTAACCGCGTACCTGCCCGGACTGATCTGGCTCGTCGTGCTGTTGGTGGTGAACGCGTTCTTCGTCGGCGCCGAATTCGCCGTCATCTCCGCCCGGCGCTCCCAGATCGAACCGCTCGCCGCCCAGGGCAGCAAGGCCGCCAAGACCACCCTGTGGGCCATGGAACACGCCACACTCATGCTCGCCACCAGCCAGCTGGGTATCACTGTGTGCTCACTGCTCATTCTGAACGTCTCCGAGCCGGCCATTCATGGTCTGCTCGAATACCCGCTCGCGGGCACCGGCCTCTCCGAGGGCATGATCAGCACGATCGCCTTCAGCTTCGCGCTGATTCTGGTGACCTTTCTGCACGTTGTCTTCGGCGAGATGATTCCGAAGAACATCTCGTTCTCCGTTCCCGAAAAGGCCGCCCTCATTCTGGCGCCGCCACTCGTGTTCGTGGCTCGGGTGTTCAACCCGATCATCTTCAGCCTGAACTGGCTAGCCAACGGCGTGCTCCGCCTGTGCAAGGTCGAGCCCAAAAACGAGGCGACGAGCGCGTTCACCCTCGACGAGGTCGCCAGCATCGTGGAGCAGTCCACCCGCGAGGGCATGCTGCAGGATGCCTCCGGCACGCTCACAGCCGCGTTCGAGTTCACGGCGAAAAAGGTGTCCGACGTGCAGGTGCCGATCGAATCGATGGTCTGCCTGCCCTCCACGGCCTCACCGGCCGACATTCAGCGGGCCGTCAGCCAACACGGATTCTCGCGGTACATCCTCACCGACGACGACGATCAGCCGACCGGCTACCTGCACCTCAAGGACGTCATGGATCTCACCAGCGGCGACACCTTCACTCAGCCGGTACCGAGCAAACGGCTGCGGCGTCTCGCATCCGTCTCGTGTGACAGCGAGCTGGAAGACGCGCTCGCGTCGATGCGACGCCTCGGAGCGCACGTAGCGACGTCCTTCGACGCCAACGGCACCGTGACCGGTGTGCTCTTTCTGGAGGACATCATCGAAGAGCTCGTCGGTCAGGTCGAGGACGCCACCTCGATCTGAGCCGCGCGGTTCCCAATCGAGCGAACTACACTTGCTCGGATGCTTAGTGAAAATCAATCCGAGGGTTTCGTGCGGGTGCGCGGTGCCCGCGAGAACAACCTGCGCAATGTGAACGTCGATGTGCCCCGCGACGCCATCGTGGCCTTCACCGGCGTTTCGGGCTCCGGCAAATCCTCGCTCGCCTTCGGCACCATCTTTGCCGAGGCTCAGCGCCGTTTCTTTGAATCGGTAGCGCCCTACGCCCGTCGGCTCATTCAACAAGGGCATACCCCGCACGTCGATGAGATCACCGGCCTGCCCCCGGCGGTCGCCCTGCAGCAACGACGCGGTACACCGAGTTCCCGTTCGAGCGTCGGCACGGTCACCACGTTGTCTAACTCGCTCCGCATGATGTATTCCCGTGCCGGCATATATCCAGCGGATGCTGCCGGTCGCCTCGAATCCGACTCCTTTTCACCGAACACCGCGATGGGTGCCTGCCCGCGCTGCCACGGTCTGGGTATGGCGCACACGGTCAGTGAAGCATCGATGGTGCTCGATCCCACCCTCAGCATTCGCGACGGCGCCATCGCGGCCTGGCCCGGTGCCTGGCAGGGCAAGAACCTGCGCGACATCGTCGCGGTGCTCGGCTACGACATCGACCTGCCCTGGCAGGACCTGTCCAGAGCCGACCGGGACTGGATTCTGTTCACCGAGGAACAGCCGGTGGTCGAGGTCGTGCCGCAGCGCGACCGCATCGCCAAGCCCTACCAGGGCCGGTTCTGGAGCGCCAAGAGTTTCGTACTGCACACCCTCGCCGACAGCAAGAGCCCGAACGTGCGGCAGCGAGTGTTGCGCTACGTCGATACCGGCCCGTGCCCCGACTGCGGTGGCAGTGGCCTGAAGCCGGAAGCCCTCGCCGTCACCGTGGCCGGTCACTCGATCGCCGAGCTCAACGCCCTGCCGATGACAGCTCTGGCCGATGTTCTGCGGCCGATTGTGTCGGGCGACTCTGTGTCAGAGGTGGCCGTCACCCTGGCCGGGGACCTGCTGCGCCGCATCGATGTACTGCTCGAACTGGGCCTCGGCTATCTGGCCCTCGGCCGCTCGACCCCCACGCTCTCGCCGGGCGAGATGCAGCGGCTGCGCATCGCCACCCAACTGCGCTCTGGCCTATTCGGGGTGATCTACGTGCTCGACGAGCCCTCGGCCGGTCTGCACCCGGCCGACGCCGAGCCGCTGCTGCTCGTGCTCGAGCAGCTCAAGCTCTCGGGCAACTCCGTCTTCGTGGTCGAACACAATATGGACGTCGTCGGACGCGCCGATTGGGTCGTCGACGTCGGTCCTCGGGCCGGCGAGGGCGGCGGCGAGGTGCTCTACAGCGGGCCGACCGCGGGGCTGGCCGAGGTCGACGCCTCCGTCACGCGGCGCTACCTGTTTGCTGCGGACCGGGAGCCGGTGGCGCGGGGCGAGCTGCGGCATCCGCTTGGCTGGTTGGGCCTGCACGACGTGACCCGGCACAACCTGCAGGGTCTCAATGCGCAGATTCCGCTCGGGGTTTTGACGGCCGTCACCGGCGTCAGCGGCTCGGGCAAATCCACCCTGGTCAGCCAGGTGCTCGCCGAGGCCGTCGGTCGACACCTGCACCCCGATCCCGACGACGTTCCGGTGCTCGATCTGGGCGACCCCGATACTGAAGTCGAGTTCGACTCGAGCCCGGTCGCCGCGGTCACCGGCCTCGAAGCCGTGGATCGCCTGGTGCAGGTTGACCAGAAGCCGATCGGCCGCACCCCGCGCTCCAACCTCGCCACCTATACCGGCCTGTTCGATGCCGTTCGAGCCACCTTTGCCGCCACCGACGACGCCAGGGCGCGCGGCTTCACCGCGTCACGGTTCTCGTTCAACGTGGCCGGCGGCCGCTGCGAGACCTGCCTCGGTGAGGGTTTCGTGGCGGTCGGACTGCTCTTTCTGCCGGGCAGCTACGCGCCCTGCCCGGACTGCGGGGGCTCGCGCTACAACCCCGAGACCCTCGCGGTGACCTACCGCGGCAAGAACATCGCCCAGGTACTCGGCCTGACAGTGGATGCCGCACTCGACTTTCTCGAAGACGTCCCCGTCGCCGCGCGCAGCCTCGAAACCCTGCGCGAGGTGGGCCTGGGCTATTTGCGACTCGGGCAGCCGGCCACCGAGCTTTCCGGCGGCGAGGCCCAGCGCATCAAGCTCGCGACTGAGCTGCAGCGCGCCCGCCGCGGCCACACCCTCTATCTGCTCGACGAGCCGACGACCGGGCTGCATCCGGCCGACGTCGAGCTGCTCCTGCAGCAGCTCGGACGCCTGGTCGACGCCGGCAACACCGTCGTCGTGGTTGAACACGAGATGGACGTGGTCGCCGCCGCCGATTGGGTGATCGACCTCGGCCCGTCCGGTGGCGACCAGGGCGGCCAAATCATCGCGGCCGGCACCCCCGCGACCGTGGCGGCCCACCCGACCAGCCGCACGGCGCCCTATCTCAAGCTCCGCCTGGCCTAAATCGCGCGCCTCATCCGGTTCGCGGTGGCTAATTCGCGTGCCCAGGAATAATTCACACCCTGCAAAACGCTGCACCTAGAGGCGCACACAGCAAGCCGGCTCGGGGGGCGGCCGCCGCTCATTTTCGCATGTTGTTTTATGCATATTTTTTTCGTACCACTGTCAGGACCAGTTATGACCACAACAGCCAGCGTGCCCACAACCACGGTGGACCACCGCCCCGATGCCGATGCCAAGCGCAACCAGCTGGTGATTCGGCTGCTGCTGGTCTCGGCGTTCGTGGTCATTCTGAACGAGACCATCATGGGTGTGGCCCTGCCGCACCTCATGGACGACCTCAGCATCACGGCGACCGCCGCGCAGTGGCTGACCACGGCGTTCATGCTCACGATGGCCGTGGTCATTCCGATCACCGGTTTTCTCATTCAGCGTTTCAACACCCGCCCGGTGTTCATCGCCGCGATGACCCTGTTCAGCACCGGCACCCTGATCGCCGCGCTCGCTCCCGGCTTTGAGGTGCTGCTGCTCGGCCGCATCGTGCAGGCCAGCGGAACGGCCATTATGATGCCCCTGCTCATGACGACCGTGATGACCCTCGTCGCACCCAGCTCCCGCGGCAAGACCATGGGAAACATTTCCATCGTCATCTCGGTCGCCCCGGCGATCGGCCCGACCATCTCGGGCATCATCCTCAGCGTGCTCGACTGGCGCTGGATGTTCATCCTGGTCTTGCCGATCGCCATCGGCGCCCTCGTCCTCGGCGCCTCACGGATCCAGAACGTGACCACGCCGCGCCAGATTCCGATCGACGTGCTCTCGGTCATCCTCTCGGCCTTCGGCTTTGGCGGGTTCGTCTACGGTCTGAGCAACCTGGGCGGCGCAGCAATGGCCGGCTGGCTGCCGCTCGGCGTCGGCCTGGTTGCCCTGGCCCTGTTCGTGCTGCGCCAACTGCAGTTGCAGCGCACCGATCGTGCCCTGCTCGACCTGCGAGTGTTCACCTCGCGCACGTTCACCCTGTCGATCTCCATGCTCAGCATCAGCATGCTGGCCCTGTTCGGCACCATTATTCTGCTGCCGCTGTACATGCAGAACGTGCTCGGCATGACCGCCCTCGCTACCGGGCTGCTGCTGCTGCCAGGAGGGCTGACCATGGGCCTGCTCGCGCCGTTCGTCGGCCGTATCTACGACCGTCGCGGCCCGACCATCCTGCTGGTTCCCGGGTCGATCCTCGTCAGCGCGGCGTTCTGGGCGATGACCAGGATGGGCGAGACCACCGAACCGTGGATGCTCATGGTCGCCCACATCGGCATGAGCGCCGGCCTGTCCCTGCTGTTCACACCGCTGTTCACCTCGGGTCTCGGCTCCCTGAGGCCCAGCCTGTACTCCCACGGCAGCGCGGTCGTCGGCACGGTCCAGCAGCTCGCCGGAGCCATCGGCACGGCCCTGTTCATCGCCGTGATGACCTCGCAGTCGGCCGCGCTGATCGCGCAGGGCGTCAACGAGGTGTCCGCGACGGCCGCCGGTATTCGCGGTGCGTTCCTGTGCGGCGCGATCATCTCGCTGTTCGCCATTCCGGCAGCATTCCTGGTAAGGCGTCCGCCGCTCGGCGCGCCGGTTCCGATCGGGCACTAGCCCGCACACCTGCGCAGCGCAGCACGCTGGTTCAGCGGATGCGCTGGTTCAGCACCGCAGGGTGGTCCGCCGGCAGTCCATGCCGGCGGCCACCCTGCAGCAGCAGCACGTTCTTCTTCTCCCAGTCGCCTAGCGCCTGCCTCAGCGCGTCGATTGCGCTGCTCTCCGCGCAGCTGCCGGCTGTGCGTCCGCAGGAGCACTTCGCCGGCTGAGCCGGGTCGTCGTGGTGCAGCCCAGCGATGCGCCAGAGGCCGCCCATCGCCCAGTCAATCTGGCGCCGGGCCAGCTCGGTATTGCGTTCGGCCCGCTTGACCAGATCATTCTGCAGCAGGGCGCGCACCCCGTCGATCCCGTCCGCGAACTGACCTTCCACGACGGCACTGAGCTCGGTGACCTGGGCGCGCAGAGCGGTCAGATCAATGTCGCGGGCGACGAGGAGAGCATCCGTTTCGGCGATATATTCTTCGTGCGCGGACTCGGAAACCGCCCAGCGAGCGGCCCACAGCTTGACGTGCTCAGCGTCGCGACGCTCACTCTTCTCGGCCCCAATGTGGTGCACGCACTGCGCGCAGACCACCTGATCGCTCAGCGAGGTGAAGTGAAACGGCTGCGGCGCGAGGCAGCACAGGCACGGCACCTCCACGTCGACGTGCAGCGGATGCGCGTGCGTCACCGTTGTTCCCACCTCACTGTTTGTTCCTTTGAGAATACCGTTGCCGAGTTCGTTCCCTCAGACCACGTGTGCATTTCTGCACGGCGCCCCTGCGCGAATCGCCTTTGACAGTCAGCAGTGCGAAGCGCAAGCTGAGACGAGCCAGACGACGTGCACGCACGTTGTGTCAATGACGACACGAGAGGGACTCCCATGAGCACGACCAGATCCAATTCCCGACAGGACGTACAGACGTCCGGACTGAAAAAGGTCGTGGCAGCCTCTATGGCCGGCACGGTCGTGGAATGGTACGAGTTCTTTCTCTACGCCTCTGCGGCAACCCTGGTTTTCGGCACCCTGTTCTTTCCCAACGCGGGCAGTGAGCTCGAGGGCATCATCGCCGCCTTCGCCACCTACGCGGTCGGATTCCTGGCCCGCCCCATCGGCGGCATCGTGTTCGGACACTTCGGCGACAAGTTCGGCCGCAAACGACTGCTGCAGTTCAGCCTCGTACTCGTCGGCGTCGCCACCTTCCTGATGGGCTGTCTGCCGACCTTCCAGCAGATCGGCTACCTCGCGCCCGTTCTGCTCGTGCTCCTGCGCTTCATTCAGGGCTTCGCAGTCGGCGGCGAATGGGGCGGTGCCGTGCTGCTCGTCGCCGAGCACAGCCCGGAGAAGTCGCGCGGATTCTGGGCCAGCTGGCCCCAGGCCGCTGTGCCTGGTGGAAACCTACTGGCCACCGGCGTGCTGTTCGTACTCGCCTCCACCCTCTCCGATGAGGCCTTCCTGAGCTGGGGCTGGCGCGTCGCGTTCTGGCTCTCCGCCGTGATCGTGCTGGTCGGGTATTACATTCGCACCAAGGTCAGCGATGCGCCGATCTTTCTCAAAGCGCAGAAAGAGGTCATGGGGGGCGACAAGGGCTTCGGTATTGTCGAGGTCTTCCGTCGCTACCCGCGCGGCGTCTTCACCGCAATGGGCCTGCGTTTCGCCGAGAACATCCTCTATTACCTGGTGGTGGTGTTCTCGATCACCTACTTGAAGATCATCGTCGAGATGGACACCTCCCGGGTACTGCTGCTTCTACTCCTCGCCCACGCCCTGCACTTCAGTGTCATTCCGCTCGTCGGCCACCTGTCCGACCGAGTCGGTCGCCGCCCGGTGTACTTCCTCGGTGCCGTCCTCGCCGGCACCTGGGGCTTCTTCGCATTCCCCATGATGGATACCGCGAACGACTTCATCATCATCGTCGCGATTATGTTGGGTCTGCTGTTCCACGCCCTCATGTATGCCGGCCAGCCCGCCATTATGGCGGAGATGTTCCCCACCCGCATGCGCTACTCCGGTGTCTCGCTCGGCTACCAGGTCACCTCGGTCGTCGCGGGCTCGATCGCCCCGATCATCGCCGTGAGCCTGCTCTCCGCCTTCGATTCCTCGGTGCCGGTGGCCATCTACCTCGCGGTAGCCTGCCTCCTGACGGCCCTCGTTGTGCTGACCCTCAAGGAAACACGCGGCCTCTCGCTGCACGACATTGATGCAGCGGATGCCGCCGAATCGGCCGATCGCGCCGCCGCCGATTTGGCTGGGGCCGGTCGCCGCTAGCTCGGCGGAACGAAGCGATGGCCCGATCTCGTCGATCGGGCCATCTCGCTGCGTGAGTGACGCACATCCGCTCGCCCGGTCAATCGGTGAAGGCCGCCGGTCGACCCGCGATCTCGAGCGAGATGGCCTCGATCGCGGCGCGCACCACCGGGGAGCGCAGCGATTCGGCCCGCACCACGGCCCAAATCGGCAGCTGACGCTGAAAATCGTCGCGCAGGACGGGCACGAATTCGGGCCGGTCGTGTACGAGAAAATTGGGCAGCAGTCCGATTCCGGCGCCGGCCTGCACGGCTTCCAGCTGCGCGAACAGGCTGGTCGCCTGAAAGGTCGTGGCGGGTTCGGGCAGCTCTGAGGACCGGTAGCCGAGGTCGGTGACGAGCAGTGCGCTCTCGACGTAGGACACAAAACCGTGCGACGGAATATCGTCGAGCGACGCGGGAACACCGCGGGCGAGCAGGTAGCCGCGGCTCGCGTACAGCCGCAGAAAGTAGTTGGTGAGAAAAACCGCCTGTGCATTGTTGACGTCGTTGCGCCCCGCCACGATTTCCAGGTCGACCCCCGACCGGTTCTGGCTTACCTTGCGGGTGGCGCTGAACATCTCAATGTTGATGCGCGGGTGACTCTGTTGCAGCTTCACGAGCGCCGGCGTGACGACCTCAGCCCCGAATCCGTCGATCGTGCTGATGCGCAGCAGCCCGGAAAGCGGATCTGTCTGACTGATCGCCGTGCTGAGCGCGCCGAGCCGATCTTCGATCGCTTCGGCCGCGCTGACCGCGTGCCGCCCCAGCTCGGTGAGCTCCCAGCCGTGCGGGCTGCGTTCGAGCGTGCGACCGCCCAGTTCGCGATCGAGCGAGAGGATGCGCCGCGAAATCGTCGTGTGGGTGGTGCCGAGTGCCTCGGCGACCGCGTTGAACCGGCCCAGCCGGGCCACGGTGAGCAGTACGAGCAGGTCGTTCGGGCTCGGAAGCTGGTGTGAACTCACGGAATGGTCCCTTCGAGTCTGTGCATCTGCGCACATACCCCCTGTGAAATTTTGCCTTGATTGCACTCTATCCGGCTGCGAGGGTGGAGGAACACAAGCAAAGGAGCTTCACATGTCAGTAGTCGCCTGGATCGGGCTGGGCAACATGGGTGGACCCATGTCAGCCAATATGGTGGCCGCCGGCCACGAGGTACGCGGGTTCGATCTGAATCCGGATGCCGTGGCCACCGCAGTGACGGGGGGCGTCACCGCCGTCGGCAGCATTGCCCAGGCCGTGGCCGGGGCTGATGTCGTCTTCACCATGCTGCCCAAGGGGGAGCATGCCCGTTCGGTCTATTTCGGCGCCGACGGCGTGCTGGCCAACACCGACACGAAAACCCTGCTGGTGGATTCCTCCACCATCGACATCGCGACCGCCCAGGCGCTGCACGATGCCGCAGCGGCGGCGGGCTCTCGGTTCGTCGATGCCCCGGTCTCCGGTGGCATGAGCGGTGCGAAGGCCGGAACACTGACCTTCATGATCGGCGGCGAGGCCGGCGCGGTGGCCGACGCAACCGCGTTTATCAAGCCGATGGCGGCTAACATCATCCCCACCGGGGCAGCAACGACCGGTCAGGCCGCGAAGATCTGCAACAACCTGATGCTGTTCATCAACCTGGCTGCGACCGCCGAGGGCGCCGTTTTGGCCGAGCGGCTGGGACTGGACAAGCAGGTGTTCTGGGATATCGCATCCGTTTCTTCTGGCGACAGCTGGGCGCTGCGCACCTGGTATCCGATCAAGGATGTCGTCGCGACAGCTGCGTCCAACCAGGATTTCGCCCCCACATTCACCACCGCGCTCGCGAGCAAGGACATCGGCCTCGCCATAGCGGCCGCCCGTGCGACCAACACCCCGCTCGAAATCGGCGAGCACGTTGCCGAGCTGTTTCAGCGGCTGATCGATGAGGGCGAGGGCGGCAAGGACTGCTCGATGATCGTCAAACTCGTCGACGGCACCCTGCAGCCGAGCGCCTGAACCACGTCACCCATCAGAAAGAGCACCCCCATGCAAACAATTCCCCACTACATCAACGGCCAGCGCGTCGAGTCGGCTGAACGGTTCGGCCCGGTGTTCAACCCGGCAACCGGCGTGCAGGAGAAGCAGGTGGTCCTGGCCTCCCGCGCTGTCGTCGTCGAGGCGATCGAGGCGGCCAGGGCGGCACTGCCGGAGTGGCGGGCCAGCAGTCTGGCCAAGCGCACCGCCATCTTCTTCAAGGTGCGCGAGCTGCTCGCCGAGCGCACCAGTGAACTCGCGGCGATTCTCACGAGCGAGCACGGCAAAGTGCTCTCCGACGCGGCCGGCGAGATCACCCGCGGGCTCGAGAACATCGAGTTCGCGACCGGGCTCGCCCACATGCTCAAAGGCGACTTCTCCCAGCAGGTTTCGCACGGGATCGACGTGCACTCGGTGCGCCAGCCCGTCGGCGTCGTCGCCTGCGTCACCCCGTTCAACTTTCCAGCCATGGTGCCGCTCTGGATGATCGGCAGCGCCCTCGCCTGCGGCAACACCGTGCTGCTCAAGCCGAGCGAGAAAGACCCCTCATCGGCTATTTTCATCGCCGAGATCTTCACGGAAGCCGGACTGCCCGCCGGGGTGCTCAACGTCGTGCAGGGGGACAAGGAGGCCGTCGACGAGCTGCTCGACAACCCGGAAGTCCGGGCAATCAGCTTTGTCGGGTCCACTCCGATCGCGAAATCCATCTACAGCCGGGCAGCCGCGAACGGCAAGCGGGTGCAGGCACTCGGCGGGGCCAAGAACCACATGGTCGTGTTGCCCGATGCCGACCTCGACATGGCAGCGGATGCCGCCATCAACGCCGCGTACGGATCGGCCGGGGAGCGCTGCATGGCCGTGAGCGTGCTTGTGGCCGTCGGGGGCATCGCCGACGACCTCGTCGCCGCGATCGAAAAGCGCATGAAGACCCTCACCGTCGGCCCCGGGACCGACCCGGCCTCGCAAATGGGACCGCTCATCACCGGCGAACACCGCGACCGGGTCGCGTCCTACCTGGCCGGTGCCGAGGCAGCCGGCGCCACAATGGTCGTCGACGGCCGCGCCCAGAACTTCGACAGCGACGGCTTCTTTCTCGGCGTCAGCCTGATCGACCATGTCACCCCCGGAATGCAGGTCTATGACGACGAGATCTTCGGCCCGGTGCTCTCGGTCGTGCGCGTTGACACCTTCGACGAGGCCGTGACGCTCGTCAACGAGCACGAGTTCGGCAACGGCGTCGCCCTGTTCACCCGCGACGGCGGGGCGGCCCGGCAGTTCGAGTTCGAGATCGAAGCCGGAATGGTCGGCATTAACGTGCCCATCCCGGTGCCGGTCGGGTCGTTCTCCTTCGGCGGCTGGAAGAACTCGCTGTTCGGCGACGCGCATATGTACGGGCCAGACAGCATCCGTTTTTATACCAGGGGCAAGGTCGTCACGACCCGCTGGCCTGACCCGGCCAGCTCCGAGATCGACCTCGGGTTTCCGCAGCTGGCCTAACTGGGTCGGTCCCCCGATTTCTCGGGGGCCCGACCCCGGCGGGTTAGGGTGTGGGGGTGCCGCCTTCAACCACGCCCACACCTATGAACCGTCCACCCGCCAGGATCGAGTTGCTCGCCGGAGCCGCATTTCTCGGTCGCGGCCTCAGAATGTGGATTACCTCACCCCGCCTGATGCTGCTCGGCGCCCTGCCCGCCTTCATCGTCGGCCTCGTCTATCTGGCCGGGATCGTGGTGCTGCTGGTCAACCTCGAGACGATTGCCGTCGCTATCAGTCCATTCGCGAGCGGGTGGGATGAGCCGTGGCGCACGGGGATGCGGGTCGTGACCGGCGTTGCGGTCGCGGCGGCCGGCATCCTCTTGCTCGCGTACACCTTTGTGGCCGTGACGCTGCTGGTCGGCGATCCCTTCTACGAGCGCATCTGGCGCGCGGTCGAGACCAGCCTCGGCGACGCGCCGGTCGAACCGGAGCGCGGCTTGGTGCGCAGCATTCTGCGTTCGGTGGCCGACGGCCTGCGACTGGTCGGGCTCGCCGTGGGGGTCGCGCTCATGTTGCTGCTCTTCGGATTCATTCCCGGGCTGGGCCAGATAGTCACGATTGTGCTCGGTGCGCTGTTCGGCGGCTGGATCCTCGCGCTTGAGCTCACCGGATTCGCCTTCGACGCCCGTGGCTTCACCCTCAGCCAGCGACGACGGATGCTGCGCGCCCGCCGATCCCGCAGCCTCGGTTTCGGCGTACTCACCTACCTGCTGTTCCTGATTCCGGGCGCGGCGGTCATCGTGATGCCCGCCGCGGTCGCGGGCGCCGCACTGCTGAGCCGGGACGTTCTTGAGGCCGACGCCCGGACCGCCTAGCGCTTGCGGTTTAGCGCTTGCGGTGAATGATGCGCCCGCTGCGCGCGGCGATGGCGCGCACCACGACCGGGCGCGCCCCGACCCAGACTGCAACCGTCAGCAGGATCGAGCCGACGAAGATCCAGACGCCGAGCCAGCCCGTGTCGCTGCGCGCCGCATACATGTGGTTGAGGTTGGCACGGGCACCGGTCGTGAGCACGAGCAGAACGTGCACGACAATAAATGCCACGAAGAAGATGAGCACCGCGAAGTGCAGCTTGCGTGCGACAGGCAGGGGAAAGACCCGATCAAATCGCCGAAACCGGGCGGAGAGTCCGGGAGAGATGCGCAGGCCGGTGACGAGCGCGATGGGTGCTGCCACGAACACGACCGTGAAGTAACTGAGCAGTTGCAGGGCGTTGTAGTACGCCCAGCCGTTGTCGGTCGGCCAGTTCAGCGAGGCGTATTGCAGGCCGGCAGACACGGCGTTGGGAAAGACGTCCCAGCTAGTGGGCACAATTTTGAGCCATTGCCCGGTCGCGAACAACAGAACGTAGAACACGATCCCGTTCACCAGCCACAGCGTGTCGAACACGATGTGCTGCCACAGGTCGAGGGTGATGCGGATCGGCGGATTCCTGGTGCGCAACCAGCCGGTGTTGGTGCGCGTCCAGAAGATGGACGGGCGTTTGGTCGTGCGCACCTGCCAGCCGGTGCGGATGACGAACAGGATGAAGAAGGCGTTGAGCCCGTGTTGCCAGGCTAGCCAGGCCGGCACTCCGATCGGGGTGGCGACCGGGTGGGTGGAGACGCCGGGATAGCTGCGCAGGAAGTCCTCCACCGCGGCCAGGGAGCGCACCTCGTTCACCGCGAGCACGACGAGAGCTGCAGCCACGAGCAAGGCAGGTACCAGCCAGGCCAGCCGGGTCCACCGGCACGGTCGCACGGTACGCAGCCGGAAGGCACTGCGTCGGGAGGTGCCCGTCGTCATCGCGATCCGTTCTCGCCGGGGCGAAAATCCCGCAGCGTCCCCGCAAGGCTACTTGCCCGCCCAGCCACGGTGTCGATCAGTGACGCGGTAGGTCACATTCCCAGTGATGGTATCCGAATTCCCCGCTCCATAACGACACAGGGCCTCCGATTTCCCGAACGCCCTGACTGGTCGCGTGGATGGAGCTGCTAACCGCAAGCAATCCGCGGTGGGTGTTTCTGCCGTTTCGGGAGGCCTTGCGTCGGCTCCGGTCATGCCGTTGCAGTCGCGACACGGGTCATCCTTCAGCGACCAAGTGACATATGAACCGCGCGCTCAAAGCCCTGTCAGGGTGTTTCCTGGGCCCAACCGAATCCATTCACCAGAGAAAAAGTGAACCTGTCCCATTCGCGGGGAGACTTGCGCCCGATATTTTCAGCAGATCGAACAGTCGATGCAGGTGACTGGTGGCCTTTTCGGTCGGCTTGCCGGCGGCGAGGGTGCGAGTCCGCGGAATAGTTGGACAAAGAGCAAATTTTGTTGCATATTAGTAAAATTAAATACCGATTCACACGAAAGCAGGATGCTGATGTCCAACGATGAGCAGCCAATCGGCCCCCTGGACGCCAGCCTGACTCCGCGCTACGCCGGAATCGCCACCTTCGCCCGCCTGCCGCGGCTCGAGGATGTTCGCCGGGCCGATATCGCCGTTGTGGGCGTGCCCTTCGACAGCGGGGTGAGCTACCGCCCGGGCGCCCGCTTCGGCCCAGCTCACGTGCGCGAGGCATCCCGACTGCTCCGTCCATATAACCCCGTGCAAGACGTCGAACCGTTCTCCACTCAGCAGGTCGTCGACGCCGGAGACATCGCCGCAAACCCGTTCAACCTCACCGAGGCTGTGGCCCAAATCCAGCAGGCAGCCTCCGAGCTGTCGGCCGACGGCAAACGCCTTGTCGTCATCGGGGGCGACCACACCATTGCACTTCCCCTGCTTCGGGTTGTTGCTGAGCGCCATGGCCCCGTCGCCGTGCTGCACTTCGACGCCCACCTCGACACCTGGGACACGTATTTTGGGGCTCCGGTCACGCACGGCACGCCGTTTCGGCGCGCCTCGGAGGAAGGCCTGATCGATCTGCAGGCCAGCATGCACGTGGGTATCCGCGGCCCGCTCTATTCCCGCGACGACCTCCGCGACGACGAACGCCTGGGTTTCGCGATCATCGCCAGTCATGAGTTCGAAACCGAGGGGCTCGCCCGCGCAATCGAGCGGATGCTCGCCAGGCTCGGTGACCGCCCCGTGTATCTCTCTGTCGACATCGACGTACTCGACCCCGCCCACGCTCCCGGCACCGGCACCCCCGAAGCCGGCGGCATGACCAGCCGGGAACTGCTGGCCATGATTCGCGCCCTGCGAGCCGTGAACTTGGTCGGGGCCGACGTCGTTGAAGTTGCCCCGGCCTACGACCACGCACAGATCACGGCCGTCGCTGCCTCTCACGTGGCCTACGAGATCATCTCGGCCATGACTCCCTCCGCTTAACACACGCAATACCTCACGCAGTCACCGCACACCAAAAGGACGATGATGTCGATCAACAAGACGAACCCCGCTTCGCCTCCAAGCACTGACTCCGAGGAGCGGCGCCCTGTCATCGAGCAGCGCTCGATCGACTACGTGCCGAGGTCCGAGCGGCACGGAAAGGTCTGGCACCAGGGGCCGTTCTGGTTCACCGGCAACTTCGTGCTGCCGACCATGGTGATCGGCTTCATCGGACCGGTCATCGGGCTCAGTGTCTGGTGGACCGTTCTTGCGGTCATCACCGGCGCCTGCTTCGGAACGTTCTTTATGGCCTTTCATGCCAATCAGGGGCCTCGCACCGGCCTGCCGCAGATGATCCAGTCTCGTGCCCAGTTCGGCAGTCGCGGTGCCATCGTGCCGTTCGCGGCGAGTGTCTTCGTCTACATCGGCTTCATGGTTTTCGACACGATTCTGGCAACGCAGGGCCTTCTGCTGGCCTTTCCGGGCGACAAGCTGTTCTGGTATCCATTCCTGATCGCGCTCTCCATCCTGATCGCCGTCGTGGGCCATGATCTGCTCCACTTCATCCAGCGCTGGCTCACCGGCCTGCTCGTCGTGGTCTTCGTCATCATCACGGTGCTGGCCATCGTTCACTTCGACTCCACGACGGTCACCGAGACCGCGAGCACCGCAGGCTGGAATGGAGCGTCCTTCCTGGTGATGTTCTCGCTGGCCGCCGGCTACAACATCAGCTACGCCATCTATGTCTCCGATTACAGCCGCTACCTCCCGCAGAACGCTTCGGCGCCCAAACTCATCGGCTGGACCTACCTCGGCGCAGCGCTGTCGGCATCCTGGCTCATGTCGCTCGGCGCCCTCCTCAGCAGCCACATCCCCGATGCCGACGCGATCGGCGCCATCAAGACCGTCGGCGACATGCTCTTCCCCGGGTTCGGCACCTTTGCCGTGCTGGTCTCAACGGTGGCCCTGATTTCGATCATGGGCGTCAACGCCTACGGGGCAATGCTCACCGGAACAACCGCCGTCGACGGGTTCCGCAAAGTCTCAGCCACCGTGCGCCTTCGCGTGATCGGGCTCACCGTCGTCGGTCTCGTCACCCTCGCGATCGCCCTGCTCATCCCCGACGACTACCTGAGCAGCTTCAACGACTTCGTACTTCTGATGCTCTATTTCCTCGTGCCGTGGACCGCCGTCAACCTCGTCGACTTTTACCTCGTGCGGCGCGGCAAGTACGCAATCGCCGAGATCTTCAACCCGCGGGGCATTTACGGTCGCTGGGCCTGGCGTGGAATGGTCGCCTATCTTGTCGGCTTCGTTGCGATGATCCCGTTCTTCTACACGTCGTTCTACGTCGGACCGGTCTCAGCGGCGCTGGGCGGGGCTGACATCTCCTTCGTCGTGGGTCTGGTCGTCTCTGGCGGGCTCTACCTTCTGTTCTCGCGCAACCTCGACCACGCGGCCGAGGCCGAAGCTCGCCTCCGCAGCGAACTTGAGCTGGAAGGCGCAGCTGATTAGCGACACCACAGTGACCGCTTCCCTGGTACGAGTCGGCTGCTGCCAAGTCTCCGTGACCGTGGGTGACACTCTCGGCAACCGCGCCAGGGTGCGGGCTGCCATCGAGGCGGCGGCGGATGCGGGGGCACGCATTATCGTGCTGCCGGAACTGGCGAACTCGGGCTATCTGTTCGCCGATCTGGCGGAGCTGCGAGCCGTGGCGGAACCCGCGACCGGGCCATCCGTTCGGGAATGGGAGCAGCTGGCCCAGGAGCGCGATCTCGTGATCGTGGTCGGTTTCGCCGAGGCCGGCGACGACGGGCTGATTTACAACTCCGCGGTGCTCGTCGACAAGACCGGGCGTCGTGCCGTCTACCGCAAGGCTCACCTGTGGGACCGTGAAAAAGACAACCTCTTCACCGCCGGGTCTGCTGCACCGCCGGTCGTCGAGACCCCCTGGGGCCGTATCGGGGTGGCCATCTGCTACGACCTCGAATTTCCAGAGTGGGTGCGTTCAGCAGCCCTCGATGGTACCGAGCTGCTCTGTTGCCCGGTTAACTGGCCGCTGTATCCACGCCCGGCGGGTGAACGTCCCAGCGAAATCGTCAAGGTCCAGGCCAATGCTGCTGTCAACCGTATGTTCATCGCCGTCGCCGATCGCACCGGGCCGGAACGCGGGCAGCACTGGCTCGGTGGCAGCGTCGTCGTCGACGCCGACGGGTTTCCGCTCACGCACATCACTCTCGGCGATGAAACGATGCTGCTGGCAGATATCGACCTCGCCGAAGCTCGCGCCAAGGGCATCAGCGCGCGCAACGATGTGCATGCCGATCGGCGCCCGTCGCTCTACAGCCGGGTCACCGATAGCTGAGCCCCGCCTATCGCCTCGCTGGCGCGCTGACGAATGGCTGCTCGGCGGGCATCTTCTGCTGCTTCACACAAGACGGCGTTGCCAACCCTGACAGAATTAGATACCTGTTCCGCCCACGTCCCTCTGGAGTGATCATGCGCCCGATGCCTGTCGACCCCCCGAATCAGCGGGCGGCCATCGGCAGCAGATTGCGCGCCGCGCGGCGTTCTCAGCAACTCACCATTGATCAGTTGGCCACGGCCACCGACCTCACCAAAGGCTTCATCAGTCGCATCGAACGCGACATGACATCGCCGAGCGTCTCGACGCTGGTTGCCCTCTGTGAAGTGCTCCATGTCAATATCGGCGACCTGTTCGCATCCTCTGACGTTGAACTCGTAACCGCCGCGGGCGCCCCGCGCATCAACCTCGGCGGGGACGGCGCCAACGAGAGGCTGCTCACCCCGCGTCGCGAGAGTCGTTTGCAAGTCGTTCGTTCCACCGTGAGCCCTGGGGGGTCGGGTGGGGGAAGGCTCTACACGATCAACTCACCGGTAGACGTCGTGCACGTGTTGGCCGGTTCCATAACCGTGCAATTCAGCGACCGCACGTTGACCCTGGCTCCGGGTGATTCGCTCACTTTCGACGGCCGTGAGCCTCATAATTGGCAGGCCGACCCCGAGGCCGAGACCGAGCTCCTGTGGATCCTGGCCCCGGCCGCCTGGGAAGGCACGGTCTAGCACTTCTGCCCTCCATCGATTTGGGGCCGCCAACGTTGGCCCCAAACGACAAAATGCGAGCGAGCACTGGTAGTGGTTCTCCGGTGTCCCCACTGCACGCGGTAACCCGGTCGGCACGACCTCAACGAAGCTGATCAGCCCTGTCAACACCGTGAAAAACCGAAGGCAGCCTGATCGCGTTCGGCAGAGCCTACGACGGTGCCCGTGGAACTGTGTAATTGGGCGGAGCTACGCTCAGCAGGGTTGGCGAGGCCGGAATTTCCTCGCTTACTTTCTTTGCTCTTCAGGGGAGTACCGGGCGACGGTCGCCGAGCACCGGGAATTCACTACGGACGGACTTCACGATGTCGTCGGATACGTCTACGCTGAAGATCCCCTCACGGTCTCCTGCTTCCAAAAGGATGTTTCCCCAGGGATCGATGACCGAGGAATGGCCGCCGAGGACCACCCCCTGCTGCTCGCCGACTGCGTTGCAGGCGATCATCAGTATTTGGCTTTCGACGGCGCGTGTCGCTGTGAAGAGGCGCCAGTGCGAGAGTCTGGTCAGAGGCCAAGCGGCGGGGGTCACCACAATTTCTGCCCCCGAGTCTACGAGCGATCGCCACAGATCCGGGAATCGGAGATCGTAGCAAGTAGTAGCCGCGATCCGACCCAACGTTGATGGGCTCGTTGTGATTGTGGTTCCGGGCGACAATAGTTCAGCTTCACGGGATTCGTAGCCGAAGACGTGGATTTTCCGGTACGAGTGAATTACGCCGCCTTCAGGGCTGAGCAGGACTGCAGTGTTGTGGTAGCCGCCGTTGGAGCCCCGTTCAATGAAGCTTCCCGCATGGACGTAGCAATCGAGTTGGAGAGCCCACGCGGCGGCGTCAGTGACTGTGCGGCCCTCGAACGGCTCGGACTCGTCAGAGTATCGATCGAAGTTGAAGTACCCCGCAGCCCATAGTTCAGGCAGAACCACCAAATCTGCGTCGGTTCCGAGCACCATTTTTGATACTCTGTCACGGCGCTCGTTGCTTGTTTCGTTGTCGGGGCTGGCTACTTGGATGAGGCTAATACGCATTGTCAGTGCCCTTCCAGGTTCTGCGAAGCAGGGTTCCTAAGCGGTCGATTTCGCCTTCCCCATCTTCCGATCTCGAGGCCTTGTACGAAATTACGCGGGATTCCCCCGCCTCACGGGCTCAAATTCCGGCGCCACAAACGAGGACGTCACTTTGGGATCCGTGGACTTCGTGGGAGGGGTTCTAGGCCTGTCCGGCGCACGAGTATCCCTTCCTCGGTGTCGCCGAACGCAGCACCGCGCTGCGTGACCATCACGCCGACCGAGCCGAGGACGTACTCCAGAACGCTGGAACACTTCCCTCACTCAGCCTGTGGAAAATGAAGCAGAGAATCA
Organism: Cryobacterium sp. Hh11; assembly: GCF_004404045.1. Classification (NCBI taxonomy): domain Bacteria; kingdom Bacillati; phylum Actinomycetota; class Actinomycetes; order Micrococcales; family Microbacteriaceae; genus Cryobacterium; species Cryobacterium sp. Hh11. The sequence goes on along the minus strand of NZ_SOHF01000037.1, from coordinate 41,813 downwards.
CCCGTTCACGCTGCCGGAGAGCCTGGATCCACACGGCTAAAAAGCCACTCTGGCCGAGACTGCCGCCCATCTGGAGCATCTCGTCTCTCTGCAGCGCGCAACCTGGCTTGCGACGGTCGACAGCGATGTGCTCGCGATCGCCCGACAGTAGTGAAACCGCGCCCATTACATCCCACCCGGTGTCAGGGGATGAGTATGGCGCGCCCGCGCACGCGCCCGGCCCCGAGGTCGTCGACAGCTTGCTGGAAGTCGTCGAGAGCGTAGGACGTCGTGTGCAGTGTGACTTGGCCTCGTGCAGCAAGCACCATCAGCTCGGTGAGGTCAGTGTAGCTACCCACGAGGTTGCCGATGAAGTTGATCTCGCTCGAAATGATGTCGATCGTGGGCACGTCGATGTTCTCGCCGTAGCCCACGACGTAGTAGTCGCCGGCTTGGCGCAGCATGCGAATGCCCTCCGCTGTCGATCCGCCCTCGCCGACGAAGTCCATCACGGCCTCAGCCCCGGCGCCACCGGTCAGTTCAAGAACGCGATCGACGTGTGATCCGTCGGCAATCACCCCGTGGTCGGCACCAAGCGACATCGCGAGTTCGAGCGCGGCCGGGTTACGGTCGACGACGATCAGCTCCGACGCCGTGAGCGCCTTCAGCACCTGGATGCCGATGTGCCCGAGCCCGCCCGCCCCAATGATGACGCACCGATCGGCGGGGCGCAGGTGCCGGGCGGCCTTGGCCGCTGCGTGATAGGCAGTGAGGCCCGCGTCGGCGAGCGCTGCAACATCCGCCGGTTCGAGTGAATCAGCGATAGGCACGATGCTACGAGCCGAGGTCTTCAGGTACTCGGCGTAGCCGCCGTGGGTGTCGATCCCTGGAAAAGCGCTCGCGGTGCAATGTACGTCGTCACCGGATCGGCACGCACGACAAAACCCGCAGGTGATGAGCGGATGCACGATCACTTTGTCGCCGACAGCCACATTCGTCACCGCACTGCCGATCTCGTCGACCCATCCTGCGTTCTCGTGGCCGATCGTGTACGGGAGGGTGATTCCTGACTTCTGCTCCCATTGTCCCTCGAGGATGTGCAGGTCCGTGCGGCACACCCCTGCGCCTCCGATCCTCACGATCACGTCGAACGGACCGGTGATCTGAGGTTTTGGAACCTCGGTCATTACAAGGTTTTGGTGGTAGTCGACGACCTGAACGGCTCTCATGGTGCTCATGCAATTTTCCTTTTGTGCGTGCGGATGACTGAAGACACGGGAAAGAAATTCTCTTCTGCCCTGGGTACTTGATCGACCTCGGAGCCCGGATACCGCGTTGCGAGCAAACCCCGACAGAAATGAGCGTTGCCGTCGATCGAGATACGAGTCGAGCGAGCCCGGCGAAGGGCGAGAGCAACGGATACTGCAGGGTAGGGTGATCCACTGTCGTCAACCAGTACCGATGCGGAATCGACGGTGCTCAGGCCGATCGTCGCCCGCCGCCTCAGCAAGGCAGCCTTCGCCGAGTCGTCGGGCAAATCGCCCAACACCACGTTCGCGACCGCCGTCTCGGCGAGTTCAGGCCGAGCGCGCAGGAACGCGGTGAGCGAGCGTTCCATCGCCGCGGTGTGGGCCTTGCGCTGAAACGTGGCCCGCAATTCATCGAGATCACTCTCTGCCTCGTGCAGGAACGTTCCCTTGTAGCCAGCGTTCGCTGCCAGTCCGCTGTTGATGATGTCGGAGTCATGATGGTCGTCGAGCTCGACTGTCACCACCCCGACATTGCGCAGTGCTGTGAGCACGTCCTTGGCGTCCGACGCCATCAAATAGGCGAAGTTCGGTGCGCAGAATGACGTGGGCAGACGCAGGTGAACCTCAACGCTCGCACCCGTCAGCGTCACCGAGCGCACGAATCCGAGGTCGGTGATGGGCTCGTCGAGCTCAGGGTCGATGACCGAATCCAAAGCCCGCAGCACGTCGCCCTCCGTGAGCGGCTCTGGTGCCCCTGCCTCCCAGTGCAGAGTGGCCGCCACTGCGGCTGACATCGTCGTGGTACCCATCACACTGCAGCCAGATCGGCCCGTTCGGGCTGGCGCGGTCCCGTTGCCGTCTCATCTGCACTCGGCAACTGCAGTTCGACCGGCACCGGAATGTCGTACATCTTCGCCGCATTAAGCCCGAGGATCTTTCGCTTCTGCTCGATCGTGATGGGAGCGTACTCCGTCATGTCCTCCGGGATCTGAAAGTCCACGAAGGCTTCGATAAGCCAGCGCGGGGTCCACAGCGCGTAGTCGGAGGAGAACTGGATGCGGTCTTCGCCAATCCAATAGATCAACTCCCCCATGATCTGGGCGAAGTAGCGCGGGCGCGTGTGAATGAACGGCATCGCTACTGCAAGCCCCCCGTGCACATTAGGCTCCTGCGTGGCTATCCAGCAGAAATCTTCGAGGCGGGGCAGGCCCACATGCTCGACGATGAAATTGAGGTCGGTGAAGTCGGTCGCTGCGTGGTCGACATCGGCCACGTCGAAGGCATCTCGATCGAGTGGGCGGATTGTCGGCCCCTTGTGCACATGGATGTTGCGGATGCCGAGCTCGCGGCACAACTCGAAGTAACGGTAGGTCCAGGGGTCGTTGAGCTTGTAGCCCCGGGAGTCACCGTGCCACTCGGCGGTGTAAAGTTTCACACCCTTCAAGTTGAAACGCTCGGCGTCGGCGCGCAGCTGGTCCAGGCCGGCCTCGCCGTTGCGTGGGTCGAAATTGTGATTGTAGGTGAGCCGCCCAGGGTTGGCCTGGGTGAGCGCGAACGCTTCTTCGGTCTGCCCGAAGCCGGTCTTGTAGAACTCGCCGAGGCGGGCAGGCTGGAAAATGGCGTGGTCGACGTAGCCGTCGGTGAAAATGTCCTTGATGAAACGCTCGCCGCCCTGATAGAGGTACTCCTCATATGGCCACTTCTCCGAAGCTGGGGACAGGTTGGCGTGGTAATCGTAGAAGCAGTCGATGAACTGCTTGCCGTGGATGTTGCGCTGATTCTCAGGGCGCGCGTCCCAGAGCGCCACATGGGCGTCGACAATAAAGTAGCTCTCGCCATCCTTCTGATACATACCTGCTCCTTTGCTGCATGCGGGAATCGTGATTACCTACGTCACGGTAACGCGCGCTTGCCGGAGCGGAGCGATGGCGCCGTCTCATTCTGAGATCGGTCGGGGCACCCCGGTGACGGGAAGACCTAAACTGATGGTGACCGACTACCGCAAAGGTGCTGATGGACGCTCACGATCTTCCTTCCCGTGCACACGTGCATAACGCACCGATGGCGGCGATCTCCCCTCGCCTTCTCGCTTCGTGGCGGCGCAGTGAAGACTACGGCGTCTCCCTTGACGACGTCCAGCCCATGTTTTCGGGCACGTACGACGACGAATCGCTGTTCGTCGAGTGTGGGCGTGAGGTCCTGACAGAACTGCACGACACCCTCTCGTCCGAACCGGTCGGACTCATGCTCACCGATGCGGACGGACTCGTGCTCAACCGACTCAGCGGAGACCGCCAGCCGCTGCTCGCGCTCGACGATGTGCACTTAGCACCAGGATTCTCATACTCCGAGCGGCAGGCGGGCACTAACGGCCTCGGCCTCGCCCTCGCCGATCGAGTACCCACCCTCGTGCGCGCGGAAGACCATTACACGCTGAGCCTGCGCCTGTACAGCTGTGCCGCTGCCCCGGTTTTCGACCCGGTGAGCGGTCGGCTCGAGGGGGCGGTGAACCTGACGACCTGGTCGGAGAAAGGCTCTGACCTGCTGCTCGCGCTGGCGCAGACGGCTGCCACGTCGACCGCGAACCTCATGCTCGCTCGCTCGCAGGGCCACCACCCGCGGCGGGTATCGCGCGGCCAGGTCTTTCGCATCGAGGGTCTACGGGAGCAGTCGGGGAACGCTCCACTGCGCGACCTGTCGGACGCCTGGAACAATGCCGTCACCCGCACCGTCGAAGCCCTCACCGCGGGCCGTATGGTTGCAGCGGTGGGCGAGCGAGGTTCGGGACGAGCTACGCTATTGGCCCAAGCCGTTCGGCAGGTGTACCCTCACGACCGGCTGTTTGCCGTACGCGCCCCAGCGCCGCGCGACACGGATTCGTGGTTCTCGGTCTGGACACCCGAGCTCAGCCGTCCCAACACCGGGTTCGTGCTGTGCGACGTTGATGATCTCTCCTCTCCCGCCGCCGAGCACCTGCGCGCGATGCTGGTCGGCGAGCGCACCTCCGACGCGGCTGCCTGCCCAGTGTCCGCAGAGCATTTCGATGCCATTCCGCTGCCACTTCGCACCCTTGTCGAAACGGTGGTGCAGGTGCCTCCGCTGCGTGAGCGGGCGGCCGACATCCTCCCCCTCGCCAACCATCTAGCCTGGCGGGCACGCCGCCGCGAGGTCGATTTCACCACCGCCGCTTCACGCGCGCTCACCGACTACGCCTGGCCGGGAAACGTCGAGGAACTCGCTCAGGCCGTCAGAGAGGCCGCGAGCCGCACCGATTTAGTCGACGTGCGCCACCTTCCGCCACAGATACTGTCCCGCGGCCAGCACCTTTCGCGCATCAAGGCGTTTGAGCGCGACGAGATCGTGCGCGTGCTCAGTAGACCCGGTGCCACCTCAGAAGGTGCGGCGGCCGAGCTGGGAATGAGTCGCGCCACCGTGTACCGCAAACTGGCGCAATACGGAATTCAACTCCCCCGCCACGACTGAACAACATCCCTCGAGACAAGGCAACGTAGGCCTCAACCGCGCGCTGTTTCTCGCCGCATTCGCCGCGCTCAACGCACCAGTCTCACGCAATTGCTGCACCCGAAAGATCGCCCAAGGCAAACATCACAGCCAAGCCTTCATTCCGGAGCCCGCCGCCGCTGCGACGTCCTCTCCACCATGATCCGAGACGACACAATCGTATAAATCGGGTCCACGCTCCCGACTGGACGAAACCACGGGGCTGCAACAACGCGCAGTGCCCGTCTCAAGTTGAGATAGTCGCCATCACTCGGAACTCCATCGGCCTAATACTCTCGTCACACCGGGGTTCAGAAAAAAGGCTCCGGGACCGCCATTTGGCCTGCATCGACAACGACGTCAAGGAGCCCCACATGTCCCCAATAAGTCCCATCCGCACAGTCATCAGCCCGGGGCGCTACGTCCAAGGGCCGGGAGCCATTTCCCGTCTGGGCGAGTTCCTCGCACCCATCGGAGACACACCCCTGATCGTTTCCGATGATGCCGTCTGGGGTTTCGTGGGGCACGATGTAACCTCATCCTTGAAGACGGTTGGGCTGCCTGTCACCCGAGAAACGTTCCGTGGAATCCCGTCTGCAAGAGAGATCAATCGCCTCGTTGCCGTGATCAAGAGCACGAATGCGAACGTCGTCGTCGCCGTCGGCGGCGGAAGTACGATCGACGCGGTCAAAGCATCCGGATTTCTCGCAGGTATCCGGTGGGTGACCGTACCAACGGTCGCTTCCACGGATGCGCCGACTTCCGCCTTGGCCGTGGTTTACACCGAAGAAGGTGCATTCGAGGAGTACCGCTTCTTTCCTCGCAACCCGGACCTCGTCCTTGTCGATTCGCAGATTATTGCCAACGCCCCGGCGGCCTTTCTCGCAGCGGGAGTTGGCGACGCTTTGGCCACCTGGCTTGAGGCACGGGCAACGGCAGCTTCAAACTCGCTGACGATGGCCGGGGGCCTTCCTACCCTCACCGGCACCGCCCTGGCCCGACTTAGCTGGGATGTCCTTTGGGATAACGCGCTGCCAGCTCTCGACGCTGTACGCGATCACCTCGTAACCCCGGCAGTCGAGAAAGTCATCGAGGCGAATACTCTGCTTTCGGGCATGGGGTTCGAGTCCGGTGGTCTAGCCGCAGCCCACGCCATCCACAACGGGCTGACGGCGGTACCGCAAACACATGGACTGGCTCATGGGCAGAAGGTCAACATCGGTTCACTCACGCAGCTGGTACTTGAAGGGGCACCGACCGGCGACATCCGTGATTTCATCGAGTTCACCACTCGAGTGGGTCTCCCCACAACTCTCACCGAAGTCGGGCTGACGGTGGAAAGCTCCCAGGAGCTCGCATTGGTCGCCAGTGCGGCTACCGAGAAAGGCGAGACCATTCACGCGATGCCTTTCGACGTGCGGCCGGCCGATGTTGTTTCGGCCCTTAAGTCGATAGAGCGTTTCTCTCGCCGGGTCCGCGAGGAAGCCAGCCTCCCGGTGCCGACGCCATACGTGGCTGCTCACTGACGTGTTCTTGGGCTTCTCCAGTCCAACCGGGCAGAGGCCGCCGACGACCTGATTGTTTAGCGGTTTCGATTTGTTGAAATCATATGCGGACGAATCAGAGACCTCGCTTGGAATCAACTTCGTATCAGATGGCGGGCACCTCGCCGATCCCAGCCGAGGTGCCCAGCATCGCCTCCACGATCGCCGCTCAGGTCTCGTTCACCTCGGGCGCGCTGAACGGATCGGAGATGATCGGCGCGCGTCGACTTTGCCTAGGGAAGTCCAGCCAGCAGGTCCCGTGGCTAACGTGCCGGATTAGACGACAACCCGCGACAGAGGTATGAGATTGGAAAGGCCCGCTGCTTCGCCACCGTCAGCCAGGTACTCCGCTCCGGTACAGAACGAAGATTCATCACTCGCGAGAAAGAGAACGAGATTGGAGACTTCTTCAGGCTCTCCTAGTCTATGCATGGCCGTGTTGCTGGGGTTAAGGCTCAGTCCCACAGTCATCGGTGTCCTGACAGCACCGGGGTGCACCGAGTTCACTCGGATACCATCGGCCGCGAGGTCAAGGGCCACCGACTTGGTCAGCCCGCGCAGAGCGAACTTCGAAGCGTTATAGACGCCCAAACCCTCAAACCCGACGAATCCGGCGATTGAGGAGATATTGATGATGGATGCGTGCTCGGATTCCTTCAGTGCGGGCAGGGCCGCCTGGATCCCCCGAAAAGCACCGGTGAGGTTGATTGCGATCGTCCGGTCCCACAGCTCCATCGTCGTGTCTTCCAGGCTCACGAATTCCGCGATTCCGGCGTTGTTCACCAGGATGTCCAGTCCCCCGAAGCTCTCAACCGCGACCGCAACGGCCCGGTCCCAGTCCTCAGAGTCGGTGACATCCAAATGAACGTATCTGGCATTAACTCCGAGCTCATCGGCGAGCGCTTCACCCTGGGCATCTCCGATGTCACCGAGCACGACACGGGCTCCTTCCCGAATCATGGTGCGCGCGTGCGCGGCGCCCATTCCCTGTGCGGCCCCACTGATCAGTGCAACTTTTCCAGCTAAACGTGCCATGGTTCTGCTCCTTCAACATTCGTGTTTTTCGACTTTTGTCTGGCTTGAGCGCACCCGCGTGCGGCCGTCAGACGGTGTGGCGCGACAAGATGGCGTTGTTAGCTAGGCCGGCGATTTCCCCGCCGTCAGCAAGGTATTCAGCGCCCGTGCAGAACGAAGCCTCATCGCTGGCAAGAAAGAGCACAAGATAGGAGACCTCTCGTGGCTCGCCCATACGGCGCATGGCCACATGGCTGGGGCTCTCACTGAGTCCCTCCGACAGCGGGGTCTTGATGACGCCAGGATGTACCGAGTTCACGCGGATACCGTGCTTTGCCAGGTCCAGGGCCATGGATTTCGTCAGTCCACGGACTCCGAATTTGGAGGCGTTGTAGACGCTGAGGCCTTCGTAGCCGACAAAGCCTGCCGTCGAGGACAGGTTAATGATGGACGCACGTCCTGATTTCTTCAGTTCGGACAGGGCTGCCATGACTCCGCGGAACGGGCCAGTGAGGTTCACCGCGAGGGTTCGATCCCACAAGGCCATGGAGGTCTCCGCGATGGGCGCGAACTCTGCGATGCCCGCGTTGTTCACGAGGATGTCAAGGCCACCGAATCGCTGGACGGCCGTGTCGACCGCGTGGATCCAGTCGTCCGGTTTCGTCACGTCCAGATGAACGTAGACAACGTTGTCTCCCAGCTCGGCAGAAAGGGCCTGCCCCTCAGCGTCGAGGATGTCGCCGATGACAATGCGTGCGCCTTCCTCGCTGAAGAGGCGTGCATGCTCTGCGCCCATGCCGCGAGCTGCCCCGGTAATGAGTGCGACTTTGCCTTGTAGACGATTCATTTCACTACTTCCTATCGTTGAGGGCTGATGCACGGAGGGCCCTCGCTGATTCGGAGAAGCAATCATTTCTGACTGATCGACTCCGAGCGAAGGCCCCGTGGCTATGTTTCGTTACAACTTGTCGTTCGCCGGTTCATCGGCAAACGATGCCCCGCGCGTTACGGTGCCAGTCCCTGCATGGGCCCAGAAAGGTCAATCCATCCGCCACCGTCAACAGGAGTGCCGTCGATCTTCATATAGGTCACCTGCCGGCTGAAGGCCCGTGCGTACTGGCCGTCGAAGGCATCCCAGGTCTTGGAGAAGTCGATGGCCGGGGTCATGCCGCCGTTGTCCACAACGGCTGTCGAAGCGGCTGCGAGGAAGCTCTCCGGCGTGATGTCCCCCGTGATCGACTCGGCGATCTGTGTGAAGGCGCTGTATCCAGACCAAGCTGACAAGGCTCCCAGGGAGCTGTAGTCGAACGTGTCCGGAGCGTCGTTGGCCGTGAGCGCTCCACGGAAGTCGTCCCAGACGGCGTCGTTCAAAGGCATGTAAGCACCGGTTACAACGCTGTTCTTGACGCCGGCAAGCTCTTCATAGCCCTTGGTCGAAACGGCGTTCAGGTTTCCCTGTGCTCCGTACAGAGTCTGCGTTCCGCCGGACTGAGCGAACGGCGCCATCATGCCCGAGATGTTGTTCTCTCCGAGGAACATACTGATGCAGTCAGTGCCGTCAGTGGCCTGGGCGACAACGGAACTGTAGTCGGTGGCGGTGAGGGGAACGCGAATGAATTTGAGTTCCTTCTCGTAGCCGTACGCCTTGGCGATATTGCTGAAAATGATGTTCGTGTCGTCGGTGACGCCCGGGATGTCCAGCTCAAGAACCGCGATGTCCTCGCACCCGTCCTGAACCGCACGAGCAACACCGGCGGGGTTCAGCACCGGGTTGTTGCCCATCTGAAATGTATTCGGACTCGTGTACTCAGCGGCGGCAAGGTTGCAGCACGCGCCTAGGATGGCCATGCTCGCGGCACTATAGATGGGGACGTTGACGTATGCGTTGTAGCTGAAGGAACCCACATCGGCGATGGCACCCGCGGCGATAGCGTCACGCGCACAAGCGGCGGTGAGCGTAGGGTCACCCTTGTCATCGCACACGGTGATTTCGAGCGGGTGTCCGGCGATACCACCCTGGTCGTTGATCCACTTTTCGTATGCCTTTGCGGCCACGAAGATGTTCTCGTACGTCGGGCCGTTCCAGTCGGCGGCAGCCACCGTCACTGTCTTGATGGGGGTGCCGACCGCTGCGCCAGCCACGGACGCGCTGCCATCGGCGGCGGAACCGGAACTACAAGCGGACAGCATGAGGGCGGCGACGGCGACAGCAGCCACGACCCCCAGCTTCTGGGTGGATTTACGGAAATTGATCAATTGAGCTCCTCCTTGAGCTGAAATGTGGTGCGGGCCGAACCGCGAGGTTTGAGTCATGTCGCTCGTTCCCCGATGGGGGTGAGGATGCTGTGGGATAAGCGACAACCATCCAGTTGCTCAAGCAAACGATTGGTTGATTTATTTTTTACCACCCCCTCTTATAGGAGTCAAGAGAATTCTTTTCCCGGCATCTTTCGGGGGAGAAGCCGATGGACTCTACACTTAATCAAACAAACGATTGACGGATAGCACATCCCTGGGTCAAGCTGTCTTTCACGCCATCACTTCAGGAGGACCCGTGCATGACTCAGCACCTGCGCCCGACATCTTTGCTGTGCCCTGCGACGGTGAACTCACTCCGATCGCTCCCGGCATCGCCTGGGGGCGCCTTCCCCTTCACTACGCCCCCCACCACGTCAACATCTATGTTCTGGACGACGGTGACGGTTGGCTCGTTGTCGACACCGGAGTCGACAGCACGGCCAGCCGAGAGAGTTGGCTTGCCCTCATCTCCGGACCGCTGTCGTCCAAGCCGATCACTCGTATTCTCGTCACGCACTGGCACAACGATCACCTCGGAATGGCCGGCTGGCTCGCTCGCCGCACCGGAGCAACCCTGCTGATCAGTGACGAGGAGCACCAGCGCGGAGCGAGTCAAGCGGATCAGACACGTCACGCTCGCGACGCCCGGGAGCGGCGTTACCTGCTGGCCCATGGCGCCGCCCTCCCGGTGCTTGACCGATGGCTTGCTGAAGGCTTTCAGAACATGTCCATGATCTCCCCCCTTCCCGAAACCTACATTCCGATCGGACCTCGTGATCCGGTGAGAGTGGGGAAACGGACGTTTCAAATCCTCCCGCTATCCGGGCACTCCCCTCTTGCATCTGGCCTGCACTGTTCCGAAGACCACATATTCATCTGTGGAGACCAACTGTCGGACCGGCTCGTGCCTCCCGTCGCCGTCATGTCCGATCAGCCCGACGCAAATCCCTACGCTGGGTTCATTGCATCCATGGACCTCATCCGACGGTCCATCCCCGAAGACACGCTCATCCTCCCCGGACACGAGGAGCCCTTCAGGGGCGTTGCCGCCGCACTCGCCAGACAGGCGACGAAACACACCGAGGTCTGCAACCGATTACTGAAGGCGGCCCACGAACCTCAGTCCGCCAGGGAACTGGTTTCCCAGCTGAGCCGATCCGACCCCGGTTCGACTTGGTTCGGATTCGTTGTGTCGCGCGTCGTTGCCTACGCCCATCTCCTGCTGGCCTGGGGACACTTGAGTCGGGTTGTCACCGACGGAAGAATATATTTCACAACCACTCTCACCGAGGAAATCGAGATCTCTCAATTCCTCCCTACTGCCGAAACGGAGACCACCCCATGACCCACTGGTCCGGATCATTTCTCGATACCGAACTCGACATCACGCTGAAAGGACGAGTTCGCGTCTTCGACCTTGCGGTACGTCTGGAAAACGGTATGGCTCGACACCCTCACCACCCGCCCTACTCTTTCGCCATGGCCAAAACGCATGGCGGGCACGGATACCGTGACGGCGTCTCTGCCGCGATGGAGATGATCGCCATGGGCGCTCACGTCGGCACGCACATTGACGCCCTCGGTCATGTGTCAAAAGACGGCATGACCTTTGGGTGTCGCGACGTACTCATGGGCGCCGAAGGGCTGGGCGGCCTCGACGCCGGCAGCATCGAGGAGATGCCACCAATCATTGGGCCGGGCTACCTTGTCAACGGCCCTGAGCTCTTTGGTCGCGACCTCACCCCGGCCGACAGCTTCGGCCCCAGGGAACTGGAGCAGTGGTTCACCGGTCGCACTCTCCCCATCCCCGGATCAATCGTGCTCATCCGCACGGGTTGGATGAAGTACTGGGCGGATTCCGAACGCTACATCGGGCTGTCAACGGGACTGCCCGGAGTAACCCTCGAGGGCGCTCAATGGCTCAGTGCGAAAGGCATTCTCGCAACGGGATCCGACACCATGAATTACGAGCACAAGCCTTCTTCCGCCATCATCAACCTGCCCGTGCACGTTCACAACCTGGTTGAAATGGGAATTCCCATCATGGAATCCATGGACCTCGAAGAACTGGGCAAGGCAGGCGTCTCTGAATTCACATTCATCGCAACACCACTGCGCATCGGCGGAGGAACCGGCTCCCCCATTCGGCCTCTCGCGATTGTTCCGCAATAACCACAACCGTCAGGGCCGAACAATTTCCCAGGTTTCTCCGCAGCACTAGTCACGGGAGGAAATCCGGGTGTAATATTCAAACAATCGTTTGGCTGAATTATAAGGAGTAGAAATGCCCACCACACAAGAGCGCAATGCGAGGGAAGTGTTCACCAGCGCCGCCCGCGTGTGGCTCCAAGAGAACGTCCCCGCGCGTTGGAGGGAACACAGAGGCAGCTTGAGCGAGAAGGAAACGGACGAGATCCGACACGAGTGGGACCGTCAGCTTCACCGCGGCGGGTTTGCCGGACTCTCCCTGCCTAAGGAATTCGGTGGCCAGGGGCTCTCCATGGTTGAAGAGGTGATCTTCCACGATCTCGCCGCCCAGGCTCAGGCCCCCGACGGGCTGGCCCGCATCGGCCGCATCCTGACGGCACCCAGCCTGATCGGCCACGGAACGGATGAGCAACTTGCGCGCTTCCTGCCGAAGATCCTCAACGGGGATGAAATCTGGTGCCAGGGATTCTCCGAGCCCAATGCCGGATCAGACCTCGCCGGCGTATCTTGCCGAGCAGTCAAAGTCGACGGCGGATATCTCATCTCGGGCAGGAAGACCTGGACCAGCTTCGCCAAGATGGCCCATCGTTGCCTCCTTCTGGCCCAGACAGATCCGAGCGCGCCCCGCCACAAGAATCTCACCATGTTCCTGCTGGATATGAAGCAGCCCGGCGTGAACATCAGCCCGATCAAACAAGCCTCCGGACTGACACACTTTGCCGAGGTCCAGTTCGATGACGTCTTTGTCGCCGACGCCGACCGGGTCTCCACGGAAGGCTCAGGGTGGAAAGTCGCCATGACGACCCTGATGAATGAACGCGGAGGCGTCGAAGCGACAAGCCGCTATGTCGAGATTCGCTCCGACATGGATCTCCTGCTCGCGACGCTCGGTGACCGGCCAGACCTGCGAAAGCAACTCGACGAGTTGGACATTCGGGTCGAACTGGTCCACTGGCAGGTCTCCAAAGCGGTTGATCTTGAGCTCGACTCACCGGATTTCTTCCGGGCGACATCCATTTTGAAGCTGCTGTGGAGCGAGCTGTGGCAAGAAACCTCCATTCTCGGACTCGAGAACATGACCCCCGAAACATCGGATCACTGGCGTCTGCAGTATCTCGAAACCCGCGCCTCCTCGATCTATTCGGGAAGCAATGAAATCCAGCGAAACATTATCAGCGAACGAGTATTGGGGTTGCCGCGATGACACTTCTCACCACGCGTCCGGGCGAGATCGGTCTGCTTGCCGCCGGAGCGATCCATTCAGCCCTCGTCAAGGCCACGGACCAGGCGAACATCTCCTCCTATATCGAAGGGCAATCCCCTCTCGCCTGGAGCGACATTTCTGATGCCGGCTGGGACCTTGTCGGCGTCATCGAGGACGACGAGTCCGCGACCCTTCGCGACCTTGTGGAAATCGCCAAGGCCTGGGGCGAAATCACCGTTCAGCTCCCTCTGCTGACCACGATCATGGCGAAGCGCCACTCCGCCCTCGCAGCCGAGCACGATGGTCCCGTCACCTTCAGCATCCCCACACGCGCTCTCGCCGCGGGCACCGGGATGGTGCCTTTCGGTCAGATCGCAGACATGCACATGGTCTCTGATTTCACCTCCGATACGAGCTCCCTCGTTGCCGTGCAGAGCCTCACCAGTGACATTTTCGCTCCCAGCCTGCGAGCAGCCCACTCATCGCACATCACAACGTTCACTGCGGAAGCCGCCCGTGAAATATCTGTCGTGTGGGCTGCGGAGGGCAGCGGTATCGCCAAACGTGCCGTGGCCGATGCCGTGACGTACGCCAAGCAGCGCATGCAGTTCGGTAAGCCGATCGGCTCGTTCCAGGCTGTCAAACACCACTTGTCGAATGCCCACATGGACGCCGAACAGGCGGAAACCGCCGTCGTCTGGGGCAGCCTGGATCCCGCCAACGCACATCGCAGTGCGGTCTACTCGCTCGACCTCAGCATCCGCGCTGTCGAGCTGGCGATTCAAGTTCACGGAGGCATCGGATTCACCTGGGAGATGGGTCTTCACTTTTACTTGCGCCACCTCATCACCCTGCGAGAAATGGTCACGGCGCTCGGTGAACATGCCTGAAGCCGTCATCGTCGCCACAGCTCGATCGCCGATTGGTCGCGCCTTCAAGGGATCACTGACCGAGATCCGCGGTGATGACCTCACCGCGCAGATCACGATCGCCGCCCTGGCCCAGATCCCCGAGCTGGACCCTGCCACCGTCGAGGATTTCCTCCTCGGCTGCGGCCTCCCGGGAGGGGAACAGGGCGCCAACCTCGGCCGAATTGTTCCGCTTTTGATGGGCTACGACGACATCCCCGGGACGACGGTCAATAGGTTCTGCGCGTCCAGCCTGCAAACGACGCGTATGGCCATGCACGCCATCAGAGCGGGTGAAGCCAATGTGCTCATCTCCGCCGGCGTCGAGATGGTCTCCCGCATCCGCGACGGAAACCCAGACGACCCTCAGTACGGCAACAGTGCCTTCACCTCCGGAACACCGCAGTCCGGAGATTGGGTTGACCCCAGGATCACCGGGGACATGCCCAATGCATTTGTCGATATGGGAACGACAGCAGAGAACATCGCGGGCATTCGAGGCGTTTCGCGTCGGGAAATGGACGAGTACGCCTTTCGGAGCCAGGCGCTGACAGAGCAGGCGCGTCTATCTGGTTTCTGGGACCTCGACATCACACCCATCACGCTTCCGAACGGCACCGTCGTCAGCCGGGACGACGGACCGCGTCCCGGCACGACGATGGAGAAACTAGCCGGGTTGGAACCCGTCTTCCGCGAGGGTGGATCTGTCACGGCTGGTAATTGCTGCGGTCTGAACGACGGGGCGGCGGCCCTCGTCATCATGAGTGCTCAGCGGGCAAAAGAGCTGAACCTGACGCCCCTCGCGCGGATAGTCTCAACGGCCGTCTCCGCGCTTTCCCCCGAGATCATGGGCCTCGGCCCCGTCGAGGCGAGCAAGAAGGCGTTGGCCCTCGCTGGGCTCAGCGCCCAGGACCTGGATCTCGTAGAGATCAACGAAGCCTTCGCCGCGCAGGTCATCCCTTCCTACCGAGAGCTGGGCATCCCGCTCGAAAAGGTGAACGTTAACGGTGGGGCCATCGCCATCGGTCATCCCTACGGGATGACCGGCGCGCGGATCACGACCACGCTCATCCACTCATTGCAGTGGCATGACAAGCAATTCGGTCTGGAGACGATGTGCGTTGCGGGTGGCCAGGGCATGGCCATGGTTATCGAGCGGCTGTCCTGACAACTTTTCAAAAGCGTGAGAATAAAACAAACGATTGATTGATTTTTCGACATACGTGGTGTTCAATGGAGAACAAGCTTCTTGTCCCTGAACAACGAGCATCTCATCATCATCCGTCCTCCAAACAGCAGGAAGAGTGCCCCGTGAAGATCATTGTGCTCGTGAAGCAGGTTCCCGACACCTGGGGCGAACGATCCCTCGATTCAGCGACCGGGGCGCTTGATCGTTCCGCACCCGACAACATCATCGACGAGATCAGTGATCGGTCCCTGGAGGTTGCCCTCCGGCACAAAGACGAGACCGGCGCAGAAATCATCGTTCTCACCATGGGCCCCGCCTCCGCCGCGGTTGCGCTGCGCCACTGCCTTGCGATGGGCGCGGATTCGGCGGTTCACGTTTTGGACGACGCCCTCGCCGGTGCCGATGTCACATGGACGTCAAGCGTGCTTGCTGCTGCCATTACCCACGCGGGCTTCGACATGGTGATTGCAGGAAACGAGTCAACCGATGGCCGCGGAGGCGTAATCCCTGCCATGGTTGCAGAGCATTTATCGGTGCCTCACCTGACATCGCTGTCCGAGGTCCACATAGCCGCCGATGTCGTCAACGGCTCACGCGAAACCGATTACGGGACCCTCACCGTGACAGCACGGCTTCCTGCCATCATCTCGGTGACGGAACAATCCCCTGACGCTCGCTTTCCCAGTTTCAAGGGCCTCCTGAAGGCGAAGAAGAAGCCCCTGGCAACCCTCTCCCTCTCCGACCTGAGCATCAACCCGGAAACCTCATTCGGGTCAACCGGCCGATCGACGATAACGACCGTCACGCGTCGCCCCGCACGCACCGCTGGAATCAAGATTGTCGACTCGGGAAATGCCGGCGTCGAACTGGCAGAGTTTCTTGCCGCCGGGCGCTTCGTCTAACCCCGCCAAACGTCGATCAAACATAAGGAATGACACCGTGTCAACTGCACTGACCTTGATTGAAGTGTCTCCGTCGGGAGAGATTCGCGGAAGCGCTACGATGCTGATTGCCGCCGCGACGCGACTCGGAACTCCCGTCGCCGTCCTCAGCACCACGCCGGGCGACCACAGCGAACACGTGAAACAGCTTGGCGATCTCGGAGCTCACCATGTCTTCATCGCGGAGTCGACCCAGACCGATTCCCTGTTGGCGACTCCTGCCGTGGAGTCCCTCGCGGCAGCGTTCTCCCACTTCGAGACCTCAACCGCTGTGCTCGTGACGAACTCCGTCGAAGGCCGTGAGATTGCGGGACGACTCGCGGTCAGAATCGGTGGAGGCCTCACAATCGATGCCATAGACATCGCGCTCGTCAACGACAGAGTGGTTACCCGCAACTCCGTTTTCGGAGGAGCCTTCGACGTCGAGTCGTCCATCCACGGCGGGCCGGCTGTCATAACGCTCCGACAGGGCTCGATCGACGAAGAGGTCACGGCCCACACTCCCGACCTGACCACCATCACCCTGTCCCTCACAGGCGTTGCCGCCGCCACGATCACATCCCGAACGGAAGCACCCACCGATTCGGGCCGGCCCGACCTTCGTGGGGCCGCAACTGTGGTTTCCGGCGGACGCGGTGTCGGTTCGAAGGAAGACTTCCTCCTCGTTGAGCAACTCGCCGACGCTCTCGGTGCAGCCGTGGGGGCCTCACGCGCCGCGGTGGATGCGGGGTACGTCACGCATTCTCTGCAGGTAGGCCAGACCGGAACCATCGTGTCACCCCAGCTCTACATCGCCCTGGGCATCTCCGGCGCAATTCAGCATCTGGCCGGAATGCAAACGGCCAAGGTCATCGTGGCCGTGAACAAAGATCCCGACGCCCCTATCTTCGACTTCACCGACTTCGGCATCGTGGGTGATATCTTCACGGTCATTCCGCAGACCATTGAAGCCCTGCATCGGCTCCGGCATTGAGCTCCTCCCTGAAGGTGCGGGAGCCGGTACGCCGCCGATGGGTCAAGGCCGCCGGGTTAGCGCTGCTGAGCGTCCTTCTTCTCCTCGCCGCAGTTCTCGGTGCCCAGGCCGTGCGCGACGTACCCGAGGTGCGTTCTTTCATGCAGACTTACCCCGGGCATTCCGCATTACCCGCCAACGCTCCGGTGGGCCTGCCCGCCTGGTTGGGGTGGCAACATTTCTTCAATGCCTTCTTCATCCTGCTGATCATTCGATCGGGATGGCAGGTACGCACCGAGCGTCGCCCCGCGGCCTATTGGACCAGACGCAATTCCGGTATCTTCCGCACGAAATCGGCACCGCAAAGAGTCAGCATCATGCTGTGGCTACACCTCAGCCTGGACTTCCTCTGGATTCTCAACGGTATTGTCTTCATTGTTTTGCTCGTCGTCACCGGCCAATGGATGAGAGTTGTCCCCCTGGGTTGGGACGTCTTTCCCAACGCTGTTTCCGTGGGCATTCAG
Source organism: Cryobacterium sp. Hh11 (assembly GCF_004404045.1). Taxonomy (NCBI): domain Bacteria; kingdom Bacillati; phylum Actinomycetota; class Actinomycetes; order Micrococcales; family Microbacteriaceae; genus Cryobacterium; species Cryobacterium sp. Hh11. The sequence continues at coordinate 24,301 of NZ_SOHF01000037.1, read as the reverse complement.
TATTTATCGCTGAATTGGCCCACTGACAACGGTTGGGTCAATTACAACAGTCTTCAGCTTCTGAGCTACTCGGCGACAATCTTCGTCGCCGCGCCCCTGGCGATCGCAACCGGGCTCCGGATGTCTTCAGCCTGGCCACAACGTGCCCGAAGAATCAACGCCGCGTTCCCCCTGGCGATGGCCAGAGCAATTCATTTTCCCGTCATGCTCTGGTTCGCCGGGTTCACGATCCTTCACGTGACACTCGTGCTCGCAACAGGTGCGCTGCGCAACCTCAATCACATGTATGCCTCCCAGGACAACACAACATGGTTGGGGTTCTGGATTTTCGCAGGATCACTGGTGGTCATGATTGCGGCTTGGTTCGCAGCGACACCGCTCGTGCTGCGCTCCGTTGCCGCACTGACCGGAACAGTTTCTCGCTAGCGGCAATTTTCCGGGCTTGCATGGGCGAAGTGACCGATCACGGCGAGCCGGTCGCGGAATGCGTCCGGAGTGCGACGGGTTGGGAACGACAGAGGGACAGGCCGGCCACCACCTCATGAAGGCCGCCGAACCCTGCACAGTTCACGATCCGGCTACCATCCTCGGGCGAACCGCCAGAACGCAGAATCCCACCATCGGAGGGATGAAACCCAAAGATGCCAGTCAGTTAGCGCGGCGGTGACGTGGGAGATGCTGTTGAGGCAATTCAGGCCGGCCTCGAAGGCAGCCGTCCCTTGCGTCGGGCTTCCGCCTCAGAAGCGGAGTTGCTGTAGCCAAACCTCTGGAGAACTGAAGGTTCTCGTCGCGGCGAGTTCGAGTCCCATTGTGGTCATCAGACACGCTCCAGGATCAAGGCCGAGCCCTGGCCGACGCCCACACACATCGTGGCGAGGCCATGCCGGGCGTTTTCACGTTCCATGCGTCCGAGGAGAGTAACGACGAGTCGCGCCCCACTCGATCCGAGCGGATGCCCGAGGGCTATCGCGCCGCCGTCGCGGTTCACGATCTCCTCGTCAAGGTCGAGGCGCCGGATGCACGCCAGCGATTGGGTGGCGAAGGCCTCGTTCAGCTCGATCGCGCCCAGGTCCTCCACCCGCAGTCCCGTTCGAGCGAGCACCTTCTGGGTAGCCGCAACCGGACCCAGCCCCATGATCTCCGGCGCGAGACCCACGCTGGCACCGAACACGATGCGGGCGCGAGGAATGAGGCCATAACGCTTCACCGCCTCGCCGCTCGCCACCACGACCGCCGAAGCCCCGTCATTGAGCGAACTGGCATTCCCGGCCGTCACGACAGAACCGCCACTGACGATCGGGCGCAGCCCGGCGAGCCCCTCCAGGCTCGTATCCCGGCGCGGGCCCTCATCCACGAGCACCTCGCCGGCCTTCGTCGGCACGCCGACGATCTCGTCCACGAAATGACCGGCATCAATCGCCGCCGCCGCCCGCTGCTGACTGCGAAGGGCGAAGGCATCCGCCTCATCACGGGTGATGCCGTCGATGCGAGCGACCTCCTCCGCCGTTTCCGACATCGAAAACGTGGCCTTATCCCGCGCCGCCAACTTCGGGTTGATGAAACGCCACCCGATGGACGTATCGAACTGCGCACCGGGCTTCGCCCACGCCCGGTCCGGTTTACCCTGAACCCAGGGCGCCCGCGTCATCGATTCCACACCGCCGGCCACCATCACGTCGGCATCGCCGGCGCGAATGGCCTGCGCCGCCATCGTGATCGCCGACAAACCCGACGCACACAGGCGATTGACCGTGATCCCCGGCACGTGATCGGGCAGACCGGCCAGGAGAGCCGCCATCCGCGCCACATTACGGTTGTCCTCCCCGGCCTGCGTGGCAGCGCCGAAAATGATGTCGTCAATCAGGGCCGGATCGATCCCGGCACGACGCACCGCCTCCGCCACCACGATCGCCGCGAGGTCATCCGGACGCACCCCCGCCAGCACCCCACCATAACGACCGACGGGCGTTCGTGCTCCTCCAACGAGGTAGGCCTCTGCCATGTCCTCTCCTGACGACGATGTAATTATGGGGTCTGTGCCGTGGCACTCTGTTTGACTCGGCTGAGAATATCAGCGTGTGTCAGCAAGCTGACGGGATGGTTCTCGGTCCGCAGCCCAACGGCCGGGCCGGTCGCTCGTCAGGCCGAGAGATAGGCGTTCTCAATGTCTTCAATGCGGTTCTTCGCCTCGGCAACCGGAAGGTCTAGTTCGACTCGCCCGCGCCTCATGACGTAGACGTGGTCAACGTAGTCGAGTGCCTTCCGAACGTGTTGTTCAACGAGGAGAACACCCAACCCTGTCTCAGACGCCGCAGTGCGCAACGCCTTGAAGAGGCGTGTCACGACGAGCGGGGCGAGACCGAGTGACAGTTCGTCGGCCAGAATCAGATTGGGTCCTCGCACCATGGCCCGACCGAGCGAGAGCATCTGCTGCTCGCCTCCCGAGATGAGTCCGGCCTTAATGCGCAAACGTTTCTCAAGTTCTGGGAAGAGCGCGAGCACGGTGGGAATGTCTACACCGCCGACTCGGAGGTTTTCCTCAACGGTCAGCCCCTTGAAAACGGACCGTTCTTCCGTGACATACGAGAGCCCATTGCGTGCACGCTGGTACAAAGGGGCTGTGGTTGCGCTGCCGTTAATCGCCACACTTCCCGCCAGGACGCCGATGGCCCCGCTGATGGCCTTGAGCGTGGTTGACTTTCCCGCACCATTTGCCCCGAAGAGAGCGGTGACGGTTCCCGATTCAACGGTCAGGTTGATGTTTTCCACAACGGGTTGGGTGCCGTATCCAGCGCTCATCCCGATAACGTCAAGTGCGCTCATCGATTCATTCCTTCCGTGATTTCTTCCGACGAGGGAGCTCCGAGGTAGGCCTCGAGAACAAGGCTGTCCCCGCGAACTTCAGCGGGGCTTCCTTCGGCGATCTTCTTTCCGAAGTCGACGACAACGATCTCGTCGCACAGACCCATGACGAAGTTCATGTCATGCTCCACGAGCAGGACTCCTATGCCCCAGTTCTTTGCGAGTTTTCGAACCATTTCTGCGAGCTCCGCCGATTCGACATCGCCCAATCCGGCTGCGGGCTCGTCCAGCAGCAAAATGCTGGGTTCGATGGCAACAGCGCGGGCGAGAGCGACAAGTCGACGCTTGCCGTAGGGCAGGTTCTCAACCACCGTGTCGAGTTCATCAGCGAGGTCGAACTCACGGATCGCTTCGATTGTGGCCGGGGAGAGTCGCGGTTTGCTCGGCCGAAAGATCTCCAGGAAGTATGAACCCGACTCGAATGGATCGGCAGCCGTAAGCAGATTGTCGAGAACGGTACAGTCTTCGAAAAGCTCAAGAGACTGGAATGAACGGCTGACTCCGGCGCGTGCTCGACGCATGGCCGAGAGATCATTCATCTTGACTCCATCGAGGATGACATCGCCCTCGGTCTGCGGGGCGAAACCGGTGATCGCATCGATGATGGAGGTCTTTCCGGCACCGTTGGGCCCGATCAGGCCGAGAACCTGGCCAGGGCGGACCGTCAGGGTCACGCCTTCCACGGCGACCGTTCCGCCGTATCGAACGGTCAGGTTCCTGACTTCCAATACCTTCTGGCTGACGCGCACCGGAGCTGCGTTGGGAACCATCAGCTCCCTGGAGGAATGCGCCTTGGCATCACGGGCCAGCTTGGGCAGAAGTCCCTTGAACAGCGTCGACATTTCCTTGGCAACACCGTTCTGGTTCTGGATCACGAAGAAGATGATCAGCACACCGCTGACGAGGGGCAGGAACGTGCTGAACTCTCCCGGGATTGCGTTCAGGAGCGCGGCACCAATGGATCCCGGAGCCAGCGTCGCGCCAAAGAGCGGGCCGAGGAGGAATCCGATTCCGCCGATCATCGCCCAGCCCACAGCCGAAATCGAGTTGAAGCTCGTGAAGGTCGAACCGAAGACGATCGATTCGCTGCGGAACGCGAGGATGATACCGCCGCACGCCGCTATACCGGCAGCGACACCGAAGGCGTACAGCTTGGCTGACGTGATGCTGATTCCGAGTGCGGCGGCGGCTCGTTCATTCGTTCGCACCGCAATGAGCTTGCGGCCGCTTCGGCCGCGACGAATGTTGCCCACGACCAGGGTCATCAGGAGCAGGAGCCCCAAGGCCACGAGTCCATATCGCTCGGGATGAACGATGGCGCTGATGTTGAGGCCGAAAAGCCGGGGTTGCCCGATTTGGGTCCCGAAAAAGCCGCCCGTCAGGAAGTCGCTGTTGAAGACCATGAACTCGAGAGTCGTGCCCAACCCGAGAGTGACAACGGCCAGGGTGATCCCCCGGGTTCGCACCGCGGGGAGCGCAATGAGAATTCCGACCGGAATGGTGGCCAAGATGCCGGAGATGAGAGCCACTTCGAAGGAGACATGCCAAATGGAAACCATCCGACCGGCGATGAATGCGCCAAAACCTGCCATCGCAAATTGGGCCAGCGAAATCTGTCCGGCATAGCCGGTAAGAAGCACGATGGACAGCGTGATCATGGCCGCGGCAATGGTGATGGTCAAGGCATCCTGCCAGCGAGGCGGGACGGCGATGATCAGGATTGCGGCAGCAACGAGAACAGGAACGACGATTCTCCAGCGGATGCGTCCCGAGCCAACCAGGGGAAGCTTCTGGAAGATGTAATCGCGGAGTGGAAGAGACTTGCCCCGCACCAGCAGGATGATGACGATGGCGACAAGGGGAAGCGAGTCCGCCAGCCCCGGGATGTCTGCTGAGAAGCGTCCCACAGCGGTCTGCATCATGCCGATGACGAGCCCTGCCACCAGTGCTATCGGGAACGAACGGAAGCCGGCAATCAGCGCCGTCGCCATGGCCGCAAGTACAAGGTTCGTCATCACCGAGACCTGAAGGGTGATGATGGGCGAAACGAGGATTGCGGCAAGACCAGCCAGTGCGGAACCAACGGCCCAATTGATCATGGCGATGCGATCAGACGACCAGCCCAGGGTCGAGGCCGCCAATTCATTTTCAGCCACCGCTGAGGTGCCGAGTCCGAATCGTGAGTATTTGTAGACAGCCCAGAGGATGACCGTCAAGACCACGGCGATGACGACCATGATGAGTCGGTCCCAAGGAAGGACTATCGATCCGGATAGGGGAATGACGCCTTGGGGCAACTCGGGCGTCACGAATGTCGTTCGGCCGCCGTATTTCAAGACCGCGAGGGACTGCAAGGTGAGCAGGATCCCGAGGGTCGCCACGATTCGCGCCAGCGGCGAGGCGTTCTTGAGCCGGCGCATGATGACGACCTGCACGAGAACACCGACAATTCCCGAAGCGGCGATGCCGATCAATGCCGATACCAGGAAGGGAAGCTCGAACGTCGTGCGAGCCTCGTAATAGACGTAGGCCCCGAGCATGCCGACGGCACCCTGCGCAAAATTGAGAACACCCGAACCTCGGTAGATGAGAACAAGACCTTGCGAGGCAAGTGAGTACATTGCACCCAGGCCAAGGCCGATCAGTGCAAACCGCAGAACTTCTTCCATCAGGTCCTTCTTCCATCAAATTCAAATTCAACAAAAGGCCGGAAGGGCATGAAGCTCCTTTCGATCCTCATTGATCGGGGTTGTACAGGGGGTCAACGCTCGACCTGCTGCACGATCCCACAGGCTACCTGATATTTCTACCAATCGTATGGTGGAAAGTCAACTATTGTTTCTACTCGATCACGCCGGAATTCTCTGGCCGGCATCCCTCCGGAAACAAACAGTAATTCAAACAAACGCTTGACAGATTTATCTCGCCTTTGCGACACTTATCGAGAGCTCACAGACCCGTCGTTTCCGCGCAAGCGGTCGAAGCGCAACAGGGCAAATGTGATCATGACGCAGCGAGGCGTTGCTATGAAATGGAGAACACAAGGACTATGAAATCGCAGCTGGTTGAAAAAGGTGACTATGCCGTTGGAGTCGACGTCGGGGGGACCCATACCGACCTCGTCCTCTCGGGGCCCAATGGTCTCGTACGCAGTAAGTCGTTCACGACACATGGTGATTACAGTGTCGGCATCTTCAATGCCCTTGAGCTTGCAGCGAACCAGCTCGGCCAGGAACGCGATGAAGTTCTTGCCCAATGCCATGCGTTCATCAACGGTTCAACTATTGTCACCAACGCCATCACCGAGTTGCGTGGTGCCAAAGTAGGCGTGCTCATCACACGCGGATTCAAGGACACGTTTCGTCTGGCCAGCGGCGCCCGCCGCGTTGAATACGACGACCATCTCCAGACTCCCCCGCCGGACGTCGTTGCGCGGGACTGCATTGAAGAAATAAGTGAACGCGTGATGAGCAATGGCGAGATCGCCGTTCCCCTCGATGAAGTCGAAGTCCGTGCCGCCGTCCGTCGTCTTCGCGACAATGGTGTTGAAGCCATTGCAATTTGCTACCTGTGGTCGTTCAGCGACGGCACGAACGAGAAGCGAACCCGCGAGATTGTTCTCGAAGAGATCCCCGGCATTTTCATCACCCTCTCTTCTGAGGTTCACCCCGTCGTCGGCGAGTATCCGCGATTCATGACCGCGGTTTTCAACTGCCTGTCACACCGGGCTACGACACGATATGTCGAAGGCCTGCAGACGCAGCTCGGCAATGCGGGTTTCACCGGCACTCTCACGTTCTTTCAGGGAATCGGTGGATCCGTCGGCGCCGAGGCCGTTCAGGCCAAGCCTGTCACCCTGATGCAATCCGGCCCGGCGGGCGGCGTAATGGGTGCCCGGCACGCTGCCGCCCGACTCGGACTGACGAATATCTTCGTCGGTGACATGGGAGGAACGAGTTTCGACACGGCGGTTCTCCCCAACCTCGAGCCGTCCATCGCCAAGCAGGCAACATTCGGACCGTTCCACACCGGAATCAACATGTTGGACATCGTCTCAGTCGGCGCCGGCGGCGGCAGCGTGGCATGGCTCGACGGACGAGGCGTTCCCCAGGTGGGCCCGCACAGCGCGGGTTCCGAGCCCGGCCCCGCCTGCTACGGACGCGGCGGAACAGAACCGACGGTTACCGATGCGAACGTCATCCTGGGGTTGATCGATCCAGGAAACTACCTCAATGGTCGCCACCAGCTCAGCGTCGCGGATGCGTCAGCAGCTGTGAAGAACCGAATTGGGGATCCGCTGGGCTGGGATGTCAAGCAAGCCGCAGCAGGCATCTATGACCTTGCCGTCATCGAAATGGCCAATGCACTACGTGTTGTCAGCATCGAACGAGGCCATCACCCTCGTGATTTCACGTTCTTCTCGTACGGCGGAGGGCTCGGCTTGTTTGCCGTGGAAATCTGCCGCCGATTGGGCTGCCCGAGTATCGTCATCCCCGATAATTCCTCGGCATTTTCCGCGTATGGCGTTCTGATCGCGGACTACGTGCGTCAGTACGAGCAAACAGTCAACTGGGATCTCAGCGACCCAAGCCAGGCCGATCGGATCAACGAAGCCATGGCGGTCATGCTCAGCCAGGCCAAGCACGACGCTGGTCTCGAGGGGATTGCTCCAGAGGATCTCTCGGTTGAACGAAGCGGTGATTTCCGTTTCCTCGGACAGACATATGAAGTGACCGTTCCTTTGCAGGACGTGGATTTCGTTCCAGCCGACGCTGCTCGCCTCGCGGAGGATTTCCCCCGCGTCTACGAGCGCAACTACGGCGAAGGAACGGCATGGAAGGGCTCACCTGTTGTTCTCATGACCCTCTCGACCCGTGTCATCCACCACCGCCCGAAGCCGACTGAGCGTCAGCAGGCGGTCGTCGTCGGAGCCCCCACGCCGCAGCCTGTCGGCGAACGCTCCGTCTTCCTGCCCAGCGAGCGACGCGACGCAGTGCTCCCCATCTACGCCGAAGCAGACCTCATCCCCGGCGCCGTGGTCAACGGCCCCTGCATCGTTGACGTCGGAGATACGACAATCTACGTACCCGAAGGCTCCGAATGTGGCCGTGACCAGTACTTCAATTTCACGCTCACCGCGTAAAGAACCAGAGAGAAGACAGTCATGAATTCTGCAAAGACGCAGGGAACCCTCGAATACGATCTAATCGATGTCGAGGTTCACCAGAAGTCGATTCGCAACATTGCCAACGAAATGGCCATCACCCTGATGCGGACATCGGGTTCCCCGGTCGTCACCGACGCCAAAGACTTCAGCACCTGCATCCTGGATGCAAACGGTGAGCAGCTCGCGTTCTCGGGATTCGTCTCGTTCCACGTCAGCACCGCTCTCCTGGGCGTTCAGGCCGTTATGCGTCGAGTCGACCCCGCCAACCTTCGGCCCGGCGACGCCTTCGCCTGCAACGACCCGCACACCTCCGGCGCCGTGCACCAGGGCGACGTAGGTATCGTTATGCCCTTCTTCTTCGAGGACAAGCTCGTGGCCTGGGGCTATGTGAACGAACACGTCCTCGACATCGGTGGTTCTGCCATTTCCGGTTTCGCGCTGGGTGCCGTGGACTCCTTCTCGGAATCCCTCGCGTTCCCCGGAACGCGAATTGCTCGTGATGGCGCCATCGATCCTGAATGGGAAGGTTTCATCGCTAATAACGTACGCATGGCGGGAACAGTCCTCAACGACATTCGCAGCATGATCGCCGCCAACAACGCCGGCCAACGCCGTCTCGAAGCGACATTGGCTGAAATCGGCCTTGACCGCTTCACAACGTTGAACGAAGAGAGCAAGCGGCTCTCTGAGATCGGCCTGCGTGCCATCATCAAGTCAATGCCGGACGGCACGTATGACAGCAGCGACTGGGTCGAATTCGACGCCCGCGGCATTGAAGAACTCCACGAGATTCACTGCCGCCTCATCGTGGAAGATGATGAGATAACACTGCAATTCCGCGGTGGACCTCAGACGGATTCATTCGTCAACGGTGTCGAACCGTCGGTTCTCGGCCAGTCGTGGACGACGATCTTGGCGCAGCTGGCCTATGACATCCCCATCAATGCCGGAATTTGGCGTCCGGTCCACTTCGATCTGGGACCCAAGGGTTCCATTGTCAACGCGGTGGCCCCGGCTCCCGTCACGATGTCACACATCCAGACGGGAATGCGCGTCAACAAGTTGCTCATCGATGTGTTCTCCCAGGCCTGCTCCTTCAGCAAGAATCCCGTCATCGGCGCTCGTGTTGCCGGACAGCCTGCCCAGAATCAAACCTATTTCACCGCCTTCGGCGTTGATCGCCGGACAGGGAACCCCACTGTTTCGTTCTCGATGTCCGTGGGTATGTCCTCGGGCGGAGCGGGACAAAGCGTTGGCGACGGCATGGAAATCTATGCCGCACAGGCGATGGCCGGGTGCGACATGCCCGACGTTGAGGCTGAAGAGATGAGCCAGCCCGGAATGATCCTCTGGCGCCGCGTGGAGCCCGACACCGGTGGTGCCGGAGTGTTCCGAGGCGGCAACGGCGTCAACACCTGTCTCGCCATCCTGCACTGCGACCGGATGAATGCCGGCGCCTACACGAACAGCGCCTATGTTCCTCCTCGTGGCGTTGCCGGCGGATTCGCCGGTTCGGCCGGCACGTGGAAGCTTCTTCGCGACACGAACATTCTTGATCTCCTGGAGACGGGAACCTACCCCACTGAAGAATCGCTTCAAGGACACTCCATCCCCGGCCCCACGCAATCCGCGTCGCTCACGCTCAACCGAGGTGACGTCTACACCGTTATCCACGGCGGCGGCGGCGGTGCCGGTGACCCGCTCCTGCGGGAAACGCACCGTGTGAGCGCGGACGTCTCTGACGGCTACGTCTCCGCTGGAGTCGCCCACGATGTCTATGGTGTCGAGCTCGCCGAAAATGGCAGCGTTGATGAGCTCGGAACCATGGCTCTTCGTGAGTCAATCCGTGAAGCGCGAATCGGCGGCAAAGTGAAGCGCCCGATCCTGAGCAACGCGACGACCTTCGCGCCTCTGGGCATCGTCAATGAGCGCTGGGCCTGCAACATGTGCGGCGAGGACCTAGGCGCCAGTACGGGCAACTGGCGCACCCAGGCGGTGACGAAGGAACAAGAGATTTCCGGCCGTTTCGCGGAGCTCAAGTCGAACGTTCGCAAGCGTGTGCAGTTCGAAGAGGTTGTTCTTCGCGAAAACAGCTGCCCGGGCTGCGCAAGTTCGCTCGTGGTCGACGTCACCCTGGACGGGCACCCCTTGGTTCAGTCCAGTCGTCCCGGTATCTTCGAGCGGTTCCCCGCGGGAGCGTAACGAACCACACACCACGCACTACAGCCCCGGACCTGAAGGTCCGGGGCTGTAGTGCGTTCGGCCCGCGCGGGGTGTCCGGTTCACGAGCGGATGCCGGATCAGAACCGGCTTGCGACAACACCCCGATGGGCTGCCATGTTCGCGATCGCGGAGACACGCAGGCGCGCCAAACGACCGCGCCGAGCAGCGAAAGCAGCCAGAGCAGCGGTCGTTCGTCTAGAGAATGGCGAGCGCGTTTGCCGTTGAGCTCGCTCCCCCGGTCAGGGGAAGCGGTGCGGCGGAGAAGAGGAAGTCGTATGCGTTGAGCTCGAAACACCTGTCAGCGAGGGCATCCAGATCGAGGAGCTCTGCCAAGGCGAAGCCCAATCCGGGGATCAGTCGCCGGTGAAGCGAGCCATTGCGAGGATCGCCAGGAGCGCTCTCCACAGCGGGGTTGTCCGATGCGACGGCAGCAACCTTGTTGTCCCAGAGGAATCGCGCCATTGCCTCGGTGGACGCTATTCCGGCAAACTGGTCCCCGACGCGGGAGACATCTCCGTCGGTGGAAGCTCGACGTCGATATTCACCCATCCACCCGGTGCGAACACAGAGGATATCTCCGGGCTGCAGATGCTGTCCTTGCCAGGCGATGATGTCGGCGATTTCAGACGCTTCAATGGCGTCCTCCACGAACGGGTCCCACGCGATATTCTGCGCGGCCCGATACCGAACGACGTCGACGAGCAATCCGCGGCCGACGATGCCGTGCTGGGCCCAGTGGTGCATTCCCAGTGTTGTTCGGGCTTCGTCGCCGTCGGTGATGCCACCGTAGAATCCGAATTCTCGGGCCCGGATGTGGGTTAGGCCGTCCCATTGTGATGCGGACTGAGGATTGAAATCGTTCAAGGTGTCTTCGAACGTGTTCTTCCCGGTCTCCGTCACGAGATGCCCCAGGCTGGGGCGGCCGAAGAGGGGCGGTGCGAAGTCGTCGAAGGGAACGTTGAGAGAAATCGTCTCCCCCGTGCGGACGGCATGGCTGGCCTCGAGCGTCGCCGCCGGGCTCAGAAACGCGAGCGTTCCCAACGAAACGGGAAGGACCCCCCACGAGTGCTTGATGCCGATGGTGCCGATTTCAGGGAGGTCATCGAATGCGGGAATCATGGGATCCGTTCTTGGCTAGAATTTCATTTCGCCGGAGTTGAAGTGAGCGATGGCGCCCTTGAGGCCACGTTCCTTGATGAGGTTCTGCAGGAGCTGAACCTCGGGCGTGAGATGGAGGAGCGCATCTGTTTCGGCGCCCATCCGCCCGATCGTGACGAGACCCTGAAGTTCGGAAACCCGATTAATGGCCTCCTTCTTGAGCTTCAGAATCGCCGTCGGCGTGCGAGCGATGGAGACCGCGAGCGCTCGCACGTGTTCATCCAAAGCATCTGCAGGGACCGCTTCCGTGGCCCAGCCCCATTCGACAGCCGTCACACCGCTGATGCGATGGCCGGCGTCGAAGCTCATGAGCTTTGCGCGCTTGGGACCGACGATGGTGGCCCACAACGGGGAGATGAACCCACCCCCGATGGGAACAGCCGGGGAAGCGGCGATGACGGCATCTTCAGCCACGATGGTGATGTCGGAGAACACACAGAGCTGCGTCGCTCCGGCCATGCAGAAGCCGTGAACGGACGTAATGACAGGAAGCGGGTGGCGCCACACTTTCAGAAACAGATCGATGTTCGCGAGCTGACGGTCACGGTCTTCAACCGGGCTTCGCTCGTGCGCGTAGCCGATTTCATCAGAGTCCGAACCGACGTCGTAGCCCGCCGAAAATGCTCGGCCGCTGCCCCTGAGGACGATGACCCTGCTGTCTGACGTTGCCAGGAAATCCAACGCGTGGCCTAGTTCTTCCAAGAGCTGATCATTCAGGGCATTGAGCCGATCAGGCCGGTTGAAAGTAATCCAGGCGACGTTGTCTTCCTCGAGGAGGGTGATGGCTTCGTAAGGTGCGGTCATGGCCTTACTTGCTTCCGGTCAATTTACTGAGTTGAACGCTAAAGTCCGGCGATGACACCGAGAAGGCCGTGGCCGTGCTCTTCTCTCCGACCAAGTCCACGATGTTCTCGACGATCCTGTTTGCACTCCGGCGAGGGTCCTTGCGCACAGGTCCCGCCGCGAGGGTCTTGTTCACCTCATCTTCGGAGTTCATATAGCGAAGCAGCAGCTCCTCGTCCGAGATCCCGGCGGCAAAGCGCGAACGAATCTCCTTCAGGCTGGGCTCGGGACGCTCCCACTGGGCAATTTGCTTGGCGCGCGCACTGGAGAGAACGCGGTCGCGCACGTTCTGGTTCACGGTGCCGTGGATGGGCCCATAGTGACCGAGAAGGTAATGGATGACCTCGTCAGGAACCAGGCTGTAGGGGTCGCCCGTAACAATATTGAGCACCGCTTGTATTCCGACGAACTGGGAGAACGGAGTAGCCATGATCGGTTCGCCGAAATCCAAACGAACCTGAGGGATCGCGTTCAGGACCTCATTCAGCCGGTGAGCCATCCCATGCTTGCCGAGCTGGTTGATGAGCGTGCCCGTCATGCCACCGGGAAGCTGGTGATCGTAGATCCGGGGGTCGAACTCGGCAGGCACTCCAAGTAAGTGGTTTCCGGCCTTGGCTGCTCGAATGAAATTCTCGGCAACGGGCGCAAACATGTTCCGGTCGAGCGAATGGGTGTGGCCCATGTATTCGACGATGTCGACCATGCTCTCCGTCGACGGAAGAGATGCCCCATTGGCGAGAGGGCGTGACGCGGTGTGGATACGGTTAAAACCGCTCTCAATCCCCACCATGTAGTTGTGCTGGGCCATCCCGGCGTTGTTATGGCAGTGAAGCTCAAGAGGCATATCGCCGGCCGCCGCCCGGATTGCCGGCAACAGGGTCTTTGCGCGTTCCGGTTTCAGAATGCCGGGCGCATCCTCTACATAGATGGAACGCACTCCTGCCCACGATGCCATTTCCTTTGCTTGAGCGGCGAAGAACGCGTCGTCGTGAATCGAGGTCAAGCCGTACATGATCGACGGGAGCGCCTCGCCGCCGGCCGCCGCAATCACATCGACCAAGCGCTTCATCACCGGGAGGTCGTAGGCGCAGTCGTAAATCCAAAAATTCTCAACGCCGTGCTTGATCAGCGTTTGGACCCACAGGTCGATGATCGATTCGGGGGCGCGGGCGAATCCCATCACGCTGTGGGTGCGCATTCCGCAGCGTGTTTTGTTGCCCGGCAGGCCCTTGACGAGGAAGTCCATCGTGTCCCACGGATCGTCGTTGAACTCCCGAACGAGGACGGTGAAGACACCTGGGCCCGTCAGGTCGATGGTCTCGAATCCCGTCTTGGCCAGGTACGGCAGGGCATCTGCGGCATCGTAGGCGCGCATCCGCAATCCCCAGAGGCTCTGAGTTCCATCGCGCAGGGTCTGGTCTACAAATTCGACATTCATGCTATTTCCTTCGAAGCGTCGGGGCATGCACACATAGTGAGCGGTGACAAGGGAACGTGCTTAGGCGGCGGGCCGGGCTGGAAGAAATGATTCTTCGAGCCATTTGGTGGTGATGGGTTGGGTGCGGAAAGTACCGTTGCGCATAATGTCGAGCTGAAGGTCGATTGTCGTGTCGACGCCGCGAACGGTAGCTTTGGCCAGAGCTCGGGCCATCAGGTCTACTGCCTGCTGCCGGTCGGGCGCATGAACGATTATCTTCGCGATGAGCGAGTCGTAGTGCGGGGGCACGTGAGCTCCGTTGTGTGCGTAGGTATCCACGCGAATGCCCGTACCTTGAGGCATCGTCCATTCCTCGATGAGTCCGGGGTTGGGCAGGAAGTTGTTGCGAGAATTCTCCGCGTTGATCCGGCACTCGATTGCATGCCCGGTGATAGAAACGTCCTCTTGCGAGAATGACAGGGGCAGGCCTTGGGCGATACGAATCTGTTCGCGCACGATGTCGATTCCCGATACTGCCTCAGTGACGGGATGCTCAACCTGAACTCGGGCATTCACCTCCAGAAAGACGAAGGCGTTTCTTTCTACGTCAACCAGGAACTCGGCTGTTGCTGCCCCGACATAGTTGAGGGCTGTCGCCAGGTCAACTGCAGCCTGCCTGATCCGGATGATGAGGCCATCCGGAAGACCGACACTGGGTGCCTCCTCGATGATCTTCTGGTACCGACGCTGCGCTGAGCAGTCACGTTCGCCGAGGTGGCAGACGGTCCCCTGGGAGTCGGCGAGGATCTGAATCTCAATGTGTCGAGCCTTCTCGATGTAGGGCTCGAGATAGAGGGTTCCGTCACCGAAGGCACGCAGTGCCTCGGTGCTCGACCGGACAAAACCCTGGCTGAGGTCATCGGGATTCCTCACGACCGTCATTCCACGTCCACCACCGCCGGCCGACGCTTTGAGCAAGAGAGGGTATGCGTTCAAGTGCTCGGCCGTCCGGATCGCGTCTTCGACGCTGGTCAGCCCCGGAGATCCCTTGCCCGTGGGAATACCAATGGACTCCGCCACCGCGCGTGCCTGAAGCTTGTCGCCCGCGCGACGCATGACCTCAGCCGGAGGCCCGATGAACGTGATCCCGTTTTCTTCACAGGCGTCAACAAGAGTCGGCCGCTCGGAAAGAAACCCATAGCCAGGGTGGAGTGCATCGCAGTTCGCGTGACGCGCCGCTGCCACGACCCGTTCAACGGAGAGGTAGCTTTCCCCCGCTGCTGCCGGCCCGATGACGACGATTCGATCTGCGAGTTTGGCCCCGAGCGAATCAACGTCGGCGGCCGAGACGGCGAGGACACTCTCGATATTTTCGTCGAAGCAAGCCTTGATGATACGAACGGCGATTTCACCGCGATTGGCAATCAGAATGCTGCGCACGGGGTCAGTTCGCGGTGACGTCAACGCTGAACAGGGGTGTTCCATATTCAACGGTCGCCCCGTTTTCGGCATGCACAGCCGTCACGATCCCGGTAACCGTGGAGGCAACGTTGTTCATCAACTTCATGATTTCAACGATGCACACCGTGTCCCCGATCTCAACGCGCTGACCGACCTCAATGAAGGGAGTGGCGCCGGGTTCGGGGGAACGCCACAGAACCCCAATGCTGGGTGCCGTGATGGCGAAGTCCGTGGCATTGGCCGGAGCGTGGGCCGTTGCTGCCGGCGAGGACGGAATCGGAGCGGATACCGCCACTGCGGGGGCCGCAACAGGGGCGACGACCGGCTCCGCGACCGGTGCAGGAGTCGTCATCGCGGTTGATCCGCCGGGAAGGTGGGCGCCGTTACGAGCAACGGAAATCTTTACGTCGCCGACGCTCACGACGGCCTCATCCCAGTCCGATTCGTGCAGGGCTGCGACGATGCTATTGATATCAGCGGACGAAAGACTCACTGTGGGCTCCTTTGCCATTCTCGGTCTGCCGGATTAAGACCGACGTGCTTGAATCAAACAATCGGTTGGCAGTTTTAGTATATGGTCACCAGAACAAGGCGGTCAAGCATTGTTGTCAATACGAAGTTCGACATACTGATTCTGGTTTATCGAACAGACGTATGGTTGACTAGCTCAAGACCCAGCCAAGAACACGAAGTGAAGGTGTCCGGTGATTGACAAAGAAGTCCACGACGCGGGAGAAGCCGTTTCGGGAATCGAAAACGGCGCCACGATCATGATCGGCGGGTTCGGCCCTCCCGGCCAGCCCATCGCGCTGATTGAGGCACTCCTGAACCGCGGGGTCAGCGACCTCGTGGTCATCAACAACAATGCCGGGGCGGGCGGGGACGCCATCTCCCGACTTTTTGGAGCCGGCCGCGTTCGCAAAGTGATCTGCTCCTTCCCCAAAGCAATCGGCTCCACTGTTTTCGATGAACTTTTTCTCGCCGGCAAGATTGAGCTCGAGCTCGTCCCTCAAGGCAACCTCGCCGAACGCATCCGTGCTGCGGGTGCCGGAATCGGAGGTTTCTTCACCAAGACCGGTTATGGCACAGAGCTGGCCGCGGACAAGGAAGTGCGCCTCATCGACGGGGAACACTACGTGTTCGAGACACCCCTGCATGCAGACTTCGCCCTAATCCGGGCATCCCGTGCAGATCGCTGGGGCAACCTCGTCTACCGCAAGACGGCGAGAAATTTTGGCCCCGTCATGGCTGCCGCAGCCAAGGTAACCATTGCCGAAGTCGATCACGTGGTGGCACTCGGCGAACTGGATCCCGAGATCATCGTGACCCCCGGAATCTATGTGGACCGTTTCATAAGCACGGGCAACGCCCCGACCAACCCGAAAGTGACATCATGAGGCTTTCGCGCCACCAAATTGCGGCACGAGTGGCGAAAGACATCCCCGACGGCGCCTACGTGAACCTCGGTATCGGCGTACCGACACTCGTGGCGGATTATCTACCCGAGGACAGGGAGATCATTCTCCACACAGAGAACGGGATGCTGGGAATGGGTGGCGCCGCGCTCCCCGGACAAGAAGATGCGGACCTGACCAACGCGGGAAAGGTCTACGTCACCGAAGAGATCGGCGCGTCGTATTTCCATCATGCCGATTCCTTCGCGATGATGCGTGGAGGACACATCGACTTCTGCGTCATGGGTGCCTACCAAGTGTCGGCGCGGGGCGACCTTGCCAACTGGCGCACGAACTCGACCACGTCCATTCCCGGCGTTGGCGGGGCGATGGACCTGGCAGCGGGAGCGAAACACGTCTACGTCGTGATGGACCTCTTTTCTAAGACCGGCGAGAGCAAACTCGTGCAGAACTGCAGCTACCCGCTCACCGGCGCCGAGTGCGTGGAACGGATATACACGGACGTGGCCGTGTTCGACGTCATTCCTGCCGGCGTTCGGATTCTCGAAATCTTCGATGATCTGGATGCGGGTCAGCTCTCGACGCTGGTGGGATTCACCCTCATCGACGCGACAACGTCCGCAACCGTAAGGAACTGACATGTCAACGAACTTCGACATAGCCCGCGCCTACTGGGATGCCGAAATCACGCGAGATCTCGATGCCATAATGGCCTTCTACCGAGACGATGCAACTTTTGTGGCACCGGGTTGGAACCTCCAGGGTCACGACGCCATTCGTGGCTTCTATGCAAACGCGAGCGACCTCTATCCGGGCCTTGAGGTCGCTATCGTGCACGAAACCACGTCGGGTGCCGAGTCCGCATTTGAGTGGCAGTCCGTCCTCATCACGTCGGCAGGCATCAGATACCCGCTTCGGGGCATCAACTGCATGCCGGTGATCGGCGGCAAGTTCGCCGCTGTCCGGTCGTTCTATGACACGGCGGAACTCACCTTCGCCTGAGCCGGATTACGTCAGGCGAACGCGCCGCCCTGGCCAGAGTGAGGCAGCCCCTCATCCGGCGGCCGACCGCTAATCGTGCGCGGCCGGTTGGGCTTCCAGCCCGTTGAACGTCAGCTCGACAAGGGCGGAAACGAGCTGTTCGTCCGAGAAGCTCCCCGCACTTCGCGATGGCCAGAAACGAACGTTGTTCATCGCGCCGATCACAAAGCGGGTCAGCAGCCTTGCATCCAGGTGACTGCGAATCTGTCCGCCTTCCTGCGCCGCGGTGATCAGATCACGCACATGCCGTTCAAACTGCAGGCCGCGGTCTTTCGTCAGCGCCTTCCGCTCCCCCGTGAGGTTCCGCGACTCCGTGAAGAAGATGTTGGCGCGTTCAACATTGGCCAGGTACCACAAGCTCTGTCGCGTCACGTATTCCAGCAACTCGTCGATCGGATCCAGGCCCAAAGCGGCAACCGCGTCGGCGATGACCATTGACTCCGAGTGCGATTCGTCGAGGATGCGAAACAGGAGCTCTTCTTTGGAGGAGAAATAGTGGTAGAGACTGCCCTTGAGCACACCGACGCGATCGGCGACCTCTTGAATTGAGGTGCCGGAATACCCTTTTTCCGACATGACGGAAATAGCTGCCGCGATGACGTTCCCATCTCTGTTCCGCCCCTCCGCGGAGGGGCGTTCAGATGATTTCTTTTTCATGATTACCCATTTCTCAGCCAGGGCTGACTGCGCCGCGATACCTCTAGTCCTTAGAAAGACATACTACCGATTGTTTGGTGTTCAGTCGGTATATCGAACTTGTTTTTCCATACGATGACAACCAAATGATTGTTTGATAATATAATTCGTGCACCGCGTATCGATCGGGTGAATTGAAACTAACTCAAGGATGAGGCATCACCACATGACAGTCGTCTCAACGCTCGTACGCTCCAATGTGGCGATCATTACCCTGGACAGTCCCCCCATAAACATGGGCAACAGCCTGTTGCGGCGACACCTGCTCGCAGCGCTGGAACTCGTCGCGAACATGTCCGATGTCCGTGCGGTCGTCCTGGCCAGCGGGCGCGCACATTTTTATGCAGGTTCTGACATCAAGGAATTCGAGAACGCCATAGAGGCACCCCAACTCCCGACCGTCATCGCAGCGCTGGAAGCACTCCCCTGCCCTGTAGTTGCAGCACTCACGGGTTTCGTTCTCGGCGGCGGCCTGGAGGTCGCTCTGGGATGCGACGCCAGAATCTCCGACTCCACGGCGGTGCTGGGTCTCCCAGAGGTGACCCTGGGAATTCTCCCCGGCGCCGGCGGCACCGTCAGGCTCCCTCGCCTTGTGGGAGTCGCGGCGGCGATTGACCTCATCTCATCCGGGCGTCACATCACGGCCAGAGAGGCACTCGGCATGGGGCTGGTCGACAGCATCGTCCCCGCAGAGGCCCTCCTCGATTCAGCAATTTCCACCGCACGGACCATGGCCTCCAAACGACGGACACTCGATCTGGTCCCCCCCATCGACCCGCCCGATCTCATTGAGCGTGCCGTTGAAAGAGCCTCCGGCCGGGGCCGCGCTCGCCCCAATATCACCCGGGCGGTCGAACTCACTATTGGCTCGCTCACCCGCGACTCAACCGAGGCTTTGGCCCTCGAGCGTCAGGCGTTTAACGAGCTGCGATCCGGCACCGAAGCGATCAACCTCCGGTATCTATTCTTCGCCACGAGAGCCGCCGCAAAAGGCCTCCGCACAACTGCGACCGCCGCAAAACTGTCACATATCGGAATCGCCGGCGCGGGAACAATGGGCTCCTCGATCGCTCAGGTGTGCCGAACGGCGGGCTTCGCGGTCACGCTCTTCGACTCCAACCCAGAGGTACTCGACCGCGCAATGACATCGCTGGCACAGGACCACAGCGACGTAAAAAACAACGGCACCATCACCATGACGTTGAATGTCCAGGATCTGGCCACCGCTGACCTAATCATCGATGCCGTTTTTGAAGACATGCAGGTGAAGAAGGACCTGCTGGGGCTTCTTGAAACCGTTGTTTCGTCCACCGTGGTTCTGGCCAGCAATACGTCGTATCTGAATTTGGATGAAATCTCCCAGAGCCTTCGCTATCCGGAGCGCCTGGCCGGTTTTCATTTCTTCAACCCCGCAGAGAAGAATCCACTCGTCGAAGTCATCCGAACACGCTTCACAAACGACGCCACCGCGTCCACCCTGGCGGATCTTATTCGCAAGCTAGGGAAAACCGGCGTTCCGGCGCGGGTCGGTGAAGGCTTCATCGGTAACCGCATTTACACGGACTACCGAGCGCAGGCAGAATTCCTTGTCGAAGAGGGCGCCACACCTCAGGACGTCGACGCTGCCATGGTGGATCTCGGCCTCCCCATCGGCGTTTTCGCCGTGTCGGATATGTCCGGCCTCGACATCGCCTGGGCGCGAAGAAAACGTCTGAGCAGCTCTCGAAATCCGCTCGAACGTTACGTGACCATCGCCGATTCTCTCTGCGAACAAGGCCATCTGGGCACCAAGACGGGCGAGGGCTGGTACACCTATCCCGATGGGGCGAAACGGGGAATACCCAGTGAAAACACCGCGAAGGTCATCGCGGAAAGCCGAGCCGCCCAGTGCATCACGCCTCGCTTTTTCACATCGGCCGAGATCCAACAGCGCATCATCTCCTCCATGCTGGTCGGAGCCGCAGAAGTTCTCGCGAGCGGCGTTGCTCAGCGCGCCAGCGACATCGACGTGGTGATGACAGCAGGTTTCGCATTTCCCAAAGCGCTGGGCGGCCCCATCCGCTTCGCCGCCGCGCAGTCCCCCACCTGGCTGATGGAGGGGCTCGCAGCGGCCTACCAGTCCTGCCCGTTGATCTTCGCCTTGGCCCGGCCTGCGACCACGGGCGTCATGCCCCCAGAAGTTGTCGCCCTGCTGGCCGCAGTGGGCTCTCCCCTCAGCTGACGGCGTTCTCCACTTCCCTGCCTCGGCGCAGATCCAATTTGCGAATCTTGCCGGTGGGAGTCTTCGGCATCACATCGATGACGAAAACATCCTCCGGCACCTTGAACGGTGCAAGCCGGGCCGCCGCCCACGTCAGGAGTTCAGCGCCGGAGACGTTCTCCCCGCGACGCAGCACGACGTACACAACAGGGACTTCGCCGAAGTCGGCATCAGCGCGGGCGACTGCTGCGGCCTCGCTCACGGCTGGATGGGACGACAGGACGCGTTCGATCTCACCGGGGTAGATGTTCTGTCCACCGCGAATGATCAACTCCCGCTTTCGGTCGACGATGTGCAATCGTCTTTTCTCATCGAAGAGACCGATATCCCCCGTGAGCAACCATCCATCTTCGACGGGGCGCGGCTCAGCAGTCCCCACGTAGTCGCTGAACACGGCTCGACCCCAAACCAGAACTTCGCCGCGGGCGTCTTCACCGGATGGGTCCCGGATCGTGACCCGCACGCCCGGTACGACTGCGCCCGCTGAGAGATAGTCCCCGGTGTTGTTCTCTTTCGTGCCCACGTGGTTCGTACTGACGATCGCGGTGGCCTCCGTCAATCCATAGCCGAAGTAAATATGGGCTCTGGGAAACACCGACCATGCATCGGCTGAGATTTGAGACGGCGACGCAGCGGCGCCGATACCCACCCGCACGTCACCGTCAAAGCGCACGCCGGCTTGATGCAGGCGCGTCACCATGGTGGGGACGAGAGGGATGAATGTGGGCAGGAATTCATTCATTACTTCTTGCAGACGCTCGGGTGAAAAGCGACGAACCAAGCGCAGCGTGGCACCGGTCATCGCCATCATATTAATGCCCTGGTTCAGCGCGTAGGTGTTGAAGACCGGAAGGGTGAGCAGAATGCGATCTTCCTTGCCGATGCCTATCCAACGATAGGTCGCGTCATAGTTGGAGCTGAGGTTTCCCATGGATAGGAGCACGCCCTTGGGACGGCCGGTCGACCCCGATGTCTGCAGGAGGCAGGCGCCAGCGTCAGGCTGAAGAACGGCAGGGGTGGGGATCACGGCACCCGGCGGCGGCACATCGAACTCCCCCGCGACGACGATGTTTGTTGCGCCGTCAGGAAGCTCTACCGGCGTATCGCTTACGACGATCGTCAGACCGACGAGTGTCACGACTTCGACAACTTCCGGCTCCGTCAACGCCCGATTCAGGGGCATCACGATTCCACCAAGATAGAAAACCGCGTGTTGATAGACGATGAAGTTCGGCGTGCTGTCGATGAACAGGCCCACGCGCGTCCCGATGCCGACAGCGCTCATGAGGCTGGCCGCGACCTGTTGGATCGCGAGGCTGACTTCGCGGTAGCTGTAGGAACGTTCATCGGTGACCAGGCATGCCTTGTCCGGTTGTGAGAAAGCCCAGTCGAGAATCGGCAGAGCCCGGTTCATGCGCGTGCCACCTTCGAGAGCCCAGGCTCGACGGGCCGTCCGTCGAACTTATACATAGAAGTCCGGAGTGTTGAAATAGGGGACGGGAACCCCGAAGTCCTCTTCCAGTTCTTTGAGATAGGTGTTGACAGCCTCTATATCGACATGATTCGCGTTGCGCCGCACATCCAGGAACGTACCGTTGTGCTTGAAGCTGGGCCGATATGACGCCCGTAATTCCTTGAGACGAGCTTCATTTTCGCCGGATAATAGTGCCTTCGCGTCTGCCGCCGCAAGCTGAACGAGCTGATCGAAGACCGGGTAGGTGTTGCCCGCGAAGTGCAACACTCCCGCGCCGTACAGTCCCTCCACGTTGTCGACGAGTGCCCCGAGCAGGAACTTCGGCTGCCCCTCTTCATACTCGAGCATTCCTTCGGGCAGCCAGGGAATGCTGTTGTCGTATCCCG
Organism: Cryobacterium sp. Hh11; assembly: GCF_004404045.1. Taxonomy (NCBI): domain Bacteria; kingdom Bacillati; phylum Actinomycetota; class Actinomycetes; order Micrococcales; family Microbacteriaceae; genus Cryobacterium; species Cryobacterium sp. Hh11. The sequence continues at coordinate 1,898 of NZ_SOHF01000037.1, read as the reverse complement.
TTGAAAAGACGATGACGTCGATCGCTTCGAAGCTGCCGTCCTCGAATATCACCCCGGTTGGAGTGATCTCCTGAATATTGGGGCGATAGGAGAGCAAGCCGTGCGCCAGAGCGTGCAGTACCTGGAAGTTGGTGATGGGGTGCGTCGCGCCCAATGGGTGATCCGGTGCGGGCAGACCGTAGTTTGTGACGTCACCCACGACGGCGTCCAGGACTTTCTGAATGATTCCCGCTGAATCCAGCCCGACAAGTTCAGCGGGCAGTTTCTCATCGGGGATGTTTCCCTGCAAGAGGTCTCCCACCGGGACGCCGTAGGCGAGCTTGGGGAGGAACCAATATCCCCGACGGGTCGAGAGAACAGCTTTCTCCGCCATGAACGCCGCGTCCGCTGCGATGTCAACGCCGCTATTGCCGGCGCCGACGACCAGCACTTTCTTGCCTCGGAAGACATCGATGTCGTCGTACTCCGAGCTGTGCATGATGGTGCCGGTGAACCGTTCGGACCCGGAGAACTTGGGAATGACCGGAACCCACTGACCTCCCGTTGCGCTAACGACGCCTCGGTAGTTTCGCGTCTCACCGGAGCCCAGCGTGATCGACCAGTATCGGCCGACGTCGGTGTCCACTGGCACGGCACTGACAACGTCTGAATCGGTCCGGATAAACGCAGTCAGACCGAATGTATCGGCAAAGCCCCGAACATAGTCACGTATCTGGTGCCACTTGGGATACAGGGGGTAGGTCGAGGGCATGGGGTAGCCGATGAATCCCCCGTAGTCGCGACTAGAGATGAAATGACAGCTATCGTAGACAGGAGATCCGGGGTTGCTTTTGTCCCAGATTCCGCCGATACGGCTGTGGCGCTCGAGGATTTCAATCTTGAGCCCATAGTTGAGGAATGCGCGGGCGGTGACGAGGCCGGCAGGGCCCGCTCCGACGATCGCAAAGGTGTCAGGCAGTTCGAACGTCATGAGTTTCTCCTCATAGCTGGTGGCCCACCACGAAGAGAAGTTAATATGCTCTCACCATTGAGATGTACCAATCGTTTGTATGATTCATATCCTGATGTAGATATTTCAACCTGTCAATCGTCTTCTTCCTGAAAACCATTGCGCGAGTCGTTTGAGCTCCTCGTCGGCTTCCGTCGCCCGCCCGGCCAGGATGGGGAAAACATGCTGCATGCCGGCAACTTGGCTGAGCGTTGAATCGACCCCGGCAGCGAGTGCACGTTCATGGAGTCGGCGGGCGTCGTCAAGCAGCGCCTCTCCCGAACCCACGTTGATATAGAGACGGGGGAAACCTGCGAAGTCAGCGTAAAGAGGATTGGCCAACGGATCGTCCGCCGGTGTAATGCCGCCCAGGAACATAGCTACGAGCTCAGGACCCGATGGCCCAGCGTGAGTTTCCGGGGTGTCTCGGGTTAGAGTTGTAAAGGTGCTGGTCAGGTTCATTTTTGACTTGTGGTTATTGTATTGAGTATGACCCATGTCAGCGTTTGGGGGTGTGTGCGTCGAGTTTTGCGTCCGCACAGTGAATTGAGACAGAGGTAAGGAGAATCTGTTTCATGACTAATCGTCGCAAGTTCAATGCCGAGTTCCGGGCCGAGGCCGTGGAGCTGGTCATTTCATCGCGCCGGCCGATCCCTCAAGTGGCACCCGAGATCGGTGTGGTCGAGGGGACGCTGGGCAATTGGGTTCGCCTCTGGAAAGAGGAACACCCGGAGGCTGGCACTGCCGAGCATGGCCCGGTCGAGTGGGCTAAATTCAAGGCTTTGCAGTCCGAGAGCCTGTCAAATCTTTTGTGTAAGTGTTGGGAATTGGTTAGAGGTGGGGGTTGATTCGGTCGGGGTAAATCATCACGAGCTGGCTGAGGGCTTGCTTCCAATTCGTGGTGACTTGG